>CAZQQR010000161.1:0-12344 GCA_964595515.1 uncultured Pirellulaceae bacterium
ACCGAGAACCTCTACGAGCGACATTTAAAGCCATTGTTTTTGAGCTAACGACTTTGTTGTCAACGATTGCCACGCCACGCTTGTCCTGAATATGCCTGAGCATGTTCACTCAAGCGTGAGTCCTGGCAAAACAAAACGTCAGACTCAGCGAACCGTCTTACTTCGCCGGCAGTTTCGCGATCACAGTATCACCCTTACCTTCTTTGTCCGTGATGCTCTGGATCGTCCACAAATCTAAACCGTTGTCAGCGTCGACGACACTTCCACTGTAGTCTCCCCAGGCAACGCCATCGGTACCGCCTTGGCCTTCGCCCAGCGAAACCATCTCACGCAATTTTCCTTTGGGATCGGCGGCACGACGAAAAGCGAATCTTGGGCTGATGAACATGTCTTCGCCAGTTTCTTGAAATCCAACAATCACATCTAATTGCTTGTTCACACCAATCGTTGTTTGAATGAAACTTCGTTTTGAGTCACTGACTAAGCCCGTCTGTTCGAACTCACCGTCGAGCGTCATTTGATGCCACTGAACAGCGGCTCTTCCTTGGCAGTTCACCGTATGCGACCACCAGATATATCCGCCCTGCAAAACAAGATTCTTAGGATTCCGATCTCCAGACGACGTTTTCTGTTCTGTTCCTTTTTGCGGCGACTGAGGTGGCCAACCGACATATTTCAGATTGTGTTTTGCACGCGCCGATTCGATGACCACCGGTGTTCCGTCTGCACCTGAAAAGACTTTTGAGAGAACGACTTCTTTTTCAGACAATTTGAAAAAGTAAAGTGCGTCCTCTGGATCTTGAGTCAGAACGGGATGCCCAAGATTCCCCTTAAAGTGATAAACGTTGGCAGGCTTTCCTGATTTGGCTTCCGCTAGATTCATCACAAACGTTTGTTCTTTGCCACCAGGGAAAGTGTATCCGATCCATTTGCGGCTGTATCCAATGCCTCCTCCATCACGCCCACCGGGAGCAGGAACGGGATAAGTATTCCAAGCCGCCGTCGGGTCACTCGATTCAGAAACCGAAATATTTACCGGCTTCTTTTTCTCTTTGTCCCAAGGATTCCAAAGGTCGAAAGCGAACATTCCATTGTGAGCATCATAAAAGAGCTTCGGGTCGATTCCTTTGTTGAAACAGTTTTGAGAAACCCCCGACACAAACGTTCCGTCTTTTTTGTAGATGATCAATCCATTGTTCGTTCCATGCAAAATGTAGCCGCCACCCACGGCAATCTGCGGATCGACTTGACGGTTGCCATCTTGCGATCCATCAAAAACGTGGTAGCCATTGACCTTTCGTGGATTGCCACCCTGCTTCCGCTGGCGACACTTTCCTTCGTTGTCGAACGAAGTTTTGTGAAGCGGCTGAATCACTTCGTGGCGGACTGGCTTTACTTCGTTCTCGGCATCCTGTTTTTGAGCGGCGGCGACCGACTGGCCGACCAACAAGATCAATACAAACAAGCACGATTGAATTGGACAGATAAAACGCATCGAGTTGACTTTCTTTTTTTGGCAAGGGTGGTCGCTGGAGAGTTTACTTGAGCCTGCTCATGTTAACCACGCCTTGGCGAGCGAACAATCGAGCCAACAATGACCTTGGCAAGAGTTGGGCTAATATCTCGTTTGCCACAAAACCAAAACAAAGGTCGCAGACTTTACCTAACCGGAAACTAGTTGAAAACGTGTGGGCAATCTTGGCCTTCTCGCTTCTAAACCAACGTCAAAACGAATAGATTCGTAGGTTTGCCATTTGACACCTCAACCATAAAAACCAATGCCACTAGTTGTTCAAAAATTCGGCGGGACGAGTGTCGCCGACAGCGAAAAGATTTTGGCCGCCGCTCGTAAAGCGGTTCGCGCCCACCAAAAAGGCCAGCAAGTCGTCATGGTCGTCAGTGCGATGGGCAAAAATACCGACACGCTCATTGATCTCGCTAAGCAAGTGAATGATCGCCCTCCAGCCCGCGAAATGGATATGCTGCTTTCGACGGGAGAACAAGTCAGCGTTGCGCTTGTCGCGATGGCCATCGATTCTCTCGGTTACAAAGCGGTTAGCCTGACGGGCGCTCAAATTGGAATCAAGACCGACAGCTCTCACACGAAAGCCAGAATTCACTCGATCTCGACAGAGAGAATTACACAGCTACTCGATGAAGGCAACATCGTAATCGCGGCCGGTTTTCAAGGCATTGATGAGGATCTAAATATTACGACGCTAGGTCGAGGCGGAAGCGACACCACTGCCGTCGCCTTGGCTGCCGTTTTGGGTGCAGACCAATGCGAAATTTACACCGACGTTGATGGGATCTACACGACCGATCCAAGGGTTCTTCCAGAAGCCTGTCTTGTCCGCCAGGTTTGCTACGACGAGATGTTGGAGCTTGCGAGTCTTGGTGCAGGTGTGATGCACAGCCGAAGTGTTGAGTTTGGAAAGAAATTCAACGTTCCGATTCATGTTCGCAGTAGCTTGAGCGATGTACCGGGCTCGTTGATCGTTGACGATTCAGAGACTGCCGCCCTAGCCGTTAGCGGAGCGGCTCTCACCAAAGACGAGGCTCTCATTTCCGTCTCTGCCGTTCCTGACATCCCAGGAACCATCTACAAAATCTTCGGCCCAATCGCTGACAAAAAAATTACTGTCGACATGATCGTTCAAAACGTTTCAGAAGACGGCAACACCAGCATCAGTTTCACGGTTCCACGCGAAGAAGCCGAAGAAGCCATCGATTCTGTGAAATCGTCCGTCGAATCGCTCGGTGGAAAAACAACTTTGGTCAACGATGAAGTTTCGAAAGTTTCTGTTGTCGGACTGGGAATGGCAGAACAAACTGGTGTAGCGACTCGAATGTTCAAAACGCTCGCCGCTGCCGAAGTTAACATGCAGTTGATTACCACTTCTGAAATCAAAATCTCGGCTTTGGTCCAGCGAGACATGGCGCTGAAAGCCCTTCGAACCGTTCACTCTGAATTCGAACTCGACAAAGTCGTTGAAACTTCGGCACCACCGTCACCTCCCAAACGGCAGGCGGGAACGAGTGCGGACGAAGTGATCGACCGTTTACAAGGATTTGGAATGGAGTCGCTAATGATCGACGACATCTCCCTTGATGATCAACAATCGCGAATCACGCTGTCTAAAATTCCCAACCAACCTGGTATCGCGGCTCAGCTCTTTGATCAAGTCGCTGCTGCGGGCGTTTTCGTTGACATGATTGTTCAAAGCTTTGCCAGTGAAAAAATCGCCGACATTACGTTTACGATGCCTCGCGATCAATTCGACAATGCATTGGGCGTTGCCAAAAAAGTCTGCGAGGAGTTCGGTTGCCAGGGTGTCGATTACAAAAAAGAAATTGCAAAACTCACTGTCTCGGGCGTGGGGTTGCGTAGTCACACGGGGGTCGCGATTGGCATGTTCCAGGCTCTCTCAGAAAGTTCGATCAACCTCGAACTGATTAACACCAGCGAAGTACGCGTCAATGTGGTCGTCGATGGAGCGTCTGGCGAGCAAGGGCTGGCCTGTTTGCAAAAACAGTTCGCGGATTCAATTCGGTAAAGTCTGTTTTGTTAAAAAAAATGCGCTTCGTGAATGCCGCCTCGTTGCACCTGGCTTTCAGCGGAAATTCCGGAAAACGCACGCATCCGTCTCGCCAGAACCATCCGTGTTCTCTAACGAGCCGCTGGCCAGACTACCGTCGATTCACAAACTGGCTAAGCTCATCCGAAAGCGGGACCAATGAGTCTTTGAAGCTTGCGAACACTTTTTCGACTTCGTCAAAGCCTTCTTCTTTGGATGCCATTTCTTCGAGTCGCATCGCAAACCGAGCCGGTTCGCGAGTCCCTAAATGCGTCAACGCTCCCTTGATCGAATGAGCGCTCAAGCGAAGCTCGTTCAGGTTCTTCGACTCAATCGCGGCCTGGATACTCCCCACCATCGAGTCCTGGTCTCGAAGGTAGACTCGAATCAAATCCGAAAGCAATTCCTGATCGCCACCCACCGTGTCAAAAGCCCGCTCCCAGTCTACCAATCGAACGGGTTGATCAGTCGAAGTAGGCTTTGTGTCCATCAGGTTGGAACGATGGCCCGTAACGGAATCGATCAGTTCATATAGATCGGCAGGCCGAATCGGCTTGGAAAGGTACTCGTCCATTCCCGCTGCAAGACAACGTTTGCGGTCGCTTTGGCTGGCGTGCGCCGTGAGTGCAATGATCGGTGTTCGTTGATTGGTTCGGTCCTGAATCTTTCGAATCTCCAACGTTGCCTCAAATCCATCGACCTCTGGCATCTGAACATCCATCAGAACCAAATCAAAATGCTGCTGCTGATAAAGCTGAATCGCTTGCTGCCCATTATTGGCAATGACGACAGAGTGTTGAGCTTTTTCCAATAGGGCGACGGCCAGTTTTTGATTCACCAAATTGTCTTCGGCCAGCAAAATACTGAGAGACTGGATCGTGCCCGAAGTATCACCTGGATTGGTATCAGAAGAATTTGCCGTCGTAGCCGAATGCAACACTCCCAGCGAAACGCCGATCGACTGATACAGATCGTCTTCCTTCACCGGTTTAAGCATCTGGTCGTCAATTCCCAACGCACCCCGATCAACATTCCCATCAACAGAATTAGAGTCTGAAAGAAAAATGATATTCATGTTCAGTAGATCGTCGTCGTCACGAATCCACTGTGCCAATGTTGCACCTGATTCATCAGGCAAACTGACGTCCGTCAACAAAAGTTGAACTGGGCATTCGGCCAACGCGAGGCCTTTTAACAACTTGATCGCTTTTTTCGCGCTGGTCGCACCATAAGTCATCACGCCCCATTCCTGTAATGTCTTTTCCAAACACGACAACAACTCTTGGCTTTGGACAACCACAATCGCTGTATGACCAAAATACATCTGGCGTGATTCGACAGGCTTGCTGGTTGAGTCCGTTAAAAATTCAGCAGTAAAATAGAACTGGCTCCCTGAGCCCGGCTCACTTTCAACTTCTAACTGTCCTCCCATCAGGTTGACGATTCTCGAAGCGATCGCCAGCCCCAAACCAGTCCCACCGTATTCTCGCGTGGTCGACGAATCGGCTTGCTCAAACTCACTGAACACAACCTGCTGTTTGTCTTGAGAAATCCCGATCCCGGAATCTTCGACGCGAAACTGAAGCCTAACTTTGTCTGTGCCATGTTCAGCTTTTTCGACATGCAACTTCACAAATCCAACGTGCGTAAATTTAATCGCGTTGCTGACCAGATTCACGATCACTTGCCGAAGCCGAACAAGATCCCCCACGATATCAGCAGGCACATCCGGAGCAAATTTCACAATTAGCTCAAGCTTTTTTGCATGGGCGCGAAGTGCCAACGAACGCAACGTATCCCCAAGCGTGTCTCGAATATTGAACCGTTGACTTTCGAGTTGAATTTTTCCAGATTCAATTTTTGAAAAATCAAGTATGTCATTAATTAGCTCTAACAGAGACTCAGCCGACGATTGGATCAGCTCGACATACTCTCGATTTTCGCGATTTTGAATGTTCGCATGCAACAGCTCCGACATTCCGATGATCCCGTTCATGGGAGTCCGAATCTCATGGCTGACATTGGCAAGGAAATCACTTTTGGCACGACTTGCCGATTCTGCAATATCTTTTGCTCGCCGCAAAGCCTCTTCGGCTTTTTTGCGATCCGTTACATCCCAGAACATCCCCTGAATTCCGATCCGCCTGTTGTCTTTGTCGGTTACCGGTGCTTTGAGGACTTCGACATAAATCGTCTCGTTCCCTTTGGGATGACTTTCGATGTCGTGAAAGGGTAGTCCAGTTTGAAGAATCCACGCGTCGTCTTTCAAGTACTTTTCCGCAAGCTCTTTGTCATATAGGTCAAAATCGCTTTTGCCTCGCAACTCATCCATCGTCATACCGAGATCGTCACAGTATTTTTTATTGACGAATACGATCTTGCCGTCACGATCTTTTCGAAACACGTTGATTGGGAGGCTTTCAACAAGCGAATGATAAATCGCTTGTGCCTCTTCAAGCTCACGTTCTGCCAAAACGCGCATCGATACGTCTTTTGCCGTCACTCCAATAAAAGCTGGAAGCTCGTTGTCACTTTCGAATATTTTGAAAGATCCATCCAACCAGACCTCTCGGTCATTTCGATCAACCACACGAAACTTGTGTTGGAACTCCCGTGTGGATTGGATCGTTTGCAATTTTTCGGTTAGCGATTTTCGGTCGGACTCGTTGACCGAATTAATCCACGCACCATCGGTTTGATTTAAATCCGATTCTGATGTGTCATAGATTAGCGAAGCAGCCGGGTTGATGTACAACAGCTTTTGGCCGTCCGTCGTCAATGACCAAACCAAGTCACTTACCATGCCCAGCAAGCCAGAAAATTGATCACGAGAATGGCCTGGCAATTGTGTTCCTTTTCTCTTTGTTTGCACCCTGTGCTCCCAAACAAAAAATCGGATATCAAGACTTGGCGAGCGGGAGCCACAAAAAACGTCGGCCGCACAACGATGGTGTTGAAGAAACGCAGTTTGACCGAAACCGCGAATCGGGTGGAACCCTAGTTATACGCCTGTTCGCATGGCAATACAACTTTTTGCAGATCCAATTTCCTGGATCATTCCCTAAGACAATAATCAAACATCACCTTCGGTTTGAATTAAGGCCTTTAAGCGAAGCCTTAGCACCCAAGTCCAGACCCAACGCCACAGCAGTCCGTCCCAGTCCAGTTGATTCTTGCCACTGCTTAAGTCACTGGAGCGTCTTCCATTTCTCTTAGCGCCGACAGGTACAACAACGTGCTGCTCTTGCCACTTGTTTTCTTAATAATTCTATTGGCGGCGCCAATCACGTCGCGACGAGAAACCTGGCCGACCAACTTTCCTTCGTTGACAACCGGCAGACGACGAGTCCGCTTATTCAAAAAGATCTGGGCCATCTCCAGCATTTTGGTATTTTCGTTGATCGTATGAACAGGGTCATCCATAAAAGCGCCAACTTGATTCGTCGGCAAGCCTTCATAGGCTGCATCGACAAGGACTTCCAGGCATGATTTTTCTGTAAACATTCCCAGCAGTAGACCATTCTTGTCAATGACTGGCGCACCAGAGATCTTGCTTTTGCCAATCAAGTCGATCGCCTTGAATACATCCATCTCGGCGTCGAGCGTTACCAAACGCCGCGTCATGATATCGCTGGCGGTGACATTTTGAACGGATTGAGCCATGACTTCTCCTTCGTGGAATCTGATAAATATAAATCCATGTTGATGTCCAAGTCTCGTTGAGGTTCGTCTTGTCTACTCCTCCGAAACTTAGAGCCGAGTTAAACTCTAGTGATAACGAAGTTAGAAAGTCCAGAAAATTGTTTGGCAAAAACTGCTGCGTATTCTGCCTATTCTAGCTCGTGAAAAAAGTCACGAACTTTGGCCGGGTATCTGGTACTTTTCTCCAGCCGATTCCGTTCGACTTCTTTCAGATTTTTTAAGTGATTTAAAACCTAATTCGATTTGGCAGAAGCCAAGAACCTAAGTTCGTCAACCAAACCGGAACAACGAAACAAAATGATTTCTATCGAACAAGCCTTTGAGCTTCTCCAAAAACATGTCTCGGCACTTGGAAAGACTGAGGTCCCGCTCTCCGAAAGCGTTGGCAGGATTCTCGCAAACGAAATCAAAGCTGATCTCGACTCGCCTCCACACGATAAATCCGTGATGGATGGATTCGCAGTTCGCAGCGATGACATTAATTCTGGAACAAATCGATTGAAGGTATGTGAAACGGTAATCGCTGGCGGCGTTCCATCACGTGCTATTCAATCTGGTGAAGCCACCCGAATCATGACAGGCGCGCCAGTACCTGATGGTTCGGACGCAGTGGTTATGGTTGAGCAAACATCAGTTGAGTCTGATTCGACGGGCGATCAGATCCAAGAATGGGTCACGATTGAGTTGGAGAGTTTGGCGAGCGAGAAACACTTGCTGCGGCGCGGTGCGAATTTCCAAAAAGAGCAAACGATCTTTGAAACTGGGCATCTGATTCGCCCCACCGATGTGGGTTTGCTCGCAGAGGTCGGTGCTGCAACTGTGACTGTCGGTTCGCACCCCTCCGTCGCGGTTCTTCCGACGGGAAACGAACTCGTTGATCATTCGGCGACTCCGGCATCGGGGCAAATCCGAAATAGTAACGGTCCGATGCTGATCGCCATGGCCAAAAGCTACGGACTAAACGTCACCGATCTCGGGGTGGGCTTGGATGACGAGAGTCTATTAAAAGACAAAATCAAAACAGGACTTAAGAATGACATCTTGATTTTGTCTGGCGGCGTGTCCGCAGGAACCATGGATTTGGTTCCCGGAATTTTGAAAGACCTCGGCGTTAAAGAAGTCTTTCACAAAGTCTGTGTCAAACCGGGAAAACCGATTTGGTTTGGTGTTAAAGAACCAGAACCTACGGAAGATGATTCATCAACGCTTGTGTTCGGATTGCCTGGCAATCCAGTTAGTAGTTTGGTCGGGTTTCAATTGTTCGTGCGTGCGACCATCGAAAAAATGCGATCAGGAAAAGCAATCCAATCGCCGAGCCCGCTTGTTTGTGAACTCAGTCAGTCTCATGAAACTCGTGGCAACCGCCCGACGTTCTGGCCGGGGAGCCGGGTATCGGACGAGTCAGCCGTGCGAAAGGTCGAACCGTTGATCTGGAATGGATCCTCCGATTTGCTGGCTCTTGGAAAAGCTGAGGGTCTGATTCATTTTCCCGCCAGCAGTCAAATCCACCCCGCTGGTGTTCAAGTGCATTTCCATCCGTTCGAGTAGCCGAAGCCACTGGGAATCAGAGCGTCAAATAAGACAAACAACCCTCACGCTACAATTCCCGATCAGAAAGTTGACGTAGGTGAATTGATCGGTTCGCGGTAATATTTTCACTGGCATCATCACCGTTTCATCGAAGTTTTACCGTCGATAATTTTGAATTCAAAATCAAAAAAACAGAAGAAGACTTCGCGTCTAAAAAGCACTCCGGCCAATGACGATGTACCGCTCAATGACGAGCAACATTCTATCGAGTCATCCACTCGCGGTGACTACGTTGCTTTTAAAATGGCGATCGTCTCACTCGGGTTGCTCTGGCTTGCGTTTCCCCCGATTGGAATTTCGTGGGTTGCGTGGATTGCGCTGTCTCCAATTGTCTGGTTGATTCTCGCTCAGCCAATGGCTGGGAACCTTGACGGCCAACGATTTCGCGGTCGAAAATATCGACAGCTGTATATTGCAGGACTGCTTTATTGGCTGGGTACTTTTTACTTTATCCCAATTCCACACCCCGCGCTCTGGCTGGGCTGGATCGCAGTTTCAGCCTACATGGCGGTCTATACACCCCTGTTTGTAATCGGCTCTCGTGTATTAGTGCATCGGTTCAAACTGCCAGCCGTCATCGCGATTCCAATCGTGTGGACAGGGATCGAGTGGATCCGAACTCATTTTGCCACGGGTATGGGGCTGGTTTGCCTTTCACACACCCAGTATCGCCACCCGGTCCTGATCCAAATCGCAGATCTCAGTGGCGCTTATTCGCTCTCTTTCGTGATCATGATGTTCACGACGGGAATCGCACTTTTGTCATGGCCATGGATTCGATTTTGGTTCGACGGGCGAGGGCGTGGTATTGAAACATCAACGAAAGATCAATCCACGCGGGACATTCCCAATACCTCTCGTTGGTTTTCTTTTGCGGCAAGTCTCGTCGCCGTTTTTCTAACGGTAGTTTATGGCAATCACCGATTAAATCAGACCTACCCATCCGCGACAAACAACCAATTGAAAATCGCCCTGATTCAATCTTCTCAAGACGTGGTTTTCAGACCTATGAGTGACGAAGAATTTGAACAACAGTTACAATCCAAATATCAACTAACACACCAAGCCAGGACTCAAACATCTGACTTGGATTTAATCGTTTGGCCAGAATCTGCCTTCGTTCCTTATTCGGATTTGATTTCTAACGTCGATCAAGAAATCACCGTCGACCGAGTTGCTGATGTTCGAACTCAAGTTTGGGCAGAGGCCATTGGTTACCCGAATCGTTTTCAAACGACTGTTCCGTTGCTAACAGGCGGCGGCACACGTGACCCCAAGAATGACAAATCTTACGCGTCGGCGTTTTTGATTTCTGACAACGGCCAAGTCACCAATCGTTACTTCAAAAACCATCTCGTGATGTTCGGAGAATATGTTCCTTTTCTCGACTGGATCCCTGCTTTAAAAAAATTCTCACCAATTGCTAACACTGATCCTGGAACAAAATTCGAATCAATTGAAATAAATGGAATCACACTTGCGCCCAACATCTGTTTTGAATCGACGGTTCCACATTACATTCGCCGCCAAATCAATTCGCTGGCTGTTTCGGGCGCCGAACCAGATGCAATGGTCAATATGACCAATGACGGCTGGTTTTTTGGAACAAGCTGCCTCGATTTACATTTGGCATGCAATGTTTTCCGAGCGGTCGAGATGAGAAAACCAAACCTCGTTTGCGCGAACACGGGATTTTCTGCAGAGATTGACGATGCCGGAAGACTACTACAAATTGGCCCCCGGCGAAAACCTGGCGTAATCGTCGCGACTCTCAGCCACGCACCAAGACCCAGCCCTTACCGCAAGTTTGGAGACTGGATTCCGATGCTGATGGGATTGTTGACGATTCTGGCTTGGTCGATCGGATGGCTGAAACGAAAACCTGAAACCGTCTAGAAGCGGATAGACTGGAAATGGGGATGGATAAGCGGTCCTTTGACAAGTTAAGATGATGGGACACTCAACATCATTCCGAGGCCAACATGAACCCAAATCGCCGACAACTTCTTAAATCCTCAGTTGCGGCAGCGTCGGCAGCGTCGATCGCCGCCTTGGCTCCGTCAAACGTGTTCTCCGGAGTGACTCGGCGGGATGACACCCTTCGTGTTGCTGCGATTGGTTTTGGCGGCCGCGGCAAAGCAGATTTGTCAGGCATGCGAGATCACAAAAGTTTCAAACTTACCGCCGCGTGCGATGTCGACAAGACTTTTTTCAAGATCGCGGATGAGTACAACGATCAGTCCAAAAAATTCCAGGACTACCGAAAACTATTCGAAGATGCCGGGGACGATTTTGACGCGGTCTTGATTGCGACCCCCGATCACATGCACGGCCCAATTGCCACGCTGGCTATGCAGCACGACAAACATGTCTACCTACAAAAACCTTTGGCTCAAGATGTTGCTGAGTGCCGCAGTCTGGCGGAGATGTCCCGCGGGAAACCCAAACTGAAAACACAAATGGGAATTCAGATTCATGCCCACGCGTTCTACCGCACAGCCGTGACTTGGTTGCAATCAGGCTTGATCGGAAAAATCCAAAGCGTTGACAGCTGGTCGGGCAAAGGCTGGGGCGGCGAGCAGAAGCCCAAAGATCCTTCAGCAGTTCCGGATACGCTTGATTGGGATCTGTACGTTGGAGTTTCGCCGGAAACGGCTTACGTCGACGGATACTACCACCGAAACAACTGGAGAAAGTGGTTTGCCTTTGGCACGGGAACACAGGGCGACATGGGTTGCCACATTCTTGATCCTGTTTTCAATTCGTTACATCTGAAAGAGCCGATCAGTATCGTTTCAAAAGGGCCCAAGCCGTTCGAGAAAAACTTTGCCTTAATTAGCGAAGTCCATCATCAATTCAAAGGTACAAAATTCACGGCGGACCAGATTCGATTGACCTGGTACAACGGCTCGCTTCGACCAAAAGAACTCAAAGGCGTTCCTGCAAACGTTGAATTGCCTCACCAGGGTTCTGTCTTTGTTGGCGAAACGGGAACATTGATTCTGCCTCATATCGGCGCTCCTGTGGTTTATGACACCGCTGGCAATTTGCTTCAGAACTTGCCAAAAAAAGAGGAGAACTCAAACCACTTTCATGATTGGATTGACGCAGCGGTTGGTGAAAAAGAATCAGCGTCCGCTCCATTCGATTACGCCGGTCCGCTCACCGAAGCCGTCTTGTTGGGAACCATTATTAATCGCTGGCCCAACCAAGAGTTTGGCTGGGATGCTACTACTTGCAAATTCACAGGCGACGGCGATGAAGTCTCCCAGGCAAACGCATTATTGGCACCTGCCTACCGAAAAGGTTGGTAGTCCGCAGCCCAGCATTCTTGACCAACAATCGTTGATTGGCGATTGGCTTGGTCAATGAGCGGCTTAGTTAATGAGTTTCAACTTCTTCTTGGCGACGCCGGTAATTTAAAACAACCGTTTTTGATTACCGAAATCAGGCTCTGGTTTTCGAAACGCGTTG
>CAZQQR010000162.1:0-9798 GCA_964595515.1 uncultured Pirellulaceae bacterium
ATCAAACAAGTAGGGCAGGCAGGACTCGAACCCGCGACAAAGGGATTATGAGTCCAGAAAAATCGGTTACTTCCCGCTCTCTTATTCTTCGATCACCGTTTTTTAGCGAGTGATTGCATCTCTGTCTGCCGTCGCGCGTTCTGGGTGACAAACTGGGTGACACTCAGAAATTTATCGATCCAGAGTGCACCACATGCGAACCGCTAGCTAACCAATTGTGGTTAAGTGTTGACACCACAATTGTCGATCCTGTAAATACAATGACTTAGTCTTGAATTGACTGCGAACGATACAAAGGAACAACATGGCAAAGAAGAAATCAATAAAGAAGAAAGCCTCCAAGAAATCGCCCAAAGGTGAACATGAGTCGGCTATCGACAAGTCAACGCCGTTTACTTTGCGGCTCAAGCCTGATGTTTACAAGAAGCTGAAATCAGTTGCAGAACGAGCGGGCGTAAGCATGAACCAATTGGTTCAAGGCTTTTGCGAGGCAACTGTTGAGTCCGTTCTTGTGGGTGAAGCAGTTCCAATAAACAAAGGCAATTACACAGTGCGAGAGACCCCTGGCTGTTTGGCCTTTGGAACCTTTGGAAATTCAACATATCGATACAATGGCCGTGACATGAGCGAAATCGATATGATTGAAGAGGTTGGTTATCCAATACCCGATGACCCATCGATAGAAGACCTGGGATTCAGTGCTGACATTTGGTTTGGCTTAGATTTTTCTGGTCGTGTTTTTCGTAGATATTAAGCGCAAAGGGTCCGTTAAGCCCTGAGTCATCCCCGTCGCCGTTCGCGTCGGTCGTTCGCAGAACACCCGACCGTCCGAATGGTGACAGGGGGTACGTAAGGGCGGCCCTGAAGTCTATCCCTAGAGCTTGGAGCAGAGAGAAGTGATTTACAGCGAGGTGAAAAGTGATTAACGAGTCAAACCGTATCGATGAATGGGACGAAACGAATGACGATCTCGGGCAAGATTTTGATTTAGAAGATAAGGAAAGCTTCTTGGCATTTCTTGATTCACTGCCTGAAGGCCAAGAATTCCAAATTCTCTATGCTCACGACGATGAAGTCTACTTCGTTTTGTACGATCCAGTTCGATCAAGCTATTCTATTGACCTGTTTTTCGCGAGCTACAAATTGGTCAATATCGTTCAACAGCTCACTTCAAAGCCCTTTGAGTTCGTGGAGGACGAACAAGTAGTAGAGAGGTTCACTGTCACTTAGTTTTTCAGCAATAAAAAACCGCCTTAGATCAGAGTCTGCAAACTAGAGATCTAAGGCGGCCAGTTACACAAAGGATATTCCCATGCGCAAATTTAAGTCTACCAAAAACGAAGCCAGCTTAGAATCGGATTCAACACCTGATAGCGTTCTCGCGGAGCGGACCGCACGCCAGGGCGAGGACCGCACCGCAGAGAACGCAACGGAAGTGAATTCTTCTAATTCTTCTGAAAGGTGCCCCCTGAGTAATACGGCACCATCAAAAGTCCAATTAGAAACAAAGGTAGGAATCGACTACTTGGCATTTTGGGTATTTGGCAAGTGGTGTTGTGATTCGAAAGTCTTTTTTGATCGGTTGGATAAAGCAAAGGAAGGAGCTGCAGACGACGGTGGAAACGCATTCATCTCAGACGATCTGGCATTCTCAATTGGTCGTTCTGGTTCTTCTGGCCGTGGTACGCATCGTTGTCGCTGGCAACTACATCACAATGCAATCTATTTCGGGATCTGCAACAACCCAGACTCTCAGGAAGATCGCCCGATCGCGAAAGTCGAAATCAAAGGTGAGACGCTCACTCAATTGGGCGTTCAAGGAAGTCTCGAAATTGTTGACATGGCGTTGGAATCTCTAGGAATTGGATACGGGAAATCTAAAATCAGCCGGTTGGATATCAAGGCAGATCAATTCGGCATCCCAATCACCACTTACGTCGATGATATTGAGGACAAGCGTGCCATAACGCGTGCGCGGCAACTAAATGTGTTCGGGACGTTTGAAGATCGCCAGACTATTTCAATCGGAAATAGAAAAGCAAATCGAGTCATGTGTCGTATCTATGACAAGCTTGCCGAAATCAGCAACAATCCAAAAAAGGCTGCAATATTTTTTCAATGCATCACCAAAGGAGAGTTTCCAGAATCTTGCACTCGCGTTGAGTTCGAAATTAGGCGTGAGGGATTCAAGGAACTGGGAATCGTTTCTTTTGAAGATTGTTTTGGCCGGTTGCACGAAATCGTTGGTTACTTGACTCATGGCTTTCTGAGAATTGCCGACCAAAAAGTTGATCGGAATCACACCGATCGCGCAAAAACGGCAAAACACTGGCTCGACGTTAGTGATTCACTTGCCGATTACGCTCGCATTTTTCGCTCACTGCCTGCTCGCGTTCCTGAACGCATTCCATTTGATTCAACGCGGCACACCAACCAAATGATTGGCCATCTGGTTAGCTGGTTGATTAAAGACGGTATGCGGCCAACGACAGCCCGCGAAATCTATTTATTCGCTGAACAGAAATTCTTGGCTGGTTTGCTTACTGCTGAAGTATTCGACCGCTACGAAAAGGCATTGCTGAAATTCAAGCACAAGAACGGTAACGAGTTGGCTGCATTCTTTGACAACAAATCAGTCCCAGTCAAGCAAGCGCTTACTGGTGTTGAAAAAGTACTTGATGCCGACGGTGCATCTCCTGTTATTCAAAAACCTAAAGATCTATTTGAAAAGGAAGAAACGGTATGGATACCAAATCAAAAACGAGCGGCGTAATTGCTCCAAGTGAGCTGTACACGCTTGAGGAATTTAAGAAACGAATGGGGCTTACGGATACTGCGATGCGGGCATTGCGACGCAAAGGATTTGCGGTCATCCGGGTTGGTAAGCGAGCATTCGTTTTAGGAATCATGGCAATCAATTTCTTTGTTGAGGAAGGGTTAGAGGATGAAAGTGAAAGTAGTCAAAGTTCGTTCGAAATATTTGGTCCTTCGTTGGGAATGTCCTCAGACGGGAAGGAGCAAGCAAAAGTCAGCCAAAACAAACGACAGGCGTAAGGCTGAGCGGTTGGCTGCAAAGTTGGAAGAAGAGTTGCTAAGCGGCACCTACTTTGAACCTTGCAAGATTACTTGGAAAGAATTTCGCAATTTGTTTGAGGAGATGCGGCTTCCCAACCTTAGGCCGGCGACTGGTGTTTGCTATGACTCGACTTTTAATCGTCTTGAACAGTTGGTCAACCCATATCGGCTGGCTCAAGTTAATTCAATGATGGTCAATCGGTTTCAAAACAAGCTTCGAGATTTTGGCAATGCTGAAACCACGATCGCGAAACACTTGCGTCATTTGAAAGCGGCACTTCGATGGGCCAAGTCGATGGATTTGATTCCGCGGGTTCCAGGTTTTCAATTGCCCAAAGCAGGTAAACATCAGCGAATGATGAAAGGTCGGCCGATCACGGATGAAGAGTTTCAGCGGATGCTCGATGTCACCGAAAATGTCGTTGGGGTTGAATCTACTCAGTCCTGGCGATTCCTCTTGAATGGTCTTTGGTGGTCGGGTCTTCGTGTTGGTGAGGCGATTTCCATGACTTGGCATCCATCTGATACTTTGTTTCTCGATTTTGATACGGGCAGGTTTCCAATGTTCCAAATCTCAGGCCGTGCGGAGAAGGGAGGGAGGGACCGATTACTCCCAATGGCTCCTGAATTCGCCAAATTCGTCGAGCCATTCAAGCGGAAAGAAGGATACGTATTTTGTCCTGGGCGGGTACAAAATGGTCGAAAGAAAAACTATCAACGAAATGTTGAATGGATTTCCGTTGTTGGATCAAGAATTGGCAAGCATGCCAACGTTGTAGTTTCTGAACGTAAGTCAAAAATCAAGTTTGCAAGTTGCCACGATCTTCGCCGGTCGTTCGGAGAACGGTGGTCTAAGAAAGTAATGCCACAAACATTGATGAAGCTAATGAGGCACGAATCAATCGACACAACGCTTAGGTTTTATCTTGGCAACGACGCCGAGAAAATTGGTGAAGAAATTTGGGCGTTAAACAATTGATCAAGCGATGAAATGCTCGTAACTCCAAGTGTTCGGACGTTGGTTGATGTGACCGAAGCAGTTTCATGATGCGAAAGAAGCAGCTATCATCTCTTTATGCGAGAATCGGAAACCCAAGTCCAACGTCACTTAAGCCCACTTCGATATCCAGGTGGAAAAGCTTCTTTGGCTCCTTTCTTGACCAAGGTAGTATTGTTGAACGATCTGGAAGGCTGTGAATATTTCGAGCCCTATGCAGGTGGAGCTGGTGCGGCCCTGGCGATGCTCATAATGGGACATGTAAGACGAATAAATCTAAATGACGCGGACTTTCGCATCTATTGTTTTTGGCGTGGCATCGTCCACCAAACGGGCGAGTTCATAGAGAAAATCAATAATGCCACACTAACGATAGACGAATGGAAACGTCAAAAGCAAATCGTGGACAATCCTCGCTCTTTCAGCCGATTGGATGTTGGGTTCGCTACCTTTTTCATGAATCGTTGTAACCGATCAGGAGTCATTTCAGGAGCTGGTCCAATTGGCGGATATGAGCAGAAGGGAAACTACAAATTGAGCGTCCGCTTTAATCGCGAGACGCTCGCAGACAGAGTCGAGACAATCGCACGCAAGAAAGACGCTATTTCGATTTCAAATTGCGATGCGATTGACTTTTTGAAAACCAAGTTACCACTTGGAGCAGACCGTGAAAACGTCTTAGTCTACCTGGATCCGCCTTATGTACAAAAAGGCCAAAGGCTTTATCTCAATTCGTATGGGGACTCGGATCATCGAAAGCTTGGGATCTACTTAAAGAATCAGAAACGCCTGCCTTGGGTGATGTCGTACGATGACTGCGACCTTGTACGTAACATTTATGGCAAACTTTCTGTAAGCCGACTCAGACTAAATTATGCATTGCAAGAGAAACGCATCGCAAAAGAGTTGCTAATCGCGCCTCTAAAAATGGAGTTACCTTCAACGGCCAAGATTCACGGTCGAAACACGAGATTAGTAGATGTTTAACGAATAGACAACTTCTCGGATTTCATCGCCGCTTTAGTCCATTTAACCAAGTTCTTGTGAAGTGGTTTTGGAAGATCTTTTGCGTATTCAACAATTCGACAGCGGTCAAACAGAATTCCCGCATCGGTTGATCTTTCGTACCAGCGCAATCTTACCCTGTCAGCCACAAAGTACATACGAACTGGCATGACGGCTGGCTGCTCAACCATCCACTTCTTTGCAAATTCGCTGGGACGGAGCTTCATCAGATCGGTTTCCCAATGTGTACCCGTTTTGCATTGACCAAAACCAATCAGCTTGCCATTTCTCTGATCGGCAAACCTGCGGACAACTACTATGTCCAACTTCCCGTCACGGGCTGTAACTGGGTCCGCGTGTTTAGCTTTATAACCTTCGCCTTCTCCAATTAGGTTACAAAGGCCATTTACCCGATTGGTGAACTTCGGCTGATCTGGAAGTGGATCTGTATCTTTCAAATTTGCGGTTTCACGCCCAGTACCGAAAACTTCTGCTTCAACTTCATCGCACGGGCCACCCCAAAACCGATCCGCGACAATCGCACAAAGTTGTTCAAACAATTCTGTTCCATCTAGTCCTGCGTGAACTCGATCTGACTTCATGTTTTTTCGGGTTGCGAACAGCAGGAAAAGATAAAGCCAATGCTGGTTATTCGATTCTTTTTCGAATCGCAATAAAGCTCCTTGTGACTCTAATCTGAATGGATACTTCGGAGGTTTGTCTCCGGAATGCCTTTGCCTCAATTCAAGTTCAGCAAAAACGTCATTTGCAAAGTTCCTCAGCAAATTGTCGTCAAGCTCGTGTTCCTTGACCAGAACTTGCACGAGGTCTTCGTGAGAAGATGTTAAATCTTTGCGGCTTAGGCAATCGACTTCAACAAAATCCCCAATCGTATGAATGTTGTCCGAAACCGGTGCAGGTGGGGAGATTAACACTATCGACGTCTCCGTTTCTTCGTCCGCTTTCGTTCCATTTCATCCACTAGGTCGTTGGCCAATTCAGCGATGTCTTGACCTAGATTTAGCAAGTCAGTACTGCCGTCGTCACCGGAAGTCTGCGTGCCTCTTGCTTTTTGCAGTGACTCTTTCGCGCGAATCAAAGAATTTTGAAAGACTTGCTCATCGCCGTAACTCACTTCCAATGCAAGATGAAGCGGCATGCCGGCTCGCAGTGACTTGGTTGCCTCCTTGCTTTCAAGAACCTCATTCAATTGCCGCAAATGGGGGTTTTGCGTTTCAACTTTGGGCGGAAGCTCTCGAGACTTTGAACCGTACATCCAAGTAAAAAGCTCGCCTAGTTCTTTTATCTTTGATTTTGGAACTGGAGATTTTGATTCATCGCTTTCGTTTTTGATCGAAAGGAAATTTGCGATGCCATCGTATTCAAGCCCAGTTGTTAAATGCGAAAATGAGAAATGCGACTGATAGCGATCGGCTCGATCAAAAGCTTTGGTCTTCTCTGCTTGCTCGACTACGGTGAGTGCGCGGTAAAGGCGCTGTACAGTACGATGTCGGTCGCCAATCTGTTTTGCAATATCCTTGAGCGCGACTCCCTGCTCGTTATGAACGGTTGCAATGTACTGAGCTTTCGAATACGACCCCCATCTTGCCGGGCCATTTACGTGTTTGAATCCGATATATTTCCAAGCTTTGTCACGAGTAGTTTTTATTACCGGCAGTTTTTCAAGTTCTCTTGAAATTGCTTTCGTAGCTTTCGGCAAGTCGGTCGCATGAACGCTTGCCCGCAACTCAGCGTTGAGCAGAAGTCTCACAGCAGCGAGGCGTCTATTTCCTTCTATGACAACCCATTTTTTGTTTTCTTTGACAACCAAAAGTGGTTCGTGATCCCAAAACCCACTTGCTGCGATTGACATGGCAATTTCGTCGACCGCCATAAGGTCCCAAAGAACGCCCAGCAAGTCTGGCTGTGATGGTTTCGCTTTGCCGACGTACTCGATCAACCGCGGATTCTGAGCGTCGAAGTTTAAGTCTGCTTGAGGAAGCCTGTCGTATTCGCCAATTTTCGACGGTGCTTCTTTTGAATTAGATGTTCTAGCCATTGTTTAGATTCGGAAGGATCAAAAGATTCTACATGATGATAATCGGAAATTTGCGGATCGCAGTACATGCAGCATGAGTCTTTGACGTCAGGGGCGATTGTGTCGGTTAAGGCGTGCACCAAGTCCACTCAACGACGAAGAATCTAGCCGGGTAATGTCAACGATTTCGAGTTAACTTTCATGATTTAGCAACGGCTACTCGGGCAATCTCGAACTCAATAGGCATCGAGAACTGGAGACACGGACGGTTTCAGATAGCTTACTTGAGTCCGACACACCGATGGATCGTATCCGTAGGTGACAAAATGGGTGACAAGAGAGACTAGACCCACTAAGATGTCATGCAAACATCGAAGAAACAAGTAGGGCAGGCAGGACTCGAACCCGCGACAAAGGGATTATGAGTCCCCTGCTCTAACCAACTGAGCTACTGCCCCAATTTTTACGGAGCATAGCGACCTTGCTCGTTGCAACCGAGTCTCCAATTTAACCGGATTCGGTTTTCATGTCGAACGGGGATCAGCTGCCTATTTCAATCGCAGACGCTCGGTTGATATTCGCTTCAACGAATTCGCTACAAAGCTCCAGTCGCCGATGAGGTTGTCGGTGACGTCTTTGGCTGACAGATGAAAATCCATTTCACTTTCTGCCAACTAAGCCAAGAGCATCTGGACGCATTGTCGGCCGAAACTGCCCGATCCTTACAACGCCCTTTCTGGTCACCCAGAAACCAATTGCGTCATCACAATCCACGATTCCACAAAGATCATAACAGCCCCAACTGATGTCGCGACCTACGGCCTGTCGCTGGAATATTCGATCAGAGAATGTCCTAGTTAGTGGTCAGTCCAAGGTAAAGTGCAGGGTAGTGGACGAGGCTACGAGTCCTTTCGAGCCAACAAACGCAAGGGATTCGTAACCTCGTCCACTATGGTCAATTCTAATTTTTAGTTTTGACAAACCCCTAGCTGTCCTGCAAACAATCGGATGCTTGATCACTCGGATCCCCGCCCGCCTTCCGGACTAGCGCTCCATCGGTATTTCGAATGCGCTTGCAAATCAGGCTGACCGGAGAATCAAAGATCAATTGAAACTCGTCATTGATGATGTCTTTCAATTCCTTCTGAAGCAAAGCCTTCCGTCGATCACTTGAAAATGACCACTGTTTCAAGCCTACACTGACGACCAGGAATCGCGTTGAATGACAATTTTTCAATCGCTTTCCAACAACATAAACATTGCCAACAAAACTGTACTTTGACATGGCTAAGTTTATTTGAGCAATTTGCAGTTGCGTGAGTTTTGCATTCCTGAATTTGGTCCACCAACTAAAAGCATGTTTTTCGATGTGAACTTTGACGCTTCGGGAAGCAAATTCCTCATTGAACCCGGCGACTTCGAACAGAGACTTGGCATCTCCTGATTTTTCGAAATGGGTAGCCAATTCAGCGCAAGCCCACTCTGCTATTTCATGACTGGGAGACGTGAACATCGCTTTTAAATCGGGCACCACAGTTGTGTCACCGAAGTGCAGTTTCTTGATAGCCAATCTTGCGGCGGCTATTTTGTTGTTGGGCGAGAATTGGAGGACTTTTTCAAGTGCCTCAATCGCGGCGGCATCGTCTCTTTGGTGGTCCGCTAAGTAAAAACGATCCCAAGCTTGGTCTTTTGTGGTTGCGTCTTCCAAAGGAACGAGCCGCTGTTTCAATTTCTCCAAGTAACTGAACATCGACTTCCAGCGGTCTTTGTCCTCTTTTTCGAATATTGAATTGAGCCGATCAATAGATACCCTCGGAACAACCGAGATCAGAAATGGCTCAGTCGACTTGAATGCCTCTTCAATCAATTGTTCCTGCGATGCTTGATCTCGAATTCCCATTGCCGAAACTCGCTCAGCCAAACTTGGATGAGTTCCTAATGGATGCGCGACACGCGCGAATGCCTTCTCTACTGCTTGAGGAACCCATGATGTGTCCGCAAGCGCCTCTTGAAAGAAGGCTTGGGTGAGTTGCACAAAATTGTCAGGGGGCGTTGGCGTCAGGCATTCCACGAAAGCCTTGCCCAACGGGCCTTCCTGTTTAAACTTTCGCAGAAGCACTACGGCACGAACCATCGACGCTGCGCTCGATCTTGGAGAACACGCTTGCACGCTGGCGGCATCTGCCTCCAATTCTACACGATGGTGAAGCAATACTTTGTGAGCCCACATTTCACGATGAAGCCGATGGAGGATTCCGCGAAAAAACAGAAGTGGAAAAAACTGCGCGTTCCAAACGGCTCCTTGGGCAATTCTGACAAGACTGTTTCCACAGAAGCATCCCCTCAGCCCAATCTTTTTTGAACACTCCTGGAAATGATAGAACTCGTGAGCAATGGTACCCTTCAAGTCTTCTCTGGAAGCGAGCAAGAGCATACAAACGCCCAACCTTAGTTCATACTTCCAACGAAACCGGTGCCTCCAATTTCTCGTCGTCAATGCTCCAGCACTTGCATCCGTCGTTAGTCGAACTTGGACCGGCCCAAGGCCATCAAACTGCTTTGACACCTCATCAATCACTTCAAATAGTTCCGGGCAATCGTCGCGAGTAAGCGGTACACCGTCGCCACAATCGTTTTCTTGATAGTAGCACCGAACAATCGTAATCGTGATCGCCAGCAGCCA
>CAZQQR010000162.1:9898-12315 GCA_964595515.1 uncultured Pirellulaceae bacterium
CTTATTCGGCGTCTTCTTTGTTGACGCCTCGAATCGCCGAAAGGAAAGCTTTGCAACTGGCCATCCGCTTTTTAGGATCGACCTCAATGCACTTATGGATGGCTTTGATTAGTTTCGGATTCAAATCGGGACGAAATTTTTGAATCGGAAAAACGTCAGAAGTATCGTGCGCCAAAGCCGCTTTTCCTGTCGTGTCCGTCGACCCCCAAGGGTGCTCGAACGTGAGGAAGCGATAAACCGTCACGCCAAACGAAAAAACATCCAGCCGTTGATCGGTGTGACGCCGCCGAACAATTTCTGGAGCCATATACTGAGGCGTTCCTGTCCGATTGCCCGGCATCTTGTACGGGTCTTCATCCGGCAGTGTTAATCCGAAATCAATTAGTTTCAGCCAAGTGAAATCTTTGTAGCAGATAAAGTTTCGCGGACAAACATCTCGGTGAATGAAGCCTTGATCATGCACCGCCTGAATCGCTTTCGCCATTTCACGAATCAGCTTGAGGCGGTCGGGAAACAGAGAAGCGTCCTTTCTCCGAATGGCTTGATCCAAACCTGGTCCGTTGATGTACTCCATCAAAATGTACTCTTGGCCGGTCGTCGTTTTACCATACTCATAGGTCTCAACGATGTGGTCGTGCTTAATCTGAAGCGCGATCTCTCCTTCTGGAGGTTTTTTGAGCCCTTTAAAACGGTTGTTGAAGTACTCAGTTTTTTCGTCATCGAGTAGTTTCAGACCAAACAGTTTTCGCGTGCCGATTTCTTGAGCCACGTGGAATTTTGACATCGTGCCAGTAAAGGCATGACGGTCCAGTCGAAAGCGAGCAGAAATATCCAGAGCATCTTTCTGTCTTGAGTTTCCACTCCCGCCAAATAGTTTGTCGAAGATGCCCATGGGTCGCTTTTCTTAAGTCGGAATGATTCGGTGATGTCGCATTCAATTGTCTTTCCCGCAAAGGATAGACGGATTCGAATCTTCCTGTTTCGAGAGGTTAAGCTAACGCCGGTCTATCGCGACAAACGACGTAACGTTGTGCATTCAAAATCACACGTTCAATGATACGCTAACGCCGGTCAATTACCAACGTTTGAGACAGCAAGCCACCAGCCGAGTACGCAGTAGTTACCGAGAATGGAATCCCAACCCCTTCGAATCGAATTTCTGATCAAACCGTTACAACAGCACGTTAATGATCAGCGGTCTCTATTTTCCGCAGTAGTCGATCGTTCGGGCGATTTCAGATTTTAGTTTTGCCCGCTCGACAATTCGGTCAATGAAACCGTGTTCCAACAAAAACTCGCTGGTTTGAAAACCTTCTGGCAGTTCAATCCGAATGGTGGCTTTGATCGTTCGCGGCCCGGCAAATCCGATTAGGGCTTTGGGCTCCGCGAAGACGACATCACCTAGTGAAGCGAAACTGGCGGCAACACCACCCATCGTCGGGTTCGTCAAAACTGATATGAACAAGCCGCCTTTTTTATCGTAACGGGCAAGGGCAGAAGAGACCTTGGCCATCTGCATCAACGAAAGAATCCCTTCGTGCATTCGAGCCCCGCCACCAGACCCGCTCACGATGATCAGCGGCAACTCTTGTTCGGTAGCTTTCTCGACCAGCCGAGTTAGTCGCTCACCAACCACGGACCCCATACTGCCCATGATGAACTGAGAATCTGTGATGCCAATCGCGACGCGGCGGGCACGAATCATGCCGCAGCCAGTAATCGCTGCATCCGACAAACCCGTTTTCTTTCTTTCGGCAACCAAGCGGTCGGGGTAGGCGCGACTGTCAGTGAAACCCAGCGGGTCACCTGAGATTAGGCCACCATCCCATTCCTCAAAAGTGCCTTCGTCCAAAATTTGAGCGATGCGTTGTTTGGCAGAAACGTACATGTGAAAATCACACTGCGGGCAAACCCGCAATCGTTTCTCGGCCTCCTTATTAAAAATCGGCGCCTTGCATCCGGGGCATTGAATCCAAGTGCCTTCCGGGATGTTTCGTTTTTTACGTCCTGTCACAATCGTCCGCGCTTCAGACATGCTTTCCAAGTCCCGTTGGACTTCCATCAAAATGATACCGGTCTCTCAGACTTCCATTGTCGCATGAACGCTACTTTTTGTTCAACAGCTGAATTTGCCATATTGCCTGTTTCTTTCAAACTGAACCAGCAGGACCGAAGAATTTCGGTTTATTCTCGCCTCAAAATCACGTTAGAATGTAGTCCTGACGGGAATCTTATCATGCCAAAGGCTTCTACCCCTTTTCGAAATTTCCAATGAGAACTTTTCAAAACTATCTCCATCCGAACATTTTATTGATCGTCTTCGTCTTGGCTGGTTTCGCAGTCCAGAATGACGTGCTTGCCCAAGACGAAAAGCCCGGCAGCCGCGTGGATGAACTGCTGAAAGAATTAAGCGGGGC
>CAZQQR010000163.1:0-12243 GCA_964595515.1 uncultured Pirellulaceae bacterium
GCTGCCATCTTGATTCAAGATAGCTGTTGGTTTCGCCAGCATGTTTAATGTTTCGCCGAGCGCGAAAATCTTGGCCGGTTAGCCAACCAATTCCTTGATCGCCTTACCGCTGTTGGCAATCTTCATTGGGCGGCCGCTGCGGCTGGTGAACGTGGTATCCAGCGAGATACCCAGCGAGCGGCAAACCGTCGCCATCAAGTCCTCGGAGGAGTAAGAATTACCTTCGACTCGTGTGCCGTCTTCGTTCGTTTGGCCGACAGCGATTCCGCTATTCATTCCGGCACCACCCACGACTGCACTCCAACTTCGAGCCCAGTGATCACGACCAGTGTTGCCGTTAATTCGAGGCGTCCGGCTGAATTCGCCCATCCAGATGACGGCGGTGTCGTCCAGCAGTTCGCGTTGAGCCAGGTCTTCCATCAAAGCGCTCATCGCTTTGTCGAGTTCGGGAAGTTTATTGTTCTGCAGCGTTTGGAAAATATTTTGATGGTTGTCCCATCCGCCAAGACTGACTTCAACAAAAGGCACTCCGGCTTCGACGAGTCGCCTGGCCATCAAGCATCCACGTCCAAAATTCGTGTTGCCGTATCGCTCGCGAACTTTTTCGTCCTCTTGCATGACTTTGAAAGCCGACATCTGATCACTCGACATCAGGCTCAACGTTTTGCCAAGCACTTTGGCGTGCTCGGCAGCCGCGATGCCTCGGTTGTCGTCAATGAAGCCTGACTCCATTAGCTTCAAGGCTTGCATCCGCTGCGTCAGTCGATCTGGCGCGATGCCCATGTCGAGGTTGCGAACTTGCCCGTTTGAATTGACGGAAAACGGTGCCCATGACATTCCCAAAAATCCAGGTCCTTCACTGTTTCCACCAACTGAAACAAAAGGAGGGATTTCAAGCTCCGGGCGTGTTTGCGAAAGCTCGTGAGCAATGACACTGCCGTAGCTAGGGTGTTTGACGTTTGGGTTGGGGACATAGCCGGTGTGCATGTAATAGCGACCACGCATATGGTCGGCTTCGCGGGTACTCATTGAGCGGACAATCGACATCTTGTCCATGTTCTTCGCCATCATGGGCATGTGTTCGCAGATTTGCACGTCGCCGTTGGTTGCAATCTGCTTGAATGGACCACCGGTTGCCGCACCCGGTTTTAGATCCCAGATATCCATGGTCGAAGGCCCGCCGCCCATCCAAAGCAGGATCGCGGCTTTGCGATTTTTATTTAGTTTGGTTGCGTTGGCTCGAAGCGTTTGCCCCATCGCAAGAGCACTTCCAGCGAGCGCCGAAGCGCCGGCCAAGTGGTGCATAAAGTGACGACGGTTCATTCCAGTTGGAGTTCTCAAATTCATTGGAGCCTCGTTTGATGTTGGTTGGTGTTGTCGTGTTGGGGCTAATCTAGTGGTTGAATATAAACTCGTTCGTATTAAGAACGACCCACCACATATCTCTCAAAGCTTCTTTCTGATCGCCGCCTCGTGCTTTCAGGAAACTCTTGGCTAGATCTTTTTCTTTTCCGTTTGGCCGACGGCTAAGGCCCGCCAAAAACAGGTGATCGACCATCTTTGAAAAGTTCGACTCGGTATTTACCAGTCGATCTATCATACTTCCTTTATCGGTCTTGATCGCTTCTTTAATCATCTCGCCATTGAAAAGCATCAACACCTGCGGAATTGTTCCATTGAAACTCGTCGTTTCTTGACCTTCGTCGGTGCCAAAGGCAGTCGTGAATTGATTAAGCCATCGGTTCTTGCGTTGCTCTTGCTCTTCGTAGCTGCCTTTAGAAGCCTCGGTTGCAACCGCCAGCGACTCATAAAGCTGTTCGGCTTCCATCTGCCGGAGATAGAAGTGGGAGAACCGAGGAGCCTCACCCATCAGCGGATCGTCTTTTTTGTTGCTGGCCGTTCTGCGGCTCGAAAGTGCATACGGCTTGCTCAAGGCAATCCAGGAAATCAATTGGCGTAAATCAAAACCGCTGCTCCGAAATTCCTGGCCAAGGTATTCCAGCAATTCAGGGTTTGAAGGAATGTTGTGCGGGCCAAGATCGTCCACAGGAGACGTGAATCCATAGCCTAGAAAATGAGCCCACATCCGGTTGGCGATTGATTTAGTGAAGTACGGCGATTCAACCATTTTGTCAGCGAACTGTTGACGGCGATTAACCACGTTTACTAACCCGCTGGTTTCAATCTCGCTGCCATCGACGAAAACGGGATAGGCAACGCTAACTTCGCCATTTCGCTTTTCGTAAAAGATCTCGGCGTTGTCGCTGTTGCGTCCTGTTTCGCCTTTGAAGTCTTGATCAGCAAGTCGCGCGACGCCTCCGTCGCGAGCTCTCATTCCGCCACGGAAAGCTCTCACCTGACGAAAGAACGCGTTGACCTCCCAGTACTTTTGCTGCTTCCAGTCATTGAATGGATGGTTGTGGCACTGGGTGCATTGAACCTGAAGCCCCATGAAGATCTTTGTCGTTGCAGCCGTGGCAAGCGAAGCCTTTTCTTCGTTGACTTTGTCGATCAAGAAATTGGTCGCACCGTTGAAGTCTTTGTCGCCAGGGGTTGTCGTACCCGTGGCGGTCACTAATTGGTGAACCATTTTGTCATAAGGTTTTTCACGAGCAAAAGAATCACGCAGGAATTTTTGCATTCCCGGTCGGCTAATCATCGAGTTGTTGTCGTTACCTCCCGTGCGTCCAATCAGCAAGTTCGTCCAGACAGTCGTCCAGTTGCGAGCAAACTCTTCGGTGTAGTTGTCATCGTAGAGAAGCGTTTCAATCAGAATTTTGCGTTTGTCCGACTCGCGGCTGCTGATGAAATCGAGTGCTTCTTTGGCGGAAGGTGTTCTTCCGATAATGTCCAGATAAACGCGCCGGCACCATTCGCCATCGGTTGCCATTTTGGAAGGCTTGAGACCGTAGTCTTCCCAGATTTGCTCGACAAACCCATCGATTTGCTCGACTTGGGTCAGTTCGGTCGAATCAGAGCGTTTGGAATCGCTCCGAGTGCTGACGGGCGTGGTTTGCCCGAAGTTGGTTTGCTGGGTTAAAAGCAAAATTGCCAGACTGGCGACACATAGTAGAAAATGGTTCTTCAAGTTTCCGTCCATTTTGATCTCTTATGGTTATCCATAGATCTTAACGCTTTCGCCGCTATTTTTATTTATCTGAATGGCGATAAATTAACTTTAAAGTCACCGACGAGAGTGTTTCAAAAACGAACAAGTGTTCAATTTTGATGTATTAAAATGAAACAAGCCGGTAAGATTCAATTTTGATCTTACCGGCCTGTTTCGAATATATCGTTAATATTGCGACTTAGACTGCCCAGAAATCTGGGCAGTCCAAGCACTGCCTCGTCTCTATTCCGCCTTCGACTGCTTTCACAGTCTTGGGCGAACCACTTCCAACTTTGCAATATGCAAAGTGCGTGCCAATTCAGAACGCGCGACGACAACGTTGGTCGTTCTCTTTTAAGAAGTCATGGCAAATCGAGCTTTGAACGTTTTGGAAACTGGGAACGTTTAGTTGTTGGCGTTTTGATTGGCCGATCGATCGTTTTCGAGAATCACAAGGTTCAGTTCAGTCGTTTCATTCCCAGTTTTTGGCGTTCTTGGTTAACAAACTCAAAGGCTTGTTTGAACTGCTTGAGAAACTTGACCAACTGCGAAGTAGAAACTCCCATCCGATCTGCCGCCGAGCCGACCTCAAATTTCAAGAGGCAAACCCAGTCCAATACTTCGGCCAAAATCACGGCAAAGTCGAAATGCGATTCGCTCACGCCGAGTTTGCCGGATTTAATTCGCGCCTGAAACGTGTCGCTGATTGCAGTTGTTTGGCCAGTCTCGTCGTTGAACTTTGATCGAATCCCCAGAGCTAGGTTTTTGCGTAGTCGCTCGACAGCGACTTCGTGATTCCGATGTTGGCTGCGTTTCTCGCTTGCCTGTCCAACAATGCCGCTTGGTTGGTGGGTGATCACGATTGCCGTTTCGACCTTGTTGCGGTGTTGGCCTCCGGGGCCGCTCCCGCGAGTTCTCGTGACGGTGCATTTCTTCAGCAACTCTTCAATTGGCCACGAGGCGGGGTGACGGTTCTGAGGTGTCTCGTCTGGTGCTTGCTCAGGGGGTTTCGGTTTTTGGCGCAATGTTGCATCTCCAATGATCCCGACTCTGCTCAGTGGTTTGGGCTGAAACTGGGTATCGATGCTGGTTTATGGAGTTATCGAAGTCTAAAATGCTTGATAACAGTATGACCATCATTTTTGTTTTGAAAGCCTGATTGTAATGGCGTTAGAAAAAATCGGCCCCTACAAATTTCAGGGAGTTCTCGGTCGTGGCGGGATGGGCACCGTATACCGTGGAAAACATAACGAAACAGACGAGATTCACGCTGTTAAAATTCTAGCTCCGACCTATGCACATGATCCACATTTTCGCCGAAGATTCGAATCAGAGATTAAGGCGCTGCTAAAACTCGACCACCCCAACATCGTTCGTTTGCTCAGCTACGGGCAAGAAGACGCGATGTTGTATTTTGCGATGGAATTGGTCGAAGGCAATAGTCTGTTTCAAATGCAACGACGCGGTCACCGTTTTCAGTGGCGGGAAATACTTTCGATCGCATCCGATGTTGCCAAAGGACTGCGGCACGCGCATGACAGAGGCGTGATTCACCGCGATCTAAAGCCAGGGAACTTGCTAGTAGAAAAAGACGAGTCCGGAAAACCGTCGCTGGTTAAAATTACCGATTTTGGAATTGCGAAACGTTTTGGTTCGGCTCAGATTACCGGCAACAACGTGTTGGGGACAATGGACTTTATGAG
This sequence comes from uncultured Pirellulaceae bacterium, assembly GCA_964595515.1. Lineage (GTDB taxonomy): Bacteria > Planctomycetota > Planctomycetia > Pirellulales > Pirellulaceae > Mariniblastus. The sequence goes on from CAZQQR010000163.1 coordinate 4,813, forward strand.
TCCTGAGCAGGCCAAAGGCGAACCGGTAACAATAAAAAGTGATCTCTACAGCCTCGGCACAGTTCTGTTCACACTTCTTTCTGGCAAGCCGCCGTTCTCTGCCAATTCAGTTGAAGAATCGCTTCGAAACTTGACCCGCGTTCCAGCGCCGCGAATCAGCACGATGGTTCCCGATGTCCCAAGGGAGTTGGACGACTTGATTAAGCGATTGATGTCCAAAAAGCCTGACAATCGCGTTCCAACTGCGCAGGCTTTGATTCACCAAATCGAAGAAGTTGAGGGGCAGCTTCGTGACTATAGCGAAGCCAAAACAGCACAGCGAAAACCGGAACAGCCGCGAGACGACACATTCGACATCAAGGCTCCGCGAACCATCCAAAGCACTTCTGTCAAAAGCAAGGGCGGCCGAGGTGAGGGAACACTCAAAGGCATCGATGCGACGGATGCGAATGCTCCCGCCACCATCGATTCTCTCGACGATGGCGGAGGGATTCTCGATCCCGCGACCCAAGTGGACTATTACAACCCTGTCACGGATCAGCTACGAAAGAAATCAGTAGACCTGGAAATCGAAGATCAGCCAACCAAGTCGTCTGGCGTCCTTCCGCTCGTTCTTGCGTTGGCAGCCGTGGTCGCGCTGGGAACCTATGGAGTCATTCAAGCTTACGCTCCACCCACCGCCGAGGCGCTTTTTGCGGAGATCGAAGCCAACGGAGATTTTCCAAACCGTTCTCTTGATGAGATCGAGTTGTTCTTAAAACACTATCCGAATGAACCGCGTGTTGAGCAAGTCATTCAGATGCAAAAGATTGCTGAGGCGATCGACCTCTACAACGGTCTTTCGAACACTTTAAAAGTACGCCGCAATCTTCCTGGTGAGAATCGCCTTACACCGATTGAAAAACAATTCATGGAGATTGTTGACCTTGCTCAAGACAATCCAACCAAGGCTGATGCCAAAATGAATGCCTTCATTCGCTTGAACGAAAAACTGGACCTTGAGCCTTCGGACCGGAAGTGTGTCGAAGCCGCCGCCAGTTATCGAGTCAAACTCAAATACGATTCCAAGACCGGAATCATGTTCAAACTAAAACAGATTCGAGCGGCCATGTCGGAAGCTGAAAAAACGACGGATCCTGTAGAATCCATGTCGAACTATGCCAACATTCTTGAGCTTTACGGTGATGTTGAATGGGGCGTCAGTGAAGAATCCAAAGAAGGTAGATCGCTGGTCTTAAAAGCCCGCCAGTTGTATTTAGCGATGCGAGGCGCGAAAGAAAAAGCGGATCGCGAAAAGGCAGAGGCGGAAAAAGAAGCCGCCCGCATCAAAGCGGAAGAGGAAAAAGCTGCAGAAGAAAAAGCGGCCGAAGAAAAGTCATCAAACGAAGCAGGTGATGCTTCCGATTCTAACGCTGGCTAGTTCATTTCATTCTGGCAAGTAAACTTTGAGCCATTGAGTTTCTAACTGTGAGCAATCGTTGTGGGCCCGGCCGCCGCCCCACTAAAATCATTGAATCAGAACTTCTAAAGAAGTTGATGACCACGAACGTTTTACACTGAGCAATTTTTTGACCAAACCTACAACAAAACAAGTCAACGTCGATCTAGGCGATCGCAGTTACACCATCCATATCGGCTCAGGGTTCCTCAGCCCAGGTTCAGACGGTGGAGCACACCCAGGTCTGGCCGCTGTTGCAAAATCCGAGCACGTCATTTTGTTCTCAGACTCCAACGTTGCCCCGATTTATCTTGAAAGTGTTACCGAACAGTTGCGGCCTGTTGCCAGTCAAATCGATTCGATTGTTGTGCCTGCAGGAGAAGCTTCCAAGTCGATTGCGCAATGCGATCAGCTTTGGCAAAAAATGGTCGAATTCTCGGCCGACCGTCAATCAATTGTTGTCGCACTTGGCGGAGGAGTGGTTGGCGATCTGGCGGGGTTTATTGCCGCAAGTTTCACCCGAGGAATTCGCTTTGTCCAAATTCCAACCACACTTTTGGCGCAAGTCGACAGCAGTGTGGGCGGTAAAGTCGGCGTCAATTTGCCACGCGCCAAAAATATGGTGGGTGCGTTCTGGCAACCGGAAACCGTTTTGATCGATCCGCTGGTTTTAGAAACACTTGACGAAGCAAACTATCGAGCGGGCATGGCAGAAGTCATCAAATATGGCTTGATCATGGACAAACCACTATTTGAGTTTCTCGAATCATCGGTTGCTGCCATTAACGACCGCGATCCCGAAACGTTAACGAAGATCATCGCCTGGTGTTGTCAATGCAAAGCAACGGTCGTTGAAGAAGATGAAAAAGAAACCTCCGGCCGACGTGCTATTTTGAATTACGGTCATACGTATGGACACGCGATCGAATCGGTTTTTGGTTACGGGGAATTTCTTCATGGTGAAGCGATCGCGATTGGAATGACCTGCGCTGGACGGCTTGGACGCAATCTCGAAATGGTCGACCAAAAGTTTCTTGATCGCCAGACAAATCTATTCAAAGCGGTTGGGCTTCCTACAGATTGTCCGACTGAAAAACATGATGAACTGATTGCCGCGATGAAGCATGATAAAAAAGTCGCTCGTGGAAAACTGAATTTGGTTCTTCCAACCGAGCTTGGCAACGTCACCTCGTGTCCCGCGCCTGAAGACGGCGTGATAAAAGCAAGCTTGATCAATGACTAAGTGAGTGGCCATAAACCATGAATCAACTTCCGAATCGAATTGACTGGTTGCTTTCGTTGCTGAAAAAAACACGCGGATACACCAATTCGGTTCTGGATCGAATCCCGGAGTCGGATTGGTTTCGTCAGCCCCAAGAAGGCGTCACGCACGTTGCTTGGCAGGTAGGGCATCTCGCGGTGGCGGAGTATTTTCTGGCGCTGAATTTAGTTCGGGGTAAGCGGCCTGAAGACAGCGATTTGATTCCTGAAAGAATCATCAGTGCATTCGGTCGAACTTCTGTCCCTGATCCAGTGCCAAGTAACAATCCGTCGCCTGGAGAACTTAGGCAGTTTTTTGATGACGTACATCAGCAAACGATTCTCGAATTGTCAGAATTTGAAGACTCAGTTTTGGATGAAGAATTGGATGTTGGACACCCAATGTTTCACGATAAATTCGGTTCACTCGTTTGGTGTTCGCAGCACGAATTTAGCCACTCCGGTCAATTGAGTTTGGTCAGGAGGTTACTTGGGGGTGAATTTACGTGGTAGATTGGTGTCACGTTGGCAATGCTCTTTTCTTCCCGCCAACGATTACGTCATCGCATTTTTTCCTAAGGTGCTGGACTTGTCTGAAAATCCAACGACTCGCACGTTCGCAACAGAAACGCAGGCGGCCCTCTGTTTGAATCTTGTTTCTGGTATCGGCCCTCGAATTTACTCCGATCTCGTTAAATCATTTGGCTCAGCCAAAGAAGTATTGGATGCGACACCGGGGCAGCTTCGAGAAGTTCCTGGAGTCGGCGCGAAACTCGTTCGAGAAATTAGCAAAGCGTTGGAATCAGCCAATGTAGATGAGCAGCTTGCGCTTTGTGCGAACAACGGAATCGATATTCTTGAGCGTGAAAGTCAGCAGTACCCAAAACAGCTAAGCGAGATTTTTGATCCGCCTTCGATCCTGTTTTCCAAAGGCAAGATTTTGCCGGCGGACGATTTAGCGATCGCCATCGTTGGAACTCGGCACTGTTCTCAGTACGGGAAAAAAATCGCCGAGCAATTGGCCCGCGGTTTGGCGATGGCCGGGTTCACAATCGTTTCTGGTCTGGCTCGTGGGATCGACGCGGCCGCCCACCGGGGAGCACTGGAAAGCGGCGGTCGGACGATTGCGGTGCTTGGCGGTGGCCATCTAAAAATGTACCCGCCAGAACACTTGGACTTGGCCAAAGAGATTCAAGGTTCGGGCGCGGTCATTACGGAATCGCTTCCTCAGAGCGCACCCAAAAGCGGTTCTTTTCCGCGTCGAAACCGAATCGTCTCTGGCATGAGCCTTGGCGTCATTGTCGTCGAAGCCGCCCAGCGTAGCGGCGCCTTGATTTCAGCCCGGCTTGCGATGGAACAAGGTCGAGAGGTGTTCGCTGTCCCCGGCAGAATCGATAATCGAATGTCGCGCGGATGTCATCGATTGATTCGAGACGGAGCAAAGCTGGTTGAAACGGTTGATGATGTGTTGGAAGAGCTTGGTCCGCTTGCAACGCCAACCAGTGTCAACGGTGAAACGGAAATTCGACATCCAGCTGAAATGAAATTGACAGACCAGGAGGCGAAGGTCCTCAACGCGATTAAAATCGAGCCGACAGAGTTTGACTGGATCGTACAAGAAACAGGGCTTCCGCCAGCTCGCGTGCTTTCGACGATCAGTGTGCTGGAAATTCGCCGACTGGCCCGACGTGTAAGCGGAACTGCGCTCGTTCGAATTTGAGTATACTCTTCGAATGAAAATTGTTACCTACAACGTCAACGGTGTTCGCTCCGCGATGGAGAAAGGTCTTGTCGATTGGATCGAGGACAATGACTTTGATGTGGTTTGTCTTCAAGAAACAAAATCACATCCGGGAAATGTGCCTGTCTTGCTGATCGAAAGCATTGGGTACAAACATCATTGGCATTCAGCCAAACGAAAAGGATACAGCGGCGTTGCGACTTTTTCCAAAGTCAAACCGACCAAGGTTTACAAAGGGCTGGGTATTCCAAAATACGATGACGAAGGTCGAGTCATCCGAACTGATTTTGGCGATCTTACGATTTTGAATTGCTATTTCCCCAACGGCGGTTCAGGCCCAGAACGTCAAAAGTTTAAAATGCAGTTTCTGGACGATTTCCATTACTGGGTTGAAAGTCTACGAGAAGAACGTCCCAACGTGATCGTGGTCGGCGACTACAATATCGCGCATCATAAAATCGACATCAACGATCCCGTTCGCAATAAAAACAGTTCAGGATTCAAGCCAGATGAGCGAGCGTGGATGACGAACTGGTTTGAGTCTGGATTTGTCGACGCGTTTCGTGAGCTTCACCCCGATGAGGTTAGCTATACCTGGTGGCGCACAACGCAGTTCGCCAGGAAATCGAATAAAGGATGGAGACTGGATTATCAGTCTGTAAGCGACACGATCGCGGATCGAATCAGCGACGCTTCTCACATGCACGACGCATTTCATTCAGATCATTGTCCGGTTTTGCTTGAAATCGATATCGAATGTGGTGAAAATGCGGACAAATAAATCGGGCGGTTCAATCGTCTGTGTAACTCCTAGCTTTTGATACGTCTCCCTCAGGTTAATACTATGCCAACAAACGTTTTTCGGCCCCAACGAGTTTTGACTGCGATCGCGATTTGCGTTTGTTCTCTTTTACTGGCTTCCTCGTCGGTCGCCCAGCAGGCGCTGCGAGTGCCGTCGTTTTTTAGCGACCACATGGTCGTGCAGCAAAAAGTGCCAGTCGCAGTTTGGGGATGGGCCAAGCCTGGTGACAGGGTGAAGCTTGAATTTCACGGCAACACGACGTCGGCCAAGGCGGATGATAAAACCGGGAAATGGAATGCAAACCTTCCCGCTTGCGATGCCAATAGCGAAGGAACTTCTCTGACAATCCAAAGCGGTGATCAGAAAATTCTGATCAATGACGTGTTGGTCGGCGAAGTCTGGTTCGCCAGCGGTCAGTCCAATATGGTTTGGCCTGTTTCAAGATCAGAAAACGCCGAAGCAGCCATTGCCAGCGCTAACTACCCGGGGGTTCGAATGTACCTCGCTGATACGACGCCTGCGGACGAGCAGCAAGAAGACATCAAGGGAGCTTGGAATGTGTGCACACCCGAAAACGCGGGTGCATTTTCGGCGGCTGGATATTTCTTTGCGAAAAAAATTCACGAAGAAACGGGACTTCCCGTTGGCGTGATCAAATCGTGCTGGGGTGGCAAGCGATGTGAATGTTACTGTAGTCGCGAAGCGATGGTTTCTAATCCACACGGCAAGTTGATGATTGAGGAACTTGACAAGCAAGCTGAAAATTACAACGAAGAAGCTGCCCGGGAGCGCTACGACAAAGCCGTTGCTGCTTGGAAAGAAAAATCGGACAAGATTAAAAAAGAGAATCAGGTTGAGGGCGCGAAAAAGAAAAGGCTTCCCCGCAAACCTCAATTCCAAACGCACCCGTTAAAAAATCCAGGAAACCCAACGGTGCTTTACAACGGAATGATCCATCCATTCGTCGGATACAAGTTTCGTGGAGCGATTTGGTATCAGGGCGAAGCAAATGGGCGTGCGAATTTGGCTCCAATCTATCGTGAGATGATGACTTTGATGATTCAGGATTGGCGAACACGATGGGATTCGGAGTTTCCGTTTTACTTTGTTCAGTTAGCGAACTTTAAAAAGCCAACGGACGAACCTGGAGTGGATTCTGAGTGGGCAACAGTTCAAAACCAGCAGCGGTTAACGCTTGAGTATCCCAAAACTGGTATGGCGACGATCAACGATATTGGTGCTGAAAATGACATTCACCCAAAGAACAAGAAAGACGTAGGGGAGCGGTTGGCACGTTGGGCACTCAAGAACGAATACGGGAAATCAGTCGTCGTTAGTGGTCCGCTCTACAAGTCAATGACGATCAGCGATTCTAAGGCGACGATTCATTTTGATCACGTAGCTGAAGGGCTCAAAAGCCGCGATGGCGAGAAACTTAAACGTTTTGAGATTGCGGGCGAGGATAAAAAATGGCATTGGGGCGAAGCAGCGATTTCAGGATCGACTGTCGTTGTATCCAGTCCCAACGTTCCTAAACCAGTGGCCGTTCGATACGCTTGGGCTGCCAATCCAGTCGGTGCTAACCTGGTAAACTCAGAAGGTTTGCCGACTTCGATTTTCCGAACGGATGATTGGAAAGCAAGTTTCCAGCAGTAGGTTTCCACCTGTGAAAAGTGGCGATACTAAATGAATACGCCGTCGCATTGGTTGATGACGGTTTGTCTTGGCAAGCTCAATCGTTCCCAAGTCGAAAACCCTAACTGGGCACTCGGTTTGGGGGCGCTTGCTCCGGACATTCCGTTGTACATTCTTTCATTTGGCGGCATCGCTTATTTTTCCTGGGTCAAGAATTGGCCTTTGAAAGAGGTCTTTCCGCATTTGTATGCCGATGATGGGTTGTATTTTAATGATCCAGGCTGGATCGCTTTTCACAATCTATTCCATTCTCCAACGTCGCTGTTTCTGATGTTGGTTGCGACTTTGGTGACGGCCAAGTTGTGGCCAAAAGCGACTCGTTGGTTTCGGTTTTTCTTGGCGGCGTGTGCTCTCCACTGCGTTGTGGATGTGCTTACCCATCACGATGACGGGCCGTTACTGTTCTTTCCTTTTGATTGGAAAGCTCGCTGGATAAGTCCAGTGAGTTATTGGGATCCGGCGCACTTTGGGAGAGAGTTTATGGTTTTCGAGGGG
>CAZQQR010000164.1:0-12181 GCA_964595515.1 uncultured Pirellulaceae bacterium
GCCAGTAAAATCGAAGCCGGCGAAGCTCAAGCACGAAATCGCTCAAGCAAAACGAACCTACTCGTTCAGCTGACCCTTGATTGTTCGTTGTGTCTTTTTCCAGACGTCGACCAAGAGTTCGAGATATTCTTCAGCGGATAGAAATTCTGGTGAATCAAGTTTCATGTCGAACAACCAGCCATCACCATACTTGTCAGTGTTGATCGCCGAAGGATCTTCCATCAAGGAATCATTGAGCTGTACCAATTCACCGGCACCAGGGGCATACAAAGCACTTTCTGCTTTTTTGCTTTCAATACTGCCGATCTCCTGGCTCTCCTTGAAATTCGCCGGGACATCCACAAGCCAGTCAAGAAAATAAACATCTTGAAGTAGGCGGACGGCATAGGCGGTGAATCCGAAACGGACATTATCACCATTGGCCAGAGCCCACATGTGGTTTTTTGCGTATTGCCGATCCGTCGGGAAGACGGCTTCGAATTCGCCCATCATAAAAGTCAACGATGGGTCCTGAGGAGCTTCAGCCATTAAGTATACCGAACCCCTTGATGCTCTTTTTCGAAGAACGGTGGCAGCAATGCATCAGCGTGCAAGAATCCCTTGCGAGTCAATTCGACTCGTTCTGGCGTTACCGTCAACATTTCATCTTCGGCGTGCTTCGCGAATTCAGCTTTCCAATGCTCCGTAATATCTACGTCGAATTTCTGTTTGAAATACCCGACATCCAGGTATCCCTTTTTCAAATTCAAGATCATCTCACGAACCAGCAACTGATGTGGAGTCGGGGTGAGTGCCCGTCCGAGCGGCAGTTCACCTCGTTCTTTGAGGTCTTCTTGATACTGCTTCATGTCGGCTTTGTTCTGATAGTGAACTCCCGAGACGTGGCCGAAACTTGCGATGCCAGTAGCGATCAAGTCCGAGCCTTCCCATAGATTGTCGCGGTAGCTGAAATTGACTTTGTTATTGTCCTTTACGACCGTGTACGCACTGCTAATTTTGTAGCCGGCCGCAAGAAATTCGTCGTAGGCATAATTCAACCAAGCCCGCTTGGATTCCCAATCAGCTACGGGAGTTTCGATCTTGTTACCGAGAATGTCTTTGGAGTACACCGTGTTGAACGGAAGTTCCATCTGATAAATCGTTACGGACTCGGGAGAAAGCTTGATTGCTTCGGCGATATTGTACTTCCAGTTGTCCCAAGTTTCTCCGACCATGCCAGAGATCAAGTCAATGTTAACGTTAGGGAAATCGGCGGCTTTGATCCAGTCCCACGCGCGATAGACTTCTTTGGAAAGATGAGCACGTCCGTTTTCTTCCAGGACGGTATCATTAAAGTTCTCAATGCCGAGGCTCAGCCGGGTAACACCAAGTTCCTTCAGTGTTTTGATCTTGTTTTCCTGAAGCGTGCCCGGTTCACATTCAAAGGTGACTTCTTCTGCGTGATCCCAATTGATGTTGGCCCGCAAACGATCAACCAACGATGTCAACTGACGCGAGCTTAAAAACGAAGGCGTGCCGCCGCCGAAGTAAACGAACCGAAAAGGACGATCGCCCATTACAGGAAGCTTGCTAACCAATTCAATTTCCCGGCACAGCGCTGAAACGTAGGCTTCAATCTCTTTCGCGTTTTGATCCGTGAAAACTTTGAAGTAACAAAACTTGCAACGCTTTCGACAAAACGGAATGTGCAAGTACAACCCCAGAGGCGTCTCCACGATCGGAGGCTTGTTCAATGCCTCGGTAACGTCAGCAAGGTTATCCTTGCTCCATTGTGAGAAGGGTGGGTAGTTGGAAATGAAGTAACTACCGACTTCGGTTTTTGTTGATTCGGTTGACATGAATTTCTTTGTCAAATTCTGTGGCAAAAAGACGCTCTTCGAAATTTCTGAAGGTGAGGTGTATCTGAGAAAACTGGCGCAATGAACCCGACGTGCGGGCGAGCAAATTGATGCTCGTGCAATTTCAAAAATCGAAACTGCGGCATGACAGATCGGAGATTCTGGCGGACCATCTAGTTTTGTTTCTTACCTAGACAATAGACAACGCCTCGGTCAGTCGCAATAACAAGTCGTCCAAATGCGGCCGCTGGTGATGACAGAAAGCCGCCGTTGAATTGTTTTTCCCATAGGACTTTGCCGCTTTCAAGCGAAAGAGCATAAAAACGTCCGTCCATCGAACCCGCGTAAACTTTGTCACCGACAATGATCGGGGATGAATCGATTTTCGATTTGAGTGTCGTCGACCAGTTCTTTTTTCCAGTGATCGGGTCAAGCGAATAGACTTGTCGGTTTCTCGCACCGAACACCACGTGCTTGGGAGTCACTGCAGCACATCCTCTGACTGACGTCTGCCCGGCGTCATCAGAAAAGCTCCATTCGGCTTTGATCTTTTTCCAATCAACTCCGCAAAATTCGGCCTGCTCTGTTCCAAAGAAACAATGGTCGCCCAAAACTGCAGGCGTTGACTGCGTAGGCGATTGAATATCAACGTTGCCAATCTCAGTACCGTCTTTCAAGTTGACGATGTGGAAAAATCCATCGCATCCAGCCACAAAAGCTCGGTCGCCAGCGATCGTTGCTGAACAGCGAATCTGATCCTGAGATTGGTGCTTCATCAATTCTTTGCCTTCGTTGTTGAGAAGGTATAGGTGCGAGTCTTGCGAACCGAATAGCACGTTGCCTTTATAAAAGTTGGGGCTGGAACTGATCTCGCCTTCGGTTTCAAATTTCCATTTGACATTGCCCTGATTGTCGAGGCAGTGGAAAAAGCCATCGATATCGCCGACAAAAGCGAGGCCGTCCTGATACGCGGGTGAGGCTGCAATGCTGATGCATAGTTTTGTCTTCCATTTTTCTTCGCCCGAGTCCAGATCAATCGCAATCAGACTTCCGTCCAAGTCAGCAACGTACACGGTACGGGCCACGCCCTTTTCCGTTTTTGGTTCCTCGACGATGAGAGGCGTTCCCTCGAATGCACCCTTGGGAACTTTGTACTCCCAGAGGATTTCAAGGTCGTCGGGAAGCTCCGTCTGAGCAACGCCCGTTGATTGAGCGTTTCCGCGAAACACGTTCCAGCCCATTTCTTTTGTTTGAGCGAGAACAGATTGGGGGGTAAACGTTAGACCGGCAGATAAGAGAAAAAGATAAACGCAAATTGAGCTTTTGAATTTCATGTTCGACTTTCTCTAAAACGCGTTTTGATAAATCCCCAAAAGTGATTTTTGGTCGACTTCACGAGGATTAAAAGTTCCGGTCCACTGCTCTGCTGCCGCGGCAGCCAGCTCTTTCATTTTATCCTCTTCAACGCCGCAGCGATCAAGTTTTATTTGCATCCCCGCCGCTTCAATCAATTCCGTTAAAAAAGCCGCCAAGCCTTCGGCACCCGATGACGCTGTTGGCAAACCAGGCAAACCTTCACTGGAAGAAAGCAATTCCTGATACCAATTGTTAAACTGCTCACCGTTAAATTTGACCACATGTGGAAGCATCAAACCAACTGCTTGGCCATGGGCCGTCCCGTAAACTGCGGTCAGTGGATTGGCTAACGCGTGGCTGGCTCCTAGCATCGAGTTTTCGATGGCAACACCAGCGTAAGCCGCGCCCAATTGCATCGCGGCCCTCGCGTTTAGATCGTCTGGCTGTTCAAGCACGCGGCGGAAATTTCCGGCCAACAATCGCCAGGCTTCGCGGGAATACAGCAGCGAAACTGGATTCCGACGTTTCGTGACATAAGTTTCAACGGCGTGCGAGATCGCGTCAATGCCCGTGAGTGCGGTGACGGCCTCGGGTTGGGTGAGCGTCAATTCGGGATCAAGAATCGCGATTCGGCAACTTGCTTTTTTATCACCGCAAGCCATTTTCACATGCGTCTTTGCGTCGGAGATGAGCGCGAATGACTGCATCTCACTGCCGGTTCCAGATGTGGTGGGAACCGCGATCATCGGTAGCATCGGCTTGAGTGCCTTGCCGACTCCGTGATAGTCGTGCATGGTTCCGCCATTGCTGTAGACGAAGTTGATTCCTTTTGCACAGTCCATCGAACTACCACCGCCAAGTCCGATCAATAATTCCGGTTCATGCCGCCGAGCGATTTCGAGTCCGGCCTGAATGTCGTCGGTGGTCGGGTTTTCATGGGCTCCATCAAACAGGTGGGTTTCGATGTTGGCAGCCCGAAGCGCAGCCAAACCTTTTTCGACATGACCGGCTTTGATGATGCCGGGATCCGTCACAACCAGTGCCCGGCGTGTGCCGAGTTCTCCTGCAAGTTCACCGAGCCGATTGATACATCCCGCGCCGCGAACGACACGAGTTCGAAGATAAAAATCAAAATCTTGCATCAACGGATCCGGCGAAGGTCGCAGTTTGGTTTTGCCTTGGAGAAAGCGATTGGTCGACCGCTATTCTAATGGCGAGGTTCTAGGTTACTAACTAAGCCGTCAATTCTGCGACTTTTTCAACCGGCATCTGATAGGCCCGCGAGCGGAACAAGAAATCAATCAAGTTCCCTTCGTGCGGCTGAAGCCAGTTCAATCGGTTGGTCGGGATCGGTCCAATATTCAAACGATCAATGGACGTTGCATCGGTGAGATCGTCGATCCAGTTTTGATCACCAGTAATAGCGGTTCCAACCAGCGTTGAGCCAGCCGATTTGATCATTTTGTCTTGAGGACATTCGACCACAGTGACGAACGGGAACATGAATTCCTTGCTGGCAATTTCACATTCAGGACTCGCTGCATGAGCCACGATTGGGCGGATGTACGAGCACCGTTCCTGCTCAACAAGTCGGTCGCCATATTGAGCCGTGCAATCGGTGACGCCATCGGCTTTGAGATCTTGTTCGACCATTCCCATGATCGCTTTGCCGACGCCATCGGTTGTGAATGCCGCAAGTCCAGCGTTGGGGTCGCTTGGCGGAAGAGCTTCGATTGGACCAATTTTGGCCGCGATCGCTGCCGCAATTTCTTTCGTATGTCGAGAAGCATAAATCGCAGAGCAGTTGATGCAGCTACGACCACCATTGATGTAAACGGATTCAACCATCATGTCGATGTGCTGCTCCCAATCGTCAACGCAGTCGTCTCCGAGGAAGATTTTTGAGAAGCCCGGTCCGTGGACTTGGACTTTTGGGTTTCCGGCGTACTGATCGATTGTTTTCTGCGAACCAAAAATCATACTGCGTGAGCAACTGGTTAGCAGAGCAGCACCGACATCGTGACCACCGGGGTAAAGCGAAATGACCTCTGGGGGAATTCCGGCCTTTTCAAATGCAGACGCCACTCGATACGCCGTCCAAGGTTCTGACGAACCGGGTTTTAAAACCAGACCCATTTGAAGTGGGATGACCGGCAGCCAAAGCGTGTGAACACCCGGCGAATTAGACGGAAGTACGGCACCCAAAATTGGAGTTTGAGCTTGGTAGCTAACCACGACGCCGCGATTCTCCATCCCATACCCACGCGAGAGGATGTCGAAACTTAACCCACGAGTTAGACACTCCAGAATTTCGGTCATGTTTCGCATCACGAAACAGTTTTTCTGCATGTTCGACCGGCACATGTGCTCGGGCAAACCCGTCGAAGCGGACTGGTGCATCACAAACTCGTCAGGAGTTTGGGTGCCATTTCCCAACGACAACGTCTCGTTCTCAAACAAGTCTGCGGCAGCGGCGACTTTTGCGATTAAATCTTCGATCGAAAACTGCTTTAGAATTTTTCTGGCTTCGCCGGCTTTACGCATGTCGCGAGTGAGAAGTCCGCCGTTGGCTGAACTGACTTTCGCGATCGCTTCGCCGGTGTTGAAGTGAACAACCTCAGTCGTTTCCAGCGACTCGTAAGGCTTGCCCCAGCGGATAACAGGAATCTCTAACACAATATTCTCCGATTGTTTTGATCGTCTGACTGCTTTTAGCAGCCGTTAATAGCCTGGCAAATTGGTTGCACGTTGAAGTTAATAGACGCCAACGGTGGTTGCTGAAGCGATTTCATGGAAGGGGCGAACGCCGCTCACGCCATCCCAAGGGAATTTGTCAAAAGGCATTTCACGTTCGCCTTCGTCACGCTCAAGGAAGCCCGGCACGAAGAACTCTTGCGTTAGCGTGGTGAGTTTGACTCGCCCTGTTTCTCCGAAACCCACGACTGAATTGTGGTCATCGAAACTAACGACTTCGGTCACCGCTCGCGGCTGGGGAGCGTAATAGCTGATCTTGTATTTTTCTTCTGCGGTTACTGGTTTGCTACAGGCCAACCCCATCAACGTGTTGCCGTAGGTTGGCGTCATGTAGATTCCACTTTCTTCGGCAGGTCCGCCAAAGAGTTCTTCGACGCAGTATCGTGTCCACTGAGGTGTGAATTCGGTGCCGCCAGAAAAGATTCCTGTGATGCCGACTTCGGCGAGGCTGGTGCCCTTCTCTTCCAAGCCAACACAAAGCGATTCAATTAGCTTGGGCGTACCGAACATACATTTAACATTGTGGTCCGCGGTCAGGATTGTGATCGCTTGATCCATGCAGTGTTTTTTGTATTCTTCGAGATGCTCCATCCAGCCTTTTTTGATCAGCTTGACCACCCAACGAGGATCAAGGTCAATGCAGAAACTGATTCCACCTCGATACTGAGCCAAATGTTCAACGGCCAATCGCAATCGACGTGGACCAGATGGTCCAAGCATCAACCAGTTTGAGCCTCGCGGAAAATACTCATCGGGGAGTGTGTCACTGAAGATCTCGTAGTCTTTCCAGTGATCTTCAACCACCACTCGCGATTTGGGCAATCCAGTAGTTCCGCCCGTTTCAAAAACGTAGGTCGGACGGTCGGCGTGGTCTTTCATTCGCCATCGTTCGACAGGACCACCACGCAGCCAGTCGTCTTCGAACAAGGGGAATTTTTTCAAGTCGTCGTAGCATTTGACTTCGGTCAACGGGTCAAAATTCAATTCAGCTTTTTTACCAAGCCAAAAAGGACAGCCAGTTGATTCGTGGAAGTGACGCTGGACGACTTGGACGGTGTGCTCGTCTAATCGGTCGCGGGCAGCTTTGACGGCGGAATCAAGATCGGTTTGAGTAGACATCTTCAATCACTATTCTTCGGGAAATGTAGGCTACTATAAGACTCATTCAACCGCGAAAAATCAATTGGCATCACGGATTCCAACGTTTATTCCTGAGAACGGCTGACAAAGGAACTGGATACGTGAGGGTGAGCGATTATTGAGCCAGTGGTTGAGTTCGTTCTAAACCCGCTTGGCTGAGGTCTGAAAGTGGATGGGCTGACGGTTCATGCCCAACGGTTTCAACGCCGTGTGACAAGCGAAGGTCAGTTCAGCGCTGGAAATTCGGAGTAGACCGATTGGTCGTCATGCACAGCATGACCTACGAAGAGACGTAATTCAGACGCTAATTCATTTCGGCGTCGTTTTCGCCGTCAATTCCATCCAAACCTTCAATTCCATCCAAACCTTCGAGCTTAAGCTGGGTTTGCAGGTAGGCCGCCCTTTCAACGTTTCGTTGATCGGTGTCCATTGGCGTCTGACGGATCTTTTGCAGATGAGCTGGCTGCGTGCGGATGAATAGTTGGTTGATATCGGGAATCTCCAAATCTCCGATCAAGCCAAGATTGATTCCCATGCGAACACGAGAAAGAAGAAGCATTGTTTCTTCGCTGCTAATTTGCTGGGCATTCTGTAACGTGCCATACGCTCGACTGACTTGGTCAAACAGATCGTTTTGTTTCTCGTTGATGAGGAAGTCGCGGGCTTTTCGCTCGTACTGAATCACGACCGGGATGACTTCACCCACCTGATCGATCAATTCTTTTTCAGTTTTGCCAAGTGTAATTTGATTACTGACTTGGTAAAAATCACCCATCGCTTGCGTGCCTTCACCGTATAGTCCACGCACGACTAAATTAATTTTCTGCAGGCTGCGGAAAACTTTTTCGATCTGTTGCGTGATGACAAGTGCCGGAAGATGCACTAACACACTGACCCGCATCCCAGTGCCGACATTGGTTGGGCAAGCCGTCAAATAGCCGAGGCTTTGGTGAAACGCGTAAGTCAATCTGCTTTCGATTTCGTCATCGACGTGATTGATTTGATCCCAGGCCCCATCGAGGTCGAGGCCGCTTTTCATGACTTGGATTCGAAGATGGTCTTCTTCGTTGACCATCATGCTCAGGCCTTCTTGATGATCAATCGCGACCGCCCGAGCACCGTCGGAGTTAGCATGTTCGCGGCTGATCAACTGGCGCTCGACCAAAAACTGCCGATCGAGGGTTTCAAGATCAGCAACATTGATAAAGGTAAGGTCTTTAAGTTTTTCGTTCTTAGTGATTCGTTCTCGAACCGTCGACTCAATATTGGCTCGGTCGATATCGGTGCAGCGACGAATGAATGGATAGTCAGCCAGGTTTCTGGCCAGCCGAATTCGACTGCTCATGACGATGTCCGATTCAGGGCCGGAGCCTCTCAACCATTCACCACAGCGATCTGCCATTCCTTCCAGGGTCATTCTTCACCTCCATCGGGCATCTCGATGTCGGGATCGGTGTGCCCGTCCAGGTCGTATTCCGAAGCGATGTCAAACGGGTCGATCGCCATCGTTTCAGATTCGAATCCTTCGACAGTTGGTTCTTCCGCAAAATCGGCGGCATCAAAACCATGCGACTCGCTGATTTCTTCAAACTGAGAAATCTGATCGCGCAATAAAGCGGCTTGGGTGTAGTCTTCGTGGTGAATTACGCTGGCAAGTTTTTGACGCAAGTGAACCAGCGTCATCAAGCAATAGACGCGTTTAGCATCGATCGGGTCGATCAACTCCATGTTAATCCCCAAGCGGACTTTGGATAGCAAAGTCAGCATTCTCTGAGTTGATTCGCGATCTCGCTCCTGCGTATCGCTCATGCAAAGTTGACGAAGTGCATTGTTTACGTCTCGTTTGACGCCATCGCGATTCTCTTTCAATAGAAACTCGCGGGCCTGCAGTTCGTACTCGATCAACGCGGGGATGATCTCAACAACGTGATCAATTAAGTCTGATTCGTTGCTGCCCAAAGTCGACTGGTTACTAATACGATAAAAATCACCCGTCGCTGATTCACCAAATACACCTCGGGCGTTGATGTCGATTCGCTGCAGGCTGCGAAAGACTTTGTCGATCTGGCCCGACAGAGCCAATGCCGGCAGATGAACCAGGACACTTGCTCGCATTCCCGTCCCAACGTTTGCGGGACAAGCAGTCAAATATCCCCAGCGGGAATCAAACGCGTAGTTGAGTTGTTCTTCGATTCTGTCGTCGACCTGATTCAATTGCTCCCAAGCCGCCTTGAGATCGCCGTCGTTTCGGGTGACGGTGATCCGGAGATGGTCTTCTTCGTTAATCTGAACGCTGAGAGGATCGCGATTGTCGAGCGTCGAAATCCCTTCAATCTCCAACCCAATGTCACTTACTAGTTGCTGTGTAACATTTTGGAGGTCGAGAAGGAACTGACGTTCAAGAGCATCGAGTTGGGCGCAATCGGTGCAAGCGATTTGGGTTAGCTCATCGTCGTTGGTTAGCCCCGACCGGACGGTGGAATGAATCTGGTCACGTTGATCATCGGAGCAAGCATCGACAAACGGAAATTCAGCGAGGTTGCGTGCGATTCGAATTCGGCTGCCAAGAACGACTTCTTGTTCGTGTTTTTCATCAATCACCAGATTGGCCTGCTTCCTCAATCTTGCGAATTTGATCGCGAAGTTCGGAGGCTTTTTCGTAGTCTTCCTTTTCGACGACTTCTTTCATCTGCCGCCTGAGACGAATCAGCTCGGTTTGGGATTCGGTATCTCGGACACCACGTTTGGGTTGTTTGCCGACATGGTGATTCTCGCCATGAACGTTGACCAACAGCGGTTCCAGTTCGTTTCCGAAAAAGACATAGTCGTGCGGGCAGCCCAGCCGTCCGGCTTGACGAAACTCATAAAACGAGATTCCGCAAATTGGACAGACTTTGGAATCCAGTTCCCGCAGGTCTTCAGCGGCTTGTTCCAGTGGTTTCAATTGTTGCTGAAGCACACCCGACATTTGGCTTTCGCCCGGCGTGTCGTCCGTGTTCAAGTATTGCTTGGCGCAATCCGGACAAAGGTGCAACGCGAGCAGGTCATCACCGGTCAAATCGGTAATGTGAAAGGTTGCCTGCTTTTGGCATTTTTGGCATTTCATATTTTTATGATCAACAGCCTGTCTCAAGCTGTTCGATTTATTTCTATATAGTTTGGGTCCGCACGGTTTCTCATCCAGCGGCTACTGAGATTTTATCTGTCCCAATTGGAAGCGGCAAGGTTGTTATCCTTACGTGCCAGCGTGAGAAACGTTCGGTTGGCAGGGTCAATAGGGAAATGCCAGAATTAGATTCCGGAGTTCTGTCAATTGACTGTCATTAAATCCATGCAAGAGAAGTACCAGATTTGACGAACACAACCGAGATGAGAATCACGTAAATTGTCTGGGTTCGCGAAAAAAAAGACGCTGCTACAAATTAAACAAAGTCGTTGCTGGTTTTTCTTGCTGGGGTTAGTCTACAAGGCTTTGATTCCGCCTGATGATCTAACAAACCATGTCTTGTTTCCCTCAATTCGAAGCGTTTTGTAAGCTGGCTGCCACTTACGATGCCGTTCCAGTTTCTCGAAGACTACTTTCTGATTCTTTGACACCTGTTTCTGCGTTTCGAAGAATCGACGATGGCGGGACAGCTTGTTTATTTGAATCGGTCGTTGGCGGAGAAAACGTCGGGCGTTACAGCTTTCTTGCGATCGAGCCCCAATTCGAAGTTTCCGCGATCGGAGATCAAGTCACCGTTTCCAATGCGGAGACTTCAGACACGTTTCAATCTGATAATCCGCTTGATGAAATTCGAACGCGGATTCAAAAACAACGCGTCGCGCCGCTTCCTGAGATGCCTCCATTTACCGGCGGTGCCGTTGGTTACGCTGGCTACGATGTTGTGCGATATGTGGAAGAGCTTCCCAATCCACCAGAGGACGATCGCGAATTGCCCGACATGACGTTCGCTTTCTATGACCGGATGCTGGTTTTTGATCATATCACCAAAACGATTTCTGTGATTGCTTTGGCTTGGCCTAAAAAGCACGAAACGATCGAGGCAGCATTCAATGACGCCAATCAGAGAATCGATGACACGATCAAGAAGCTTAACCATCCTGAAAACGACTTGTTTTGTGTGGATGCAGATCGTCCGGCAGGTGAGACTCCTGATTTCAAATCGAATTTTACACAGGCCGAGTTTGAACAGGCAGTCAACGATTGTATTGAATACATCCGCGCTGGTGATATTTTCCAAGTCGTTCTTAGCCAGCGATTGGAGCTTGAGATTAGCTGTGATCCGTTTGAGATCTATCGAAGCTTGCGAGTCATGAATCCCAGCCCGTTCATGTTCTTTCTTCGTACCGGTGAAACGACTTTGGTTGGAAGTTCTCCGGAAATCATGTGCCGAGTTGTGGACAACGAGATGACGGTTCGCCCCTTGGCAGGAACACGGCCGAGAGGAAAAACCCCCAAAGAAGATCTCGAACTTGAACAAGAGTTGTTGGCCGATGAAAAAGAGCGTGCCGAGCATGTCATGCTGGTTGATCTTGGCCGAAATGATGTGGGCCGTGTCGCCGAATATGGCTCGATCGAAATTCCGGACATGATGGTGGTTGAGCGATACAGCCATGTGATGCATATCTCCTCTACGGTTACTGGGCAGTTGAATAAAGAATCCGACGCGTTTGATGCTTTGATGGCGAGTTTGCCAGCGGGTACGGTTTCCGGAGCCCCCAAAGTTCGCGCGATGGAGATCATTGACGAGTTTGAGAAACACCGCCGCGGCCCCTACGCGGGTGCGGTTGGGTATATCGACTATTCAGACAACATGGACACCTGTATTGCTTTGCGGACGATGGTGATCAAAGGCAATAAAGCGTATGTCCAAGCCGGTGCGGGGATCGTTGCCGATTCAGATCCAACCGCAGAATACGAAGAGACGTTGAACAAAGCACGTGGGCTATTGCGAGCCATTCAAATGACCCATGAACGCGTGAACGGGTAGTGGTTGCGTTGGTTTGTTGAAGCTGAACGTCGCGAATTTGGCATAGTTGACGTAGGCCGTATCAGGAGCTTGCGACGCCAATACGGCAACACACAAAAC
>CAZQQR010000165.1:0-1204 GCA_964595515.1 uncultured Pirellulaceae bacterium
TAGATCGTTTCCCAGCTTCGAGTCTTGCCACTTTTCAGGACTGCGTCGCAGATCTTCTGGGTTTCCAATGCGTCTCTGAATGTTGGTCCGGCGGGTGTTCCTGTTTCCAAGCCTTTGATGAAATCAGCGACTTGGTGAACAAAGCTGTGCTCATAGCCAATGTTTAGTCCTGGAACCCACCAGTTGCCCATGTAGGGATGGTCGCCGTCTGAGACGTGGATGCTTCGCCAGCCTCGCATTGGTCCTTCGATTCGATGGTCAAAGTATTCGAGGCGATGCAAGTCATGAAGGTCCCATTTGATCGAAGCGTTCTCGCCGTTGATCTCGAATGTGTAGAGAGCCTTGTGTCCGCGAGCGTAACGGGTTGATTCAAACAATCCGAGTGAGCCGTTGTTAAAGTGACAAAGGAAAGCACATGCGTCGTCGATTGTGACTGGGTGTTTCTCGCCCGTTTCCTGGTGCACTCGCTCTTTAATAAAAGTCTCGGTCATTGCGGTCACGTCGGAGATACCGCCGTTGAGCCAGAGAGCGGTATCGATGCAGTGAGCCAGTAGATCACCAGTGACGCCTGATCCAGCTGCGGCCGAATCGAGTCTCCAAAGGGCTTCTCCACCTTGGGGTAGGTCTTCTGAGATTGTCCAGTCTTGGAGGAAGTTTGCCCGGTAGTGAAAAATGCGACCAAGGTTTCCGCTGTCGATGATGTTCTTGGCGTGAGTAACGGCAGGAACGCGCCGGTAGTTGTACCAGACCATGTTGGGGACGCCGGCCGATTCGACGGCCTGACACATTTCTTCGCCTTCGGCAACATTCATGGCGATCGGTTTTTCACACAGAATCATTTTGCCGGCCTTGGCGGCTGCAATCGAAATTTCTTTGTGCAAGTTGTTTGGGACACAAATGTCGACGGCATCAATGTCATCGCGTTCGAGAAGTTTTCTCCAGTCCGTTTCAACCGATTCGTAGCCCCAGTTGTCGGCGAATACTTGTGCTTTTTCTGCGTTGCGAGCACAGAGGGCTTTTAGGACGGGTTTGTGCTCCAGGTCAAAAAAGTTGGAGACAGTTGCGTACGCGTTTGTGTGGGCTTTGCCCATGAAACCGTAGCCGATCATTCCGATTCGTAGTTCTTTTTTACTCATGTTTTGCCTTGTTGTTTGATGTGTTTATGTTGTTGTAGTTTGTTTTTGTTTCAGCTGATTTCAAATTT
>CAZQQR010000165.1:1304-12159 GCA_964595515.1 uncultured Pirellulaceae bacterium
GTTTGATGTGTTTATGTTGTTGTAGTTTGTTTTTGTTTCAGCTGATTTCAAATTTTGTATTTGAGATTTCAGATTTAGTATTTGAGATTTCAGATTTGGAATTTGAGATTTCAGATTTGGGATTTTGAAGGTTCGGATTTTGAATTTCAGATTTCAGATTTCAGATTTTGACATTTCAGATTTCAGGGCAATGATGGTACCAAAAGGTCCTTTGTCTGCCGTCCCGACGTGATCGCCGCTGACCGACTGCAATCTTTAACCCCGATGCAATCTAACCGCGGTGCAATCTTTAACCGCGATGCAATCACTGACGACGTCGACTTCATTGTCTACTAGCAACCGAGAAGTGATGGCCACTAACACGGTATCCTCATGGAGCAGGATTTTCATTGAGCAGAACTCTCATTGAATAAATTTTCATCGAACAGATTTCCTATTGAATAAATTTCAACGAATGAGATTCTCATCGAACAGGATTCTCAACGAACGGAATTCTCATTAAACAGTTTCCTTATACCGCTGCTTGAACTTTGACCATGGTATCGAGGATTGTGTTCCACGTAGAAGCCGTTTCAAGAATCTCATTCGGGAACATGCAGCCGTCCCAGCAGATATGTTTGATACCGCGGTCTTCTGCGCCTTCAAGCCAAAGTTTGGAGCATTCGACGATGTCGATCTTTCCGTTTGGATCATCCGCGATGCAGTGCTTGCCAGTTTTATCATGGGCACCAGCACCGTGAACCGTCCCGTCGTTTTGAGCAACATGAAAGTCGATCGTCCAAGGGCGAAGTTTGCTAACCATTTCTTTGTAAGCAGGCCAGAATTCTTCTTCGGTATGATCGGGACTAATCAGCGCGTCCTCCGGTGCATTAAAGCCAAGCATGAACGTGTACGAGTGAGCAAGGTCGGCTTGAAAGCCAAGCGACTCCGGCATGCCGACTTCTTCTAACAAGTTCAACATCTCTTTCCATGAATGCATGCCAGCCCAACAGATTTCGCCTTCGGCGGCCAAGCGTTCTCCATGGTCAGCCGCAATTTTGGCGGCTTCTTTGAACGTGGCCGCGATCTTTTTGGTGTTGCCTGCTGGATCTTCACGCCATTTATCCAGCCCAAACTCTGCGGAGTCGATTCGGATGCAGCCGTACTTTCGAACGCCATGATCGTTAAATGTCTTGGCGATGTGACAGGCTTTCTTAACGGCTGAAAGAAATTTGTCGGTCGCTGCCTTGTCACCCATCGCGCTATCGCCGACGGTGCCCGGCCAAACAGGAGCTACGACACTTCCAACGTCGAGACCTTTGCCTTGAATCAAATCGGCGATGCCTTTCAGCTCATCATCGGACGCGTCAGGATCGGTGTGAGGAAGGAACAAAAAGTAATCAACGCCATCGAATTTTCGGCCGTTCACTTCAGCCGCCACGGTCAAATCCAGCATTTTTTCCAGGCTGATCGGAGGCTCTTGGCCTTCCTCGTCTCCCTTGCCGACTAGTCCAGGCCACATCGCATTGTGAATTTTCAAGCTGCTCATTATCAGTTCCACTTTTGTAAGGTTTTGCGTGTTCGCGTATTTGTATTTTCTTAAGACTATTTGTATTCGCCAACAGCGGGAAGCGAGTCCCATGTGTCGGGTCCGAAGTACCGTAGCCCAACCAAAGCGTCGACTCCCGTGTTTTCGATTTCAACACCGTTGGTGGCGGCTTCGTGAGAGATAAAGATTTCGTCGTCGGTCGTTTCACCGTAGCGAACGATTACAGGAGTCTGCAATTCGAGCGAACCCATTTTGCCTTTGCCTTGAACCGTGATCCAGCCGCTCGCGCCGCTGTCCTTGAGAGTGCATTTCGCACCTGGCTCAATGGTAAGTTCTCGAGCGGTGAATAGTTGCTCGCCATCAACGGTGCCGTAGACGATCCAGCGATCGCACCAGCCTTCGCCTTCGTTGGCGACGATCGGTTCCAGGTAATTGTTGTCCTTGAAATTTGGATCGACGTTCTTTTCCCAGTCCAGTTGACCGATGATGAAATCGAGATCTTGATGTTTCTCCGGCGGCATGTCTTTGACAAGGAGCGACCAAGGAACGTAGCGACCTTCGACAATGTTTTGGAACATTCCAAACACGTCGCTGCCCCATTGAGGTTCGTAGGTGCAAAGCGATCCTGGTGCGTGCAAGACGCCTGGCGGGATCAACCAACCTGTTCCGCGTTTGAGCCGGTAAGCTTTTGAGAGATCGAGAATTCCGTTTTCGCCTTTATTCCAGTTGGACAAACATTTTCTCAAATCGTCTTTAGTGGTTCCTGGTTCAAACCCCATAAAGGTGTATGGAAAATTGTTGTCGCAATTGTTGTATTGGGGAGGAAAATAATAGCTCTCGGGTTTGCCTTCTTGGCCTACGAGCGCTGCATCGGATGCACTCTGGTGCATGTGGTGCGGGATCGGTCCCATGTTGTCAAAGAACTTTGAGTAGACAGGCCATTTCTTGTACTTGTCCCAAATCTTAGATCCGATCATTCGGGCGCCGGCTTCGTCGACGGCATCTCTCAAGAGGAACGATTGACCTTCGAAACGGCAAAAGCTCAATCCTTCGGTGGCTTCCCTGTTTTCGTTTGCACATTCGGTGGTGCTGGCAAACCAACGTTCGTCGATCCCGCCTCGCTCGGCACCCATCGCGTAGTAATCGTCTGGATGAAGTCGAATTCGTTTTCCAGGGTGGAGAAAACTACGGGGCACCCAAGTTGGTGTCAGCCGCAAGAGCCCGCCGCCTGCGTCGAGTGCCTTGTCAAGAATTCCACTAACGTTGTCTTTTGAAACGACCGGGAGGGATTGGGAAGTTACCATTTCGAAATTGTGTCTCAAAGGATCGATTTAAGTGAACAAAAACTTTAAGCTGTTTTGAGGTTGCTCGCAACAACCAAGTTTCCTGCAAAGCTTAATGAATAACCCGCCACATTGATTGAAATTGAGTCGTTAAAGATGCCTGTCAATTTGTTGGATCAACCAGAATTTTCCAGTTCGCCGATTGTTGGAGGAAACTCCGAGCTTGGATGGAAATTTGAAATTCTCAACCACGGACTAAGTGCCGGAGTCGCGCAGGTCACTCTCAATTGCGGGGCGAAGAAAGTCGAAGTCATTCCGACCCGAGGGATGGGGATTCGTCAGGCTTCGAACCAGGATGTTCGTTTTGGCTGGGATTCTCCCGTCAAAGGACCAGTCCATCCGATGTGGGTACCAATCTCGGAGCCTAGCGGAATCGGGTGGTTGGATGGTTTTGGTGAAATGATGGTACGCTGCGGTTTGGCAAGCAATGGCGCCCCTGAGTTTGATGATAGAGGGCAGTTGATCTGGCCTTTGCACGGTCGGATCGCGAACTTGCCCGCGAGCGAACTATCCGTCGACGTTGATGAGTCGAAGGGGACGGTAACACTTCGTGGAACCGTGGAAGAAAATCGGTTTCATATACAACGACTCACGCTGAAAACTGAGATAACGTTGCGGCTTGAATCCGATGAAATTGAAATCGTTGACAAAGTCACCAACCATTCGGATCGGCCAGGTGGTTTTCAAATGCTCTATCACAACAATTTTGGTGCTCCCATTTTGGAGCCAGGCAGCCAGTTTTTTGCTCCCGTTAAAAAGTTGGTGCCTCGGAATGAACACGCGGCAGCCGGACTAGCAAGTTGGAATCAGTATGGCGAGCCTGATGCTTCTTATGCCGAGCAAGTTTATTTTATGGAGCTTGCAGCCAACGATGCTAACCAGTCGCTAGTTGTACTGGCAAATAAAGATCAGTCGCTCGCGGCCAGTGTGCGATACGACTCGACTGCCCTGCCCTGTTTCTCGCTTTGGAAGAACACCGTTGGAAACCAAGACGGTTATGTGACGGGGTTGGAGCCTGCAACAAATTTTCCAAATCCACGGAGCTTTGAAGAGTCAGGTGGCCGCGTTGTTCCATTGGCTCCGGGTGAGTCGCGAAGCATGTCGTTATCAATTGGAATGTTGGTCGCTGGTGATTCCGTTGCCCGGGCGATACAAGAAGTGGATTCAATGTCGATTGATAATCCAACAGTCTCGCCGTCGCCCAATGAGTGGTGCAGCAAGTAAATTGCAACTGCGGCCTATTTGAACTGTGCTTTCAGGAATTTTTGAAACGAGGTGTGCTGTTCGGATTTGATGTAATCTTTGTAAAGTTCGTTTCCGGCAAACGCGAATTCGTTGTAACCGAATCTTGTCACCAGTTGTTTCAGCGTCACGTTGACTTCATCAAAGTTGTTTTGTTGAATCGCGATTTGAATTCGAGTCCAGTACGGCGTCTCCAAGTTTGGTTCGATTGCGAGAGATTCGTCAATGCTTTTCATGGCGCTGGATGCGTCTTCTTGAGCTAAAAACCCGACAGCTCGAAGCATATTCAAGTGCGCGTCTTTACCAACCGTTTTCTCAAGGTTGTTAATGCACGTGTGCATTTCGTCATACTTTTTCTGCAGGAAAAAGAGGTCAATATTGGCGAGATTAGCCGAGGCGTCGTTGGGGTAGTGTTTTTGTAGCGCCTTCAAGGACGCGAAATACTCTTTGTCGTCAATCTTGCTTGCCGCTCCCATTTTGGCGATGAGAAAGAACTTTTCGTTTTGGATTTTCTCGGGCAGTTTTTTGTGGCTATCGAGGATTCCTTGGAAATCTTGTTTTTGAGCCGCTTGCATAAGTTCGAGGATTGCTCGCTGGTTGTTCGCCATTTCCTTTTCGACACCAACCAGTCGTTGAAGAAACGAACGGTCGTCTTTGGGGGTTGAGATGATTGCGATTCGTCGCATCGTGTCACTGAATGATTCTCCCGTGATGAAAATGTACAGATCGATCGCAACCAAGGTCCCATCGGGTTTGCGTCCCATTTGCCAAAGGTGGTAGTTGCATCCTCCGCCCGCGTCGAGAAGTCTCATCAACACCGCTGGACCAAATTCAGTTTGTTTGACCCCACGATAAGCGTAGCTTGTTCCTTCGGTTTGAAATTGCTTGAAGATATTCTTGAGGCCGTCTTGCATTCCGCGTTGTAGTCCGGCGGCAAATTGTTTGCTTGAAACTCCAGCAGAGCTACGTCTGGCGGATGAATCGAAGTCCACCATCTTCAATGGAGATTGAATATTGCCACTGGCAATCGCTTGTTCGAACTTCTTCCCCCAAACTTCAACGGCCTTCACGTCATCAACCGCATTCCATCCTTTTTCAAACTCCCAGCCAGATTTTTTCCAGTAGTCGGAAATCTCTGAAAGTGGTTTCGCGTTTGCGATCGTCTGACCTTGTGCTGGTCCAGCCTCCAATGCGAAGACAGCTAACAGAAGTAGTGGAATGAAGTTTTTAGTCATTGGTTCACCAGGATCGATTGTCGTTTTGATCTGATTCTAACGGTCTGCACCGACGTGTAAAGAAATTCGTTAATCAGTGGATTGGTTTTATTCTAATGATCGAACTGGATTTCTTTGCCTAACTCTTGATCGTTGAATTTCGATCGTTCGCTTTCCCGCGAGAAAACTTGATGTCCCATCACCCACGTCGCCACTGGCCATCCGGTTAGAGATTCGTTATCCCAAGGGCTCCACCCACATTTCGTTTCCTGGTCTTCGTTGCGAATTGTCTGAGTCAAATTCAAGTCAACCAAAGTCAGGTCTGCGTCAAAGCCGACTTTGATTTGTCCCTTGTTCTTAATGTCCCAAATTTTAGCCGGTCCCGAACACATCCAGCCGACGACTTGGGAGAGCGTGCAGTTGCCTTGGTGGACTTGGTTTAGAAGCAATGCCAGTGAGTTTTCAACAGCGGGCAAACCAGACGGGCATTCAGGGTAGGGTTTTCGTTTTTCATCCATCGTATGCGGCGCGTGGTCGGTGGCGATGATATCGATGTGTCCGTCAAGGAGCGCTTGCCAAAGTTGCTTGTTGTCTTGAGTGTTTTTAACTGAGGGATTCATTTTGACGAGCGAGCCGAGTCGCTCGTAGTCATCGACGCTGAAGAAGAGGTGATGCGGGCAGACTTCGGAAGTGATCCATTTACTGCGGGACTTGAGTGCCTGTTCCACTTCGATACCAGTTGAGACATGGAGGACATGGAATGGATGTTCGTATTCGTTTGCTAGTGCAATGGCTCTTTGGGTGGCGATGAGAGCAGCCTTGTGGTCGCGGACATTGGAGTGATCGGCGACGTTGGTTGAGTCGGCGTATTTTTCTGCGTTGGCGCGGACGGTTGATTCGTCTTCGCAGTGGGCACAAATCGTCAGAGTTGTGTCGCGGAAGATTTTTTCAAGTGCAGACTGTTCGTCGACAAGTAAGTTGCCAGTACTCGAACCGATGAAGATCTTGATCCCCGGAGTTCTCGTCGCGTGTTTCAGTGTGTCGACGTTTTCAGGAGTGGCTCCGATGTAGAAACCGTAGTTCACAAGGCTGCGAGTTGAGGCCAGTTTCAATTTAGCATCGAGTTCGGCTTGGGTAATCGTATTGGGGATCGTGTTTGGCATTTCAAGAAAGCTGGTCACGCCTCCTTTTGCACAGGCCCGAGATGCGTGTTTTAAATCCTCTTTGTGGGTCAACCCCGGTTCGCGAAAATGCACTTGGTCATCGATCACACCTGGTAGCAAGTGCTTGCCCGTTGCGTCGATCTCGATATCAGCCTCCACGCCAACAGCAACATCGATGTCGGCGATTTGAGTTCCATCAATTAAGACAGAGGTTTGCACGACATTGTCCGGGAGGACAACAGTCGCATTCTTGATTAACGTCTTCATGATGTATCCGTTTGTAAGAGACGGGTTGGATTTTTGCGACGGGATTGCGATACTTTGTTTCGAGTTGGGTTTCCATGTTTGTCGTCGTGACGTGAATGCGTCGCGAGCCGAACTTGGATTTGCCCATCGTTCTAATATTCTGACAACATGATGAAAAGCTAGGGGACAGTCTCTGATGGAGCGATCCGCTTACGAAAAACTTGGACAGTTTTACCTTGGTAAAGAGTACGATCAATCGGCGCGTGAGCGAACCGAGAATCTTCTGCTTTACGATTCCCGTGACCTTTGTACGCACGCGGTCGTCGTTGGGATGACGGGAAGTGGGAAAACGGGCCTTTGCATTGATTTGCTTGAAGAGGCCGCGATGGACAAAATTCCAGCCATCGTGATCGATCCCAAAGGCGACATCCCCAACCTGATGTTGACTTTTCCTAATCTTAGCCCGGAAGAGTTTCGTCCCTGGATCGACGAAGGCCAGGCTGCTCGAAAAGGTCAGTCGCCGGAGGAGTTTGCGACTCACGAAGCGGACAAGTGGAAGGCTGGATTGGCGAGTTGGGGACAAACGGGCGAACGGATTCGTGATCTTCGCAACACCGTCGACATGCGTGTCTACACTCCCGGAAGTAACACCGGACGTCCGCTGACAATTTTGAAATCATTTTCGGCGCCTGGGAAAGAGATCGTCAACGATTCCGATGCGTTCCATGATCGGATTAGTTCCGCGACATCGGGTTTGTTGGCGCTGTTGGGAATTGACGCAGACCCGATTAATTCCCAAGAGCATATTTTGATTTCAAAGATCCTTGAACACGCTTGGCGTGACGGGAAGGATTTGGATTTGGGGAAGCTGATTGCCAATATCCAGAACCCGCCGTTTGAGCGAGTCGGGATTATGGAGCTGGATTCGTTTTGCCCGAAAAAAGATCGTCAGGCGTTGGCGATGACGTTAAATAATCTATTGGCGTCACCATCGTTTGCAGGTTGGCTGGAAGGCGAACCTCTGGACATCAAAAAGATGTTGCATACCGATGAAGGGAAACCTTGCGTTTCGATCGTGTCGATTGCTCATTTGAGTGAGAAGGAACGAATGTTCTTTGTCACCATCTTGCTGAATGAAATGATTGCTTGGATGCGATCACAACCGGGAACTTCGAGTCTTCGGGCTCTGCTGTATATGGACGAAGTGTTTGGGTATTTTCCACCAACGAAAAATCCGCCTTCGAAACAGCCAATGCTGACATTGCTCAAGCAGGCCCGTGCGTTTGGGTTGGGTTGTGTTTTGGCGACGCAAAACCCAGTCGACCTTGATTACAAAGGTCTTTCCAATGCAGGAACTTGGTTCCTCGGGCGATTGCAAACGGAGCGCGATAAGGCTCGAGTGCTGGAAGGGTTGGAAGGTGCTTCTTCACAAGCCGGAGCTGAGTTTGATCGTGGTGAAATGGAGAAAACACTGGCGGGGCTTGGGAGTCGAGTGTTTTTGATGAACAACGTTCATGAAGACGGCCCTGTTGTTTTTGAAACACGATGGGCGATGTCATACCTGCGTGGTCCGGTGACTCGAAAGCAGATTCAAGAGTTGGTGCGCACGGATCCGAATTATGATCCGGAAAAAGTTCAACAGCTTAGCAATAGTCGTTCTCGGCCAGATGCTGAGCCGGCTGAAAAAATGGAGCCATCCATTGATCAGCGTCAGCTAATCCCAGACTCTGTCGAGCAGTATTTCGTCGCGCCCCAAGAACGTGTGCGTGGCGATGATCGGTTGGTTTATCGACCTGAAGTGATCGGGCGAGGCAGGTTGCACTTTGTTAAATCGACCTACAAAGTTGATCAATGGGAAGAATTGACTTATTTCGGCTCAGCGGCCAATGGTGAAATGCCAAACGAGGTCTGGGATAAGGCGGAGAAGATAACGGACGAATTGGACCTCGATAACGAGCCTGCCGTTGAGAACGCGGAGTATGGAAAGCTTCCTTCCGATTTGCAGCAGTCCAAGAACTATCGTTCCTGGAAAAAAGAGCTGAAAGAGTTTTTGTATCGCGATCATGAAGTAACGGTTTGGAAATGCCCTGAGTTGAAAAAATACTCAGAGCCAGATGAGTCGCTGGGTGATTTTAAGGTTCGCCTGGAGCAATTGGCGTCTGAGCTTCGTGACGACGAGACGGAAAAGCTTCGCAAGAAGTACGGTAAGAAGTTTGCCACGCTTCGCAGTCAGATCAGGCGAGCAGAAGATCGCGTTGAGGTAGAAGAAGAGCAGTACAAGCAAAGCAAAATGTCCTCTTATCTTTCGGTGGGGCAGACTCTGATGGGGGCGTTGTTGGGGCGGCGGAGCACGCGAAACACAACGACTTCGGTGCGTTCGTTCGGTCGTTCAAGCAAAGAAAAGGATGACATTGGTCGAGCGAAGGACAATCTGGAGGAGCTGCAAATCAAGTTCGAGGACTTGGAGCGCGAATTCAATGAGGAAGTGGAAGAGCTTGGCGACAAACTGGATGTGGACAACTTGGAATTTGAGGACTTAAAAGTCACTCCGCGGAAGAGCGATATTTCGGTTGAGGAGTTCGGTGTTTGCTGGTTGCCATGGCGTGTCGACTCAAACGGGATTGCTGAGCCAATTTATTAAAAATTTCCTCTTAGACGGGACTCTGTAAAAAGCCGTTGTTTTGCTTGGATTTAGCCGATAAATGGACTGCACGTAGAAAGTTGTCGTTTGAAGACATTAATTTTTTGATTTTATCGTTTTTCCTCACGATTATCGACTGAGAATTCGCTTGAGTGTTTTTGTGGCCCCTTAGTCGGTTTTAGTGGTGCCTTGTGTCTCTTTAGTGCGGCTTCGCCTCTGTTTTATCCCCTTTCAATTCAAAAAGCCCTGTGTATACTGGAGGACGTTGCAGCACCAAACCTCACATTAGGTGCATTTACTGTACAACACAGGTCAAAGACCTTTTTCTTTCTTCACATTTATTTCTCACCACATCATCGGAGATGCAATGAAAAGATCATCCAGAAAAGCCTTCACATTGGTCGAGCTTCTAGTCGTGATTGCCATTATCGGTATTCTGATTGGAATGCTACTTCCTGCCGTTCAGCAGGTTCGTGAAGCAGCTCGTCGTTCTTTGTGCTTGAACAACGCACGACAAATTGCACTTGCTGCACACAACTACGAGTCAGCCCACACGGAATTGCCTTTCGGTGTTCAGATTCCACAGGGAATTCCAAACACTTACGAAGACGAGTTGTTCTCATGGCAGACATACTTGCTTCCATTCATGGAGCAAAATCAGGCGTACGAAATTCTTGGTGCGGGCCCAGTGTCTCTTGCTGACCGAATTCTTGCTGATGGTGCTCAGATCGTTCCGATCCTAAAGCAGCAAATTCCTGGACTTCAGTGTCCTTCAGATACGACCACTGAGACTTTGAACATCGCTCGTGAGTCAGACAACACTGAAATCGGAATTGCAGACGGTACAAACATCAACCGCTTGGCAAAGACGAACTATGTTGGTGCCAACAATGTTGGTCTTGTTCACGTTGTTCGTCACCCTACAACAGGTGTGACTCCTTTTGGTACATTCAACTCTTTGAAGCAAGTTCTTCTTGCATCAATGCGTGACGGTACATCAAACACAGTTATTTTCGCTGAGCGATTGACTGATGGTGTTCGTCTTCGTGACAACATGGACATCAACGAAGGTGCTCTTCAGTACGGTGTTCGTGCGGTAGGCAATCCTGAGACGCTTGCAACAGGTGTTGCTGGTGCTGGTGCTCACGATGCTCTCTTCGGTTGTGCTGGTATGATTAACTACTACGACGCAACGGAAGATAACAACATCGCGACTCACGGTGTTTCATCTGCTCACCCAGGTGGTGTTGTGTGTGCTTACGGTGACGGTTCAGCTCACTTTATTGACACACAGACTAACAGCTTCTACCTAAACAACTTGACTACTCCAGTTCCAACTGCCCCAACATCTCCTGCCAACCAGTATGGCGTTTGGGAGAAATTGGTTGCTCCTGCGGACGGTCAGAATGTTCAAGTGCTTCTGTAATTTGAACGTTTAGTACAATAAATCAGGCCGCTCTTTACAGAGCGGCCTTTTT
>CAZQQR010000166.1:0-2264 GCA_964595515.1 uncultured Pirellulaceae bacterium
CTAGTGGTTCGTGAAAACTAAAAATTAAGATTGACCGTAGTGGATGAGGTTACGAATCCCTTGCGTTTGTTGCTCGAAAGGACTCGTAGCCTCGTCCACTACCCCAAACTTTACCTTTGACTGACCGCTAGTTAGGACTTCAGCCAGAAGGTTCTATTTCGATAGGAAATCGAACACTAACACTTTGTCGATTTTTCCATCCAGTAACGTCACAAACTCTTTGTGGGCTGGGTGAGGCAAATACGCATCTCGTGCTGCTGCATCCCGAAACGTGACCACAAATGCATGGGTGAATCCTTGGTCAAGTTGTTCTGGGCTGACGTTTGTGCCTGCCTCGTAGCCGATGATCTGATCAATCTTTTCTGGCAAAGCTCCAAAAGCTTCCACGATTTTTTTGATTTCTGGTTGCTCGACTTCGTCTTTGAATTTGAACAACACGATGTGCTGCATTTTTCGGTTCGCGATTTTCAATTGGTATTTCGCGCCCAATCCAAGCAACATTTGTTGGGCGACAAATTCATTGCCAGAATTGTTCAAATGGACTCCATCCGTTGTGAGGATGTTCTTCGCCCGATTCATTGGGTTGTTTCCGCGAATATGGCGAATGAAACGGCGATTAAGATCAACCATTTTTACTTTGGCTTCTTCCGCAACCGAACGACTGATGGTCGCATACTCAGATAACATTTTATCGAGACTGTTGGTGCCCTGAGATTTTTCGCCAATGACGCTCGGCGTGCACAAGATCACGTTTGCACCAGTATCGCGAATTTTCCGGATGATATCTTTGAGACCTGATTCGTAGTCTTCTTTTGAAGTACCGTTCCCCTTTTGGGAATGCCAGACATCATTGATTCCAATGTAGATCACGACAGTCGTTGGCTTTTTCTGCAAAACGTCTTTGTCGAGTCGTTTTTGAAGATCGGGAACTTTGTTTCCACTGATTCCAGCACCGATCACCTCAATGTTCCGCTCAGGATATGTTTCATTAAGGAACTGGCGAACAAGGGTGACGTAACCATTGGGTCGTTCACCGCCCTGAGTGATGGAGTCACCTAGAAAGACAATCCTGGCGTCCTGTTTTAAGAACTCTTGTGCGTGGGTCAATTTGTTATTCATAAGGCTGCAAGTGAAAACGATCGCAAACAAAGTTGCTATGAGCGGAAATCGGTTGTTCAAAAGTCGGTTGGCCTGGGTTGGGTATCTGACACCTGACATCGTATCAAAAATGAGTGAGATAGTGGGCACGCTGCGATTTCACTGCCCTTCGCTTCGATCAGCTGAAAGGTCGAATTTCCAAAGTGTCTATCCGTTTCATAAAAATTGAATCCAGTCAAAAAGAGGTCGTCAAGCTCTCTAAAACTAACTCACGGTCAACAAAAAGCATGGGAGCCCCAGCGAGTTCTGGTGGGTGTGGATAGGAAGCTCTTTCGCTAAAATGTGGCATGTCTAAATTCCGACCCTGCATTGATCTTCACAACGGACAGGTAAAACAAATCGTTGGCAGCACGCTGACGGATGATGGCTGTCCCGTCGAAAATTTTGTTGCTGAGCATTCCGCTGAGTATTTTGCCAAGCTTTACAAATCAGATTCATTGTCGGGCGGCCATGTTATCAAGCTTGGGCCAGGGAACGATGAGGCCGCGATTTGTGCGCTGTCCGCTTATCCTGGCGGGCTTCAAATCGGTGGTGGAATTAATCTTGCCAACGCTCGGGAGTGGCTTGAGCGTGGTGCCTCCCATGTGATCGTAACGTCGTGGCTGTTCGATTCGGCTGGAAAATTTCAGCCCGAGCTTCTTGATCAGCTTGTGAAATTAGTGGGAAAATCTCGAATCGTGATTGACTTAAGCTGCAAGAAAGTCGATTCCGGGTGGGTCGTTGCGATGAATCGTTGGCAAACCTTGACGAACCTGAACGTCAATGAATCAACCTTGAATTCGTTGGCGGATCACTGTGATGAATTTCTAATTCATGCGGCAGATGTCGAAGGTAAATGCCAAGGAATCGACTGCGATCTTGTGGAGAAACTCGGGAAATGGGTGACAATCCCAACAACCTACGCTGGTGGTGTCGCCAATATAAAAGACGTTGAACTGGTTGCCAGTCTTAGCGATGGAAATGTTGATGTTACCGTGGGTAGCGCCTTGGATCTGTTCGGCGGCGACGGCATCAATTACAAAGCACTGGTTCGTTGGAATCAAGAACCAACTGCGTAGTCCTGCTCGAAAGATAGTTTAACGACAAGCCGGAGGCGACTGCGTTTC
>CAZQQR010000166.1:2364-3982 GCA_964595515.1 uncultured Pirellulaceae bacterium
GTTCCCTCGGAGCTGCCAAATTGCTCAATCTCGATTCCTGATTTTTGCAGCATCGTTAAAAAGAGGTTACACAGCGGTTTGTTATTGTCTTTGTCAAAGACAACATGTTTGCCGTGATTGAACTCTCCTCCAGCCAACATGATTGGAAGATTACGCCAGTCGTGAGCATTCGCGTTTCCAAGGTTGCTCCCAAACATCACCATCGTGTTGTCTAGCAACGAATTTCCGTTTTCCGTTTTCGATTTTAGTTGACCAAGCAACCGATTGAACGAACCCATCAGTGCCGTTTCAATCTTCATTAGCTGATCAATTTTCTCTTCGTCCTGTCCGTGATGTGACAAATTGTGATGATCGACAGAAACGCCTTTGACGTCGGGGACGTCATTTCTGCCGTGTATCACCATCGTTATCATCCTCGATGAATCCGTTTGGACGATCAGCGGAATTAAGTTCATCAGTAGGTCGGTTCGGCCGATCAAGTCCGTCTCGGCATCAATGTCTTTGGGCTGTTTCTCTTCGACAGCAGGTTTGGGCTTTTCAAGCCAAGCGTTGGCTTCGGCGAGTTGTTTTTCGGCAGTTCGTAACGACTCATAGTATTCGCCCAGTCGTTGTCGGTCAGCAGGATTGACGCGGCGACCAAGCGATTTGGTTTGACTGCTAAGTGAATCCAGAATGCTACGTCCGTCTTCCAGCATCATTTTCTGGCGGTCGATTTCGTATTGCTTGCCCGTCAGAAACATTTTCTCGAACAGAACCGAAGGTCGGTGCTCCGCCGGAATCATCACTCCACTACGTGTATACGACTGGCTGTTCGTTCCTGCCGTGCTCAGAACTAGCGAAGGGAATCGCGTGACGTAGCCGAGCTTCTCTGTCACAAGCTGATCCACCGAAATGGAATTCCGAAATCCGCCGAGTCCTGGATGACGCGCTGATGTTAGCCAAGTCATCTCCGACGAATGGCCGTTGGCTCCAGCTTGATCAGGGTGCGAAAGGCCCGAAAAAATCGTGAACTCTTTGCGGTGATCTTCAATGATTTTGAGGTACGGAGACAATTCGTAGTCGTCTCCAGTTTGCTCAGGAAAAAGCGATGGGCCGTGCAGACCAAGTGAAGTGCAAATCATGACCATTCGTTTTGGCGCATTCATCTGCTCTGAGGCAAAAGCAACGGGCGACAACGACTCAAGCGTCGGGAGTGCCATCGCAACCCCGGCAGCCCGAAGGAATGTTCTTCGATTGAGAGAGTGATTCATTACTTTTCCAAAAACAATTTTGATTGAATGACTTCGTGGATCATGGTTCGCATTCCAAAATCCGAATCTCGGCAGCGATCTAAAATGGCTTCAACTTCATCCCGGTCAGCGAACTGGATTTCAGCGCCCGTCGAGTAAACAACCAGCTGAGATATCAAATGGCGTGCGACCTGTTCTTTTTGTTGCACCAGAAGTTTTTTGTATTGCTTGATTCCGTCAAACGTCTGACCATCAGGAAGTTCGCCACTCGCATCCACATCCAGCCCGTATTTGTATTCCCAGATGTTTCGGCCGTGAATCGTCTTATCCGTGACACGATCACCATTTTCCTTGTTGCGAAACTTTTGCCGATAACCACCAATCACATC
>CAZQQR010000166.1:4082-5898 GCA_964595515.1 uncultured Pirellulaceae bacterium
AGAATGGCGGCTTGCCCAAGCAGACCACCACGCGGACTATCCGCAGGAAGTTTGACCTTCCGAAACGTCTGACCTTTGACGTTTTTAATGCCGTAGTGTTCTGCCAAGCGTCGATTGACAAAAGTAAATTTGGAATCGATCAAGTTTTCTACGCTCAGATCTTTCTCGATCAAGTAACTCACGAACGCTTGTGTTTCTTCCACCATTGCCGTTTTGAGAAGATTGTCGAATTCAGGGTAAAGTCTCTTATCTGGAGCGGTCGCGTCGATCTCTTTTAGTTGAAGCCATTGGTTTACGAAGTCATTGATGAACCGAGAAGATTTCTCGTCTTTGAGCATACGCTCAACCTCGTCTTTGAGTTGTCCGCCTGTAAGCTTTTTGTCTTTGGCCGCCATGAACAGATGTTGGTCCGGGATGCTTTTCCAAAGGAAGAATGAAAGTCGAGATGCCAGATCGAAATCATTGAGCTTGCCGGGCTCTGGTGTCATGAATAAGAAATTGGGCGATGCGAGGACGGCTCGGAACGCGACGCGAAGAGCTTCGTCGTAGCTTCTTCCGTTCTTAATTGCATTTAACGCGAGATCAACAAACGGTACGCCTTCGCCATCGAGCAATGGTCGGCGGAATGCGCGAGGCGCGAGCCACCTGACCACACGCTTGAGTTCTTTCTTGGTGTCTTCGCCCCGGGTAATTTCATACTCAATGTGAAGATTGCGGCGAGCATCCCATTTTTTGCTGGGAAGCTTTTTAAGCTCAATGTCTTTCAGTAAATTCGTCGTTGAAAATGGCGGCCATTCGCTCACCAACGGCCCTTCAAGCTCCAACCATTCGATCGCCACTCCCGATCCTTTGTACTCATCTGGCCCGATGGACCAAATGTTTTTTCCATCGTGAGAGACGAGCCCTTCGACTCCAGGAAAAATATACTGGTTGTAATCCAGGAACGCGGTAACTTCGACGATTCGCGGTTTGTCTGCCTCAAGATCGAAATAGCCCAGCGTGTCTTCAAATCCGCGATTGTAGTGACCGCCATTGAGTGTCAACACAACCGGTTTTTCAGTTTGATAACCCCAGGCTTTCGCACGGATTTTGTACCAGCCAGGTTCAGGAACGTGTTCTTCGATTTTGTAAATATAAGAAGCATTGCTGAACATCACGATTGCGTTATCGAGCGTGCCGACAATCACGTGATCATCTTTATCCAGGTGTTTCTTGACATGTTTACTTTCGAGGAATTTGAATCGGCGTTTTGCGGAATCCGGTTTCTGTTGAAGTTTGATGGCTTTGTCGAGTGCGACATCAGCGGCGGTTAAGTAGCTCTTTGCATGCAGCGGTGAGAAGCCCTGGGCTGCAGCCACCGTATCGAATCCGGAGGAGCTATTCTCTGCAGGGATAAGCCCGAGAACATCCGTTTTTGTCGAGAGCAAATCATCCAGCGTGTACTGGTACTCTGTCCGAGTCAGCCTACGAAGCACTACACGTCCGTTTTCATTTTGAAAACGTCGATTCTCGCTGATCAAAGCTTTCTTGATTGCATCCAATGCGTCGTCGAGATGTGCTTTCGTCGGACGCGATTCTGACTCAGGTGGCATCTCGCCATTTTTGACGCGGTCGAAAATCCGTTCCCACTTTCTAAAAGTAGCCGCGTCCGTCAGGTCTTTGCCAAGCGTCTTAAAATTCAGCCCGTTTTCCTCGGACCCGTCATGGCAATCCAAGCATGATTCTCGGACCAGATTTCGCGTTTGCAGGCGGAAGTCCTGTGCCAGCAACCCGCCGCTGATCACCTCCGCAAGAAAGAAAACCCAGAAGAAAGCTA
>CAZQQR010000166.1:5998-12124 GCA_964595515.1 uncultured Pirellulaceae bacterium
TGAGCGGAATTATTGGGTTGAAGGTGATTTGGTTAGCGCGTGAAGCTACCGTAAGCATTGGGATAAAACGATTTGAAGCTTCAAAACACGTGCTTTAAGTAGATCGACGGTGGTTATGCTGAAAGGCATGCTATCCGTGCCGTTCTTTTTTAATTTCGTCAGGCACAGCCTGACCTACTAAATTTAGAAACGCTCAAGTTAAGTTAAGTACGAACTGCTACGCAGCGTCGTCTTCTGCTCGGCGAATCGCGTCCTCTGAAATGTGGCCATCATCACTCACGTCTTCGAATCGAACACTGACGCGTTTTGAAACGCCGGATTCTTGCATCGTGATCCCATACAGCGTCGTGGCGGCTGTCATGGTTTTTTTGGAGTGAGTGACGATCACGAATTTAGTCCAACCCAGGAAGCTCTTGAGCACATCGATGAAACGACCGATGTTCGCTTCATCAAACGGAGCATCGACTTCGTCCAGTACACAGAACGGACTTGGTCGGAACTGGAAAATGGCCATCAACAACGAGACGGCAGTTAGAGCTTTCTCGCCGCCACTCAATAGAGAGTTGTTGAATTCAGGTTTTCCGGGGGGCGTCGCAATGATTTCCACACCGGCTTCAAGTGGATCAACGTCGGCCTCGAGAATGATGTCAGCTTTTCCCCCGCCGAATGTTTGGCGGAAGAGCTTTTGAAAGTTTTGACGGATCGCTTCTAGAGTTTCAACGAACAGTTTTCGGCTGTCGTTGTCAATTCTGGCAATGATTCGTTCCAAAGTCTCTTTGGCCTGAACAAGATCCTGATATTGCTCGTCCATCGCTGTGTAGCGACCTTCGAGATCCTCAAGTTCCTGAAGAGCATCCAGATTCACGGAGCCGATATTGCCGATCTTCTTTCGAAGGTCTGTGATCTCCGTGTCGATTTTGTCTCGTTCTTCAATCTGTTCTTCGGTGGGTGGCTCGGATTCCTCTGCGGTCGCGATGTCGATGCCGTAATCTTCTTCCATACGCTCTGCCAATTGGCTTCGCTGCATGTTCAGCTGTTCGATCCGCATTTTTGCTTGATGAACTTTGTCTTGAGCGATTCTCAGCTCATCTCGCTGTTGTTTCAGTCCCTCCGAAAGCTCTCGCCTTTCCGTATCAACCTTTAGGCGATTCTCAGTAAATGTCGAAAGCACACTTGCGATTTCATCTCTGTTGGCGGTAAGTTCGACAAGTTGTTGATTTGCTTTTTCGATTTCTTGTTGAGCCGACTCTGCTGTTTGCTCATCCGATTCACGTTGAAGCGAAAGCTGCGTGTGGGTTTCCAGTTGCTCTTCGTACTCCTTGCGATATTGCATCGCCCGCGATTGAACGCCTTCGAGTGTTTGCTCTGCTTTGGCAAGTTTTACTTTTGCGGAAGTCGCTTCCTTTTCTAACCTGCTGCGCTGTTTTTGTTTTTCGTCGGCTTCAGACTGTTGAGACGAAAGCAACGTGGACAGGCTCGCGACTTCGATTTCCTGGGCAGAAAGTTGGCTCTTCTCTTCAACCAACTGGCTTTCCAAATCAGAAAGCTTGGTCGTGGTGTCGTCTAATGCTGATTCGAGCTGAGCAATCTGCGATTGAGTTTGTTGAATTTGTTTGTCAGCTGCCGTCGCCTGAACGGTTTGATTGGTCAATTGTGTGGAAAGTTCAGTGTTGGCGCTGAGTTGTAAGTCGATGGCTTCGGAGGCTGACTTTTCTTTTTCTGTGAGTGACTGAACTTGGTCTCGCAGGTTGATGATTTCTTCGTCCAGCTTTGCAATTTCTCGTTTAAGCGCACGAAGTTCACTACGTCTTGAGACCAATCCCGAGGCCATGGATTTTGGACCGACGACCACGGCTCCACTGGCTTCCACAATTTCGCCATCCAGCGAAACGTAACGGACTTGGTCACCACCGGGATGCGTTTCATGAAGGTGAAGGGCATCCCCCAGCGTTTTGACGACCCACGTTCCTCCCAAAAGCTGACGAATGAACGGACCGTAGGACTTGTTGACCTGAACCAAGCGATCTGCACGACCAATCACACCGTTGGCTCCATTCAAATCAACATTGGGATCGGCCCCTAGTGAGGGTGGCGAATCGAGTTGGATCAATCCAACGCGGCCATTGAGTTTTATTTGCTCGTCGGCAATTTGTCGAATCAGCGAACTTCCATCGACCACCACAAATTGAGCGGTATCACCGAGGGCCACATCGACGATGGCAGCATGTTGAACGTTGACCGAAACCAAGTCCGCGACCAGGCCGACGACTTCGGCGATAGGCCCTGCCCCGCCCTGTTGAGAAAATTGCAGCAGCTCTTTGGCTCCCGCATTGATTCCTTCGAGGCTCCGCTCCAATTCCTCGATGACATCGGCCCGCTGCGTCAATCCTGAATGTTGCTTGGAAATGTCACCAAAGCGTTCGCGTTTGACATCGAGTTCATTGCGAAGTGATTCCAGATTTTTTCTAGCGTCGGCTAAAGCAGAGTCGTTCTTTTCAGCTTCTTGCTGCAGCCGAAGTTTTTCGTCGTTGAATTCTTTGAAGGAAGCCTGATGAGCCTGCAACGACTCTCGTAGCTCGGCTGTATTGCTCGCGAGCTGAAGTTTCTTCTCCGCCAACGAAGCTACGTTTGAGTCAGATGCACTGACTGCTCTGCCGATTTTGGTGATCAATTCAATCAATTCAGAATAGCGATTGCGCTTGGATTCACCGTCAGAACTTAGATGCAAAAGTGCGTCATCAACTTGAGCCAGTTCTGATTCCAGCTCCTTCAGGCGATCAGACGATTCCCGAAATTCTAACTCCGCAGTCTCTGATTCTTTTTCAATCGAATCGATTCGTTTCTTGAATTCTTCTGTTCTTTTTTCAGAACGCTCGAACTGTTCGGCCAGTTGTTGTTTTCGACCTTCGAGATCTTCGATTCGAGATTGATTCAATTCGAGATTGGATTCGACTTTGGTCAACGACTGCCGAATTTGATTGGCGACCTCTTGCTTTTCAATCAAGCCAGTTGAGATCTCTTCGAGGCGAGTCTCGACTTGCTTGGCGATCGCCTCTTTTTCCGCAATCTGTTTCTGAAGCTCTTCCGCTTTTTCGTGTTCGCCAGAATTGTCTGATTGAATCTTCTCAAGTTTCTCCGAGAACGCTCGCCAGTCTTTTAGCCCGACAAAGGTTCGCAGCTGTTGAAGTCGATCGGAGTACTCTTTGTATCGGGCTGCCTTAGAAGCCTGTGCTTTGACGCTTCGGTAACGGCTTCCGACTTCTTCAACGATATCGGCAAGTCGAATTAGGTTTCCTTCGACGCGAGCAAGTCGGCGTTGGGCGTCGACTTTTTTTGCCTTAAAGCGACTAATTCCGGCGGCTTCTTCAAAAATGACGCGGCGGTCTTTGGCACTCGAAGAGAGCATCCGTTCGACTTTGCCCTGCTCAATCAAGCTATAGGCATCGGTGCCGACGCCTGTACCGCGAAACAATTCACGGATGTCTTTGAGGCGACTTGTTTCGCCGTTGATCAGGTATTCCGATTCACCGCTACGGTAAACCCGGCGACTGACGTGGACTTCGTCCGCATCAAAGGCAAATCGACGATCGGCGTTTTCCAAAACGATGGTCGCC
Organism: uncultured Pirellulaceae bacterium; assembly: GCA_964595515.1. GTDB lineage: Bacteria > Planctomycetota > Planctomycetia > Pirellulales > Pirellulaceae > Mariniblastus. The sequence goes on from CAZQQR010000166.1 coordinate 9,613, forward strand.
ATGGCTGCATTGGAAGGTCGTCGGGAATTTGCACCGCTGGAACCTTTGAAGATGACATCCGACATCTCCTTGCCGCGCAAACTTTTCGCGCTCTGCTCACCAAGCACCCATTTGATGGCGTCAACGATGTTTGATTTTCCAGACCCATTGGGACCAACGACTACCGTGATCCCGGGTGGAAATTCAAATCGAGTTTTATCAGCAAAGCTCTTGAAGCCACTGAGTTCGAGCGCTTTGAGCATAACTCGAGACCGTCATTTCTTTAGTGGAGGATTTACTCTTCGTATCCAACAAACCAATCTTTCATTTTAGTCCAACGAGATTTGTTGTCGTCGATTTCTTGATCAATTGACCCGATCGTTGGCTCATCGACTCGCGGAACGGAAGTGCCGGTTTCATTGCCGCTTCGGTATAATTGTGGAAGCTCAGAGGCAACGTATTTGTCAGACTTTTCGGGCGGCAATTCGTTCTCCGCAGCAACGTATTCGCGACCGAGCTTTGGAACCGCATTTACGACCAGTCGTGTGTTCAGAGTGCCCGCCTGCATGGCTTGGCGGAACATTTTTAGTTGTCGGCCATAGCCAAATCCCATTTTGCCAAGCGTTCGAACGACGTCCGAAATTCGATTGGAGCAGGTTTTTCTTTGCTCGCCATCGGCCGATGAATAGACCGAAATGGAAACGGTGTTATTCGTGTTGGCTCGAATTGTCAGGCCCGTTTCTACATGTAGAAAATCTGGAGTCACTGTTTGGTCATCATTGTAGATCACAATCTCTGGCCGTTTCTCGCGAGAAAAATGCAACAGTGGTTCAGAATCCGAGACGATTTCATGGAGGGAGAAATCGCCGGCCAACCATTCGCCTTGAATGGTCGGGTCTTGAGGAGAATGGGCACGCATCGCACGGAAAGCACCGTAACGAGTTTCGGCGCTTTTGACATGCATCAAATCCGTCAACGTGATTCCTGCCGAGACGTCATCCATGGACGCCAATGCCGTCATGGCGTGCCAACGGAATGCGGGCTCTTCTTTTGCAGCTTTTCTCAGGATTTCAATTCCGTCAGACTCGCCTGAGTAAGCGATTGCCTGGGCGGCTTGAAATTGAATTTCAAAGTCATGATGACGAAGTGCCCGTTTGAGTGCCGGGATCCCGTCATTGCCAAGCGCTTCCAATCGAATCGCAGCAAGTGCCGCCGTCGATGGATCGTTCATTTCTTGTTCCAGTTGATCCATCCGGTTGACCCGATCCTCGGTTCGTTCACCGTACGCCAGATTTTTAATGACTGAAAGATAACGTCCGACGTTATGGCGGTAGCCCGCTGGCACTCCCAATTCGACGATTCGGTCCGTTTTCGGTGTTGCTACGCCGGTTCGGCCTGAACTACCAACGGTGGTGAATCGCTTGTTGATGGCTCGGGCCATCGCGGTGGTGGTTTTGGCAGAGTAATCTTCGGAACGAATGGTCAGGCCAAGTGGACGGTCCTCAAGTGCTTTTCCACCACCGAGAATTACGCCATGAAGCAAGTTTGACTGGTCTTGTCGGCTTTCAAAAATTGCGTCGACAGAAATTCGACCCCGGCCCAGTGCGATCACGTGCCCTTGTTTAACGCCGCGGCCAAGTCTTGCCATGGGAGCGAGTTGGGTTTGAATCAGCATGCCGTCTTCGAGACTGGTTGCTTCAGTCCCACCCAGCGGAATGACCTCGAGGTCGAACGTTTCGCCTTTGCGAATTCCGGGCGGAAGCATCCCTTTCATCACGACAAGCTCAGTGTTCTTGCTTTCAAGAAGCTTCTTCGGATTCTCAATATTCTTGTTGGTATCAAGCGTTCGAAACAGCTTTTCCCGTTGCCCACTTGGTTTTGGGTTTGAGCCAGTTCCATCCAGCGAAACCGCCAGACCTACGCCTTCGACTTTGGCGTAGTTCAAACCATAAAAGCCACAGATGTCCCCAACGTATTTGGTTGAGTCTGATTTATCGTCGTACAGTGAGAGCAGTTTACTGTCGTCAGGACTTTGCCCTCGACCAATCATGTTCTGGCAACCCGCCAATGCGATCGTCAGAAAACCTGTGATAACGAGAACGCTGTATTGGAATAGTGCCCGGTTTGATTGAGCTATCCCGGTATTGCTTTGCAACTTCATACCGTGCCTTCCTTGGCTGGCTTCATTTGCTTTGGGCGCAAACAACTTGCGCACAAAAATAGGGTGGGACGTTAGGAAATGAACGTCGGGCTGTCAACTTCAACAGTGCTAGCCAGCTGGTGATCTACATTTTGGCAGTAAAAGCCGAGGCTAGCAATGATCGGTGTCGCAAAAATGGCCGGCCAAATACCACCGGTTGGTTCAGTGGTGCTTACATTAATGAACTTACATTGACGATTCAAAGAATTAGATTCGACGTCGCCGCAACATGGTTGCTCCGAAAACTCCAATCAACGCAAGTGCGGAGCTAGGCTCAGGGACCGCACTTACATTGATTCTAAATCCGGGCATTGCACCTGAAAAAGTTGTCCA
>CAZQQR010000167.1:0-7695 GCA_964595515.1 uncultured Pirellulaceae bacterium
GGCTCAGTCGCGACGATTTTTCTAAAAACCCGGATCGAGATTGTTGAACTTACCGATTCGCAACAACTCTTTGATCAACGTATCGGGCGTATCAAAGCGATCGTTCTTGTCTTTGGAGATCATCGTCATCACCAAATCCTGGAACATCTCGTTCACCGACAACTGGAACTTCTTTGGCGGCTCCGGTTTTTCATCACGAACATTTTTAAGCATCTCCATCATGTTGTTTCCACTGATGGGAGGTCGTCCGGTAAGCAGTGCATAACAAGTCGCACCCAAGCCATAGATGTCCGAACGCGTATCAATTTCAACGTCGCCCATCGTTCGCTCGGGAGCTAGATAAGGAATGTCTCCTAAAATCTGACCGGGCTGAGTCACCTGAAGTGCCAACGTTCCCTCGAGCGCCTTGGCCAGCATGAAATCACCCAGCAAACAAGCCTCATCGCTTTTACGCCTGAGAATATTGGTTGGAGTCACGTTGCGGTGAACGACCTTGTTTTCGTATCCGGCTTTGAGAGCCCGACCTACATCGACAGCAACTCTCCAGACTTTTCTCCAATCCAGCATGCCCTCGATTCCAACCCGTTCGATCAACTGCGACAGATTTTCACCTTCGATGAACTCCATCGCCGCCCAACAGTAGGGTCCGTTTTTGCCAGCGTTATAAAGCGAAACAATCCGTTCGCTTTTGATTGGCAACATCGTCTTCATCGCGCGAACAAAACGTTGACGCTGTTCGTCATCGGCCGTGTACTGTGGAGTTAAGACTTTGATTGCCGCCAGACGATCTTTTTCGGCATCGTGAGCTTTGAAAACAACACCCGAATTTCCGCGACCGATAATTCCGGTCAACATGTAAGGGCCAAGTTTCGAACCGACGAGCTCAGGTAGAGGCTTGGCTTCGGCGGTGTCTCGTTTTGCCACCGGGGCGACGGTTTGCATGGTGGAATCGGCTGACTCGATTCGCATTCGCGTGTCGCCAGCTTGAATCACGCCGCCCACGGGGACGGAGCCCTTTTCAATTTTGTTTCCATCAACGAATGTTCCACTGGAACTTCCGCGATCAGCAACCACAACATTCTCGCCATCATTGCCGATTTCGAAATGAACTCGCGAGACGGAAGGATCACCCAGTCGAGCCTCACTTTTTTCACCACGACCAATTAGAAGTGTTTGGCCTGGGTCCAGGTCAAAGGAACGTCCTGCATCAGGACCCGCGATCACAATAATTCGAAGCTTCATGGAAAACCGGTTCAATAAGTTGCCGCCGACGTTGTCAAACGACCCAGTATAACGACAACCAATCCAGCTTACGAACGTCGAAGTTCTCGGAAACCGCAAAAACTACTGGTCGCAATGATCAACGGTGGCAATGCAATCGAAATAATTCGCAACCTTTCTCAGACCTTTTCAAACCTTTCCTTTTCTAGGCCTTTCCACAAGGCTGCAATCGACGGGGCTTGAGCCGAGAACTACAATTGAGGTTCGGTACTTCCGAGTTTCAGATTCGGCGCAGTGAAACCTGAGGCGAGTTGAATTGCAAGTTTATTGTTCTGATTGCGAATTGACGATTGACTACGTTGGGGAGTCTCCCAAGTTCTGTCAACATTGCGGATGTCGGTTACAGACATCATCTTCTTCGTCTTCAGAAATGCCGACGATCCCACCCACTCAAACGGATGCAGATCAAACGATCGCACCAACGGCTCCGGCGGTTAAAGACATCCCGGTTGGCGAAGGCGAAATTGTCGGTCCCTACCAATTGGTGCGCTGGTTGGGGTCCGGGGGCATGGGAACCGTCTGGGAAGCCGTCGAGACCAAAACAGGTCGCCGCGTCGCACTCAAACGACTTTCCAAATCAATGGCCTGCGATCGAAGCTACGTCCAGCGGTTTGTTCGCGAAGCTCGATTATGTGCCCAAGTCTCTCATCCAAAAGTAACATTCATTTACGGCTCGGGAAGCGAACAAGGTCAGCCGTATATTGCCATGGAATTGATGCCTGGTAAAACGCTGGCTGACACCGTCGAAGAATCCGGGCAACTTGAAACTGCCTACGCGGTCGACTGCATCATCGACGCTGCTGACGGATTAACCGCTGCCCACAAACTGGGTTTGATTCACCGCGACGTGAAACCATCCAACTGTTTCCTTGATACCGACGACACGATCAAGATCGGCGATTTTGGGTTGTCCAAATCAATGCTTGGAACGGACGTTAATCTGACCCAAACAGGTACGTTCATGGGGACGCCTTCGTTTGCGGCACCCGAACAGATTCGAGGAAGCGAACTCGACCAGCGAACGGATATCTACTCGGTAGGAGCGACTTTGTTTTGCCTCCTGACAGGCAGGACACCGTTTCTCGGTGATGCGATGACGGTAACCGCTCAAATCGTTACCGATGATCCACCGCTGGTGAGCGAATTCAATTCTGTAGTTCCCCAAGGCCTTGATCGAATCGTTGCCAAATGCATGGCGAAAGAGCCAGCAAAACGATTCCAAACTTTAGATGATCTTAAACTCGCGCTGATTCCGTTCGCTTCAAAGAAGGACTCGGTATTCGCAGACATCGGTCGTCGACTTTCCGCATTCATGCTTGACCAGACGCTGGTCTACGCGATGTACGCTTTTTCAATTTTGGCGTTTTCATTTTTTGTCACGTTCCGAATGCAAATGAAGGAACATTTAACGCCAGAAGAGATGCAATTACGCATCAGCTCGCCTGAATTTACGACACCGATCATGGTCGGTGGTGGAATCATGTTGCTGATCATCTCGATTCTCTATTACGCGATTGGTGAAGGAATATTCGGCCGAGGGTTGGGAAAGTGGTTGATGGGTTTGAGATTAGTCAATCAAGAGGGCCAAAGAGTAGGATTCTTGAGAGCTGCACTGCGCGCGGTAGCTGTGCCGGCAAGTTTCGGATTGACGTTTGTCTATCTATTGTTTGTAACGTTTCGGCTCGGCGTGCCCCAAACAGCACCGGATCAATTGATGTCTTTCTTGGGATCCACTGGAATCGGTTCGTTGGTCGCAGCCATTTGTCTTTCGACGATGAGGACGTCAAATGGGTTGCTGGGCGTTCATGGAATGATGAGTGGCACCAAAGTCATTCGTCCGTATTCGAAATCTCTCAACGTTCCTATGACCGCTCCAAAATCAGCCGTTTTTAAATTAAAAAAATTCGGCCCTTATGAGTCTCGCCAAATGATGGGTGAGTCGAAGCTGGGCGAAGTTTATCACGGTCACGATCCCCCTCTCAAACGAGACGTTTGGATCGTTCAACAGGACAAAGGGAAAAAGCCTGACCTGAATCGAATTAACGTCGCGCGTGTTTCCAGACAGCGATGGCTGGAGGGAGGCGAGACGACGGAGGGAAAACGCTGGGACGCTTATGAAGCGATTTGCGGGGTACCGATTCAGACTTTTGTTGGTATGCGAAACAAGGCGGATTGGTCACTGTATCGACGTGTCATGATGGAGATCGTGGACGAAGTACGGACTTCTATCAAAGAACAAACGCTGCCCGAGTCGCTATCATTGGCAGTGGTCTGGCTCGACAAAGATGGCCACGCGAAACTGCTGGATAGGCATCTCGTCAACGAAGTGAGCGGCGAAGACTCTTTGATCTCGAGCCATTCTTCGGGCAAGATCAGACCAGCCGGGGATGCGACTGAAAATGGGGTACGATTAGTTCAAGAGCTTGGCAATCTGTTCAACAAAAGTGGTGTGCTGCCTGCGTCTGTTCAAGATTTTCTGTGCGAATTGAATCAGAAACCGCACAACGCATCCACGCTTGATTGGGCTCATGAGCAACTGGAAGAGCTTTCCAACAACCTTGGCAGAATCTCTTGGGATACTCGGGTTGGAATTCTCGGTGCAACATTGGGACTGGAAGCCGTTGCCTATCTCACGGTTTCTTTCGCGATCTACCTGGTTTGCTATTACGTAGCTCCGATCCCAAACCGATATCGTTTTTTCACCGGAGCATCTCTGGGAATCTTGTTGCCTGTCTTGATGGGATACTTGTTTCGGGGCGGACCAGTATTCCGTTTCATGGGCGTTCAAGTTACCAACTCAAAAGGCCGACCAGCGAATGGAATTGTCTCGGGGATCCGCGCCGCCATTTCTTGGCTGCCGATCATTGCGATGCTGGGTGTCTTTATTTTGACGATGCTTTTGAGCGAAGCTCAGATGCAAAAGACCAACGAAATCGAAATCATCGAAGGCTCGCTTGCCTGGGATCTGGTCAACAACAAAACTGTGATCATCGGAATGCTGATCGTACTGCTGGCGTCTGGTCTTTCGATCGTCACCGGTTTGATTGTCGCTGTCGCTAGTCCCACCCGTGGTTTGGTCGACTTCTTTTTGCGAACACGGTTGTTGCCGAAATAAAGGGACTGGAAATTCGAAAAACACACGAAAGGGCTTTTCGTGTGTTCCGTGTATTTCGTTCATGGTTACCAAACTGGACAGCACCCTGAACAACAGGCCAAGCCAATCGGGCAGCTATTTCGCGATGTCGCTGAGCCGACGAACTAGGTCCAAGAATTCGGCACGGTAACCAGAGCGGTCTTTTCCGATCGCACCGGTGGCCCAGTCTTGAACAAGACTGGGGTCCGTTTCGCCTTGGTATTTTGAACCCCGGAGCAGCATTCCAAACGAAGCGACACTGGCTGAAAATCGAAAATCTTCGGAAGCAGCGTCGAACCGGTTGTCTTCGTTCTTGATGGTAAACTCAATTCGCTTGCTCTTGGAAGCTTCGGGTTCTTTGTATCGCAATGCCAATGTCAACAGTTCGCCAGTTTTAGATGCTGACGACAATCGAACATTTGATTGATCGTCATCATTAGATTGAGACACAGTATTTTCCTCTTTCAGATCGTCATCCGAACCGCCCTGATACTTGAGTGTCGTTTTAGGAGTTGCTTTCAAACTAGTCATGGTGTCAGGCTTATCCGTAGTCACCAGTTCGTAGAGAGCCGTCACCGAATGGCCCGCTCCAATTTCTCCGGCGTCTTTTCGATCATCGTTGAAGTCTTTCGTCTCCAGCATTCGATTCTCATAACCGATCAAGCGATACGAAATCACTTCGGCCGGGTTGAATTCGATCTGCAGTTTCACGTCTTTGGCAATCGTCACCAAAGAAGCAGACAACTCTTCGACCAAGACTTTACGAGCCTCTCGAATCCCGTCTATGTAAGCGTAATTTCCATTGCCGTTGTCAGCCAACTGCTCCATTTTGTCGTCCTTGAGGTTACCGGTGCCAAACCCTAGCACGGTCAAAAACACATTCTCCGAAGCTTTCTCTTTGATCAAGGAAACCAATTCATCGTTCTTGGTAATGCCAACATTGAGATCGCCATCGGTCGCCAAGATGACTTTGTTCACACCGTCCTGAATGTAGTTTTTCTGAGCCAGCTCATACGCCAATTGGATTCCGGCACTTCCATGAGTCGATCCACCGGGAGTCAGTTCGTTGATCGCTGACAAAATTGTTCTCTTCTCAGCACCATTGGTCGGCTCAAGCACGACGCCGGCGCTGCCCGCATACGTCACAATCGAAACGCGATCGTTTTCATTCAATTGATTGACCATCATCTCAAACCCTCGTTTGAGAAGCGGTAGTTTGTCTTCATTGTTCATCGAGCCAGAGACATCGATCAAGAAAACGACATTGGTTGCAGGCCGCTCGTCGACATGAACCTCTTTGCCTTTGAGGCCAACTCGTAAAAGTTTATGGTTGGTATTCCAAGGGCAATCAGCCAGTTCCATGTTGACCGAAAACGGATCTTCGCCGGTGGGCTGGGGATCGTTGTAGCTAAAGTAATTCACCAACTCTTCGATTCGAACTGAATCACGAGGCGGAAGCTGCCCTCGCGTCAAGAACCGACGCATGTTGGCATAAGCCGCGGTGTCCACGTCAACCGAAAAAGTCGAAACGGCTTCGCTGCCGATCGCTTTTGTAAAATGGTTTTCATGGATCGGTGTGTATTGTTCGGTGTTTGGTCGTTGAAGTCGGCTTGGTTGATTGAACCCGAAATCGTTGTTGCGAATAACGATTGGAATTTCGCCTCCAGACAAGAACTCAGCCGGACGACCCTCTCCTTCGAACCTTGGTTGGATGCCGTAGTGTAATTCGTTATTTTTCGTGGAAATGTTTGCTTCGACCAACCGTAGTTTCTTTCGGTAATCTTGCTGCACCAACGATTGTTTCGATGATTTAAGCTTCAATCCCGACTGCGCCGGTTGCAGTGATCGCGAAATGCGATCCGCGTCAAGAGATTTTCCTGCTGTTGGTCCGGGCGATGGATTGGAGTACGGAACTTCAATCGACAACTCCTCACCGTCTTTCCCAACCTCAACTCGATGCATCCTGCTTTGGGTAACATTCTCGGTGTAGGGAACTTGGACGGTATAATTTTGCGTGGTCATCTCGGTATAGGGAACAGAGACCTCTTCCTCAATTTTTGTCCCGTCCTCCATCGTCTTTACAATTGTTTCCGATTTGTATTTCGTGACTGGTACTTGTCGGGTTCTCGTTTCGGATCGAGTCTTTGTGACCGGCACCGTTCGCGTTCGGGTCTCATATCGAACAACAGGCGGTTCAATAGTTTGCTCATCAGCAACCGGCGGTAGATTCTGCTCAGGCCGGTATCCGTTGGATGCAATGATTTCGTCGGCTGACTCTTGATCGGCGAGTTGATACCTTGACCAGGTTCCATTGGCTAGTTCAAGTGGCTGGGCGGCTGGCTGTAAAGTCCACCAAACACCAGCAAGCAACATCAAACTTGCCGCAATCCCCAACACTGCAAGGAATCCATTTCGTCGTTTGTTTGCTTGGTCTGTTTTTTTCAAGCTGGAAATCGGTTTGGCAACAGAATCATTCTCAAGATGTTCCAGCATTAATTCTTTTAGCGCTGGGTTTCGCTCCGGCAAATCGGAAGTGACGGATTCACGAATCAAATGACCCAGCGCCAATGTCTGGTGTTCATCATCGGTAATCGGTGTGCGAACCGAATCGAGAATTTCGACAGTTTGGTCGGCGTCATCGTTCAAATTGCGCGGTGGCTGTTTGTCGTTCATAGTGTGTTCCCTGAAATGGATGTCGTGGCATCTGACCGAACCGATTGGCTGGTCGCGCGTTCCAGCCATTGGGTTACGTGTGGATGCGATTGAAGTCGTTTGATTGCCCGATGAAGATTGACCCTTACGGTTGCAGATTTCATTTCCAGAATCTCGCCAATCTCTTTTGCGTTGAACCCGTGCGACCAAAGCTCAATCACGTCACGCTCGTTTGGTTGAAGAGTGTCAAACAGGCTTCGAAGTTTCGCGAGGAAATCTTCGTGCTCCAGTTGGCTTGCCGGGTCAATCGCATTTTGGTCGATCGACTCGAAACTCTCGGCAACGAACTGGGACTGATTCCGAAATGCAGACTTGAACTCGTCACGAACGAAATTTCGGCAGACCGTGTAGAGCCAAGGTGCAAGCTTGTGTTCGATTTCCCGTTGGGGTCGTTTGCAAAGCTGCGTAAATGTGTGTTGGACCGCGTCGTGCGCCAGATGCACATCACCTCCAACCAAACGCATCGCATAGGCAGTTAATAATTGCTCATACCGCTCCAGAGCGCCGAGCAAGAACTGCCTTCGAGATTGTTGCCGCATAGACATCGATGTTGGCTTTCGCAATCGTCC
>CAZQQR010000167.1:7795-12115 GCA_964595515.1 uncultured Pirellulaceae bacterium
TTGTTGCGCTTAAATAAGCAGGGAGTGCTTGGAAATATTAGCCCTAGGGGATTTTAAAATGAAGAAGTTAAGTATTGCAGTATGTTGTTTGTTCGTTTCCGCACCCGTTTTCGCCCAAGAAGGTACTCCTCCAGCTCCGCCACAGCCAGGTGAAGCAGTTGCCAGTGCGGTTGAAGCGGTTGCGACAGAGGTCGCTGCTCCTGCTCAAGAAGTCGTCACATCGGCGGCGCCAGAGTCGACCGTTGTCGGCAATGCAATCGAGCAACCAGCAACAGAGGTTCTCGTTCAAGACGCCGCTCCGATTGAGCAAACATTTGTTGGAAGCGAAGTTCCAAGTTCACTAGGCACTCAAATTGTTGAACCAAGTTCCGTCATTGGAGATGCTCCGATGCTAAGTGCTCCGATGGCAACGGAAGGTCAAGTCTTCGGTAGCGTTGTCGCTCCAGTGGCCGGAGAAGTTCAGAGTGCTGGTTGCTGTGGTGGTTCAACTCTACCTGCTTACGAAAGCTCACCCACACCAGTAAGCGTTGCCGCTCCGGCACCTGCCTTCCAGCAGGCTACTTCGGACATTGTTTACAGCGACGTTGCTACATCACAGGTTGCAACTTCTGGTTGCACTGATTGTGCACCACGCCAGCGAACTTATGCTGTTCGATCAATGGTCAACAACGTTTCGACTCGAACTCGTGGGGTACTTTCTCGCGTTCGCGGAATTCGCGGTCGACGAAATGGTTGCTGCAACTAAGCGACGCGTAGCAAAAGTCGTCAAGACTTTTGGCTGGATCCTGTGAACGTAACGTTTGTTGGTTCCGCCAATACAACAACGGATGGCCACGCAATTTGCGTGGCCATTGTTTTGCGCTATTCTTCGAAACTAAATTCAGTCGGTTAAACGTTCCTTCAGTTCAAACGTTCTGACAACATTCCATTTCGACGAAGACTACTGTTGCTCACATCATTGTTTGTTCCGTATCGAGAGCCCAAAATCGGTACTGTCAGCTTGCAAGTCACCGCGTGACTGACGAGCAAGTCGTCAACTGTGTCCGCTACTTTCCACCTGCTGGAAACGTTTTTGAAAGAAACTCTGTTGCTTGGGCCCAGGATTCAGCTGCGGCCTCGAAATCGGCTTTCATGACCTTCACTTTGGTTTCCGCCTCGACCCGGGCAATCGTTGTCGCATCCGTTCTGAGCGGGATCTGACTGCTGGCTCCCTCTGCCAATCTCGTTTCGATGTCTGACCGAAGCAGTCGATCAACGAGTCGTTTCGCGCGTTCAGGATTGGGCCCGCCTTTGATGATCGAGAGGGTATTGGGTATTAACAACGTGCCCATCTGATCGACGGCTTGGTCTGGAAAGATGATCGCGACCGGGTTTGCCTGTTCGAGTTCGATGATCGCATCATCGGTGTCGGTGATTCCAAACGCGAACTCGCCACGTGCAACTTTGATTGCGACTTGTTTGTTGCCTCCTTCGATGGATGCATTTTCTGCAATTTGACTGAGTAGCGATTTGGCTTTTTCCGGTCCCAACTCTGAGAACAAAACGGCCGCGTGGGTCATGGTCGTTCCAAACAATGGTCTTGCCATCGCGCAGCGGCCTTTCCATTTTTTGTCGGCTAGATCAAAAATAGAGTCAGGACGCTCGTCAGGATTTGGAAGAAGTTCAGTGTTCACCAATAACACACGGGCTCGCGCCGCGAATCCGTGCCATTGGTTTCTCGATGAAACAAAATTGGACGGATAAAACGGAGCCTGAGTACTGGAATATGATTCGAGCAGACCCAATTTTTGGAGCCGAATCGTATGTAAAATTTCGTTGTTCCAAAACAAATCGCACTGTGGAATTTTTGAGCTTTGAATGATGCTCGTCACTAAGCCAACGGTCTTGTTGGATTCCTGATCAAATTTTGTCAGTATCTCAAGCTCAAGCTCTGCTCCGAGATCATTCAAGATTGGCTCTGAAAACTCTCGATCCAGTGCAGAGTAGACGACGACTTCGTTGGGTTGTTGTTGGATACAACCGACGGCGGCAATCAAAGTAACCAAAACGATCAGAAGAAAACCGAACTTCGGAAGATGAAGCATGGCGAAGGGGTTACAATTCATGAAGGGATAAGAATTTTTCAAGGCAGAAGTCACCCATGCAGGCCAAATCATTTACGCAGCGTTTCATACGAACTATCGTAACGAAAAGTTTCATTGCATTGCTATTTTTTACTGCAGCGTTTGGCGTTACCAACTCCAGCACCATCTTGGCACAAAGCGATGACGTCAAAGCCTGGCAAGCCGAAATGTCAAAAATCAACAAATGGGTTCCAGAGCCATTTGTAATCGACGAAGAACGAGTTCGGGCTGCAGGAATCAGAAGACTCTTCGGCAAGCACCTCGTTATTTACACCGACGTTCCATCAGATGATTTGATTGACGAACTGCCTGGAGTTTTCGATTTGGCAGTCAACCAATGGTGCGACGTGTTTGCTGTTGCCGAAAATAGATCCGCTCGCTGGAAAATGCGGGGGTATTTGATGGTCGATGAGAACTCGCTGGAGAAGTTCGCCAGGGCCGGGCTAAAACCTGACAGCGTTCCATATTTCCAAGCAGGATTTCAGCGACATCATGACCTTTGGCTTTATTTGCAGCCCGGAGATTACTATACACGGCATCTCCTAATTCACGAAGGCACACACGCGTTCATGGAGTGGTTTCTCAACGGCTACGGGCCGGCTTGGTATTCCGAGGGCATGGCCGAACTGTTGGGAGTTCACCGTTGGCGGGATGGCAAACTTAAAATCGGATACCAATTGAATGATCGACGCGAAGCCGAATATTGGGGACGAGTGAAACGTGTTCGTGAAGAACGCGGGACGGTCAACGCAATGTCGCTTTCGGATGTGCTTAATATTCCACCCAACTCATTCAAAGATGTTCGTTACTACGCGTGGAGTTGGGCGGGCTGCGAATTTCTCAGCAATCACCCGCGCTCCAAGGCTGATTTCAAGAAGCTGTTTCATCAAACAAAGCTCGGCCCACAAGGCTTCAATGAACGGTTGTTGCGCAACCTAAAAGACGACTGGCAAATTTTGCAGCGAGACTGGCTGTTGTACGTCCACGAGATTGACTACGGATTTGATATCGAACGTGGACGAATCCACGAGGCGAAAAAAGCCAAGTCCGGTTTTCAAATTCGAGCCGATGTTGGTTGGCAAACTGCTGTGTCGGTTAGCAAAGGTGATCGTATTCGCGTCGTGGGAAAAGGACGATTTGTGGTTGGAAAATCAATTGGCAGCGACGGGAACGAACACGCTTGGCCATGCGAAAGCAACGGAATTACGATCCAGTACAACCGAGGGCGACCATTGGGAATTCTGCTGGCAGGAATTCTTGATGTCGATGCAGCCAACATTGAATCTCAAGTTGCGGGGCTGAAAGAGCCAATGCTGGTTGGTAGTCAGCATGAATTCGTTGCTGACCGAGACGGAATGTTATGCTTTCGAATCAACGAATCGCCTGCCAAGATGAATGACAATCAGGGCACCTTGGAAGTCTTAGTTGAGAAACTAAAATAATTGCCTTATCAATTAGGCTGACCAACATCCACTGGCGATCCAATGAACTCTTTGCAATCTCAAGACCCGGAAATCTGGCAAACCATTCACGATGAAGCGATCCGCCAACAAGACGGATTGGAAATGATTGCCAGCGAAAATTACACCAGCCCAGCAGTGATGGAAGCCGTTGGCAGCGTGCTAACCAACAAATACGCCGAAGGCTATCCTGGTCGCCGGTACTACGGCGGATGCGAACACGTTGATGTGATGGAGAACATCGCCAGAGACCGAGCCAAACAGCTTTTCGGTGCGGAGTTTGCTAACGTTCAACCAAGCTCCGGCTCTCAGGCCAATCAGTCCGTTTATCTGTCCGCACTCGATGTTGGCGATACGGTGCTTGGGTTAGATCTGGCTCACGGTGGCCACCTGACTCACGGAATGCGATTGAACCTGTCTGGGAAACTTTACAATTTCATCAACTACGGCGTGACTCGTGACACTCATCGAATCGACTTCGATCAAGTGGCGGCACTTGCCAAAGAACACAAACCGAAAATGATCGTGGCGGGAGCAAGCGCGTACCCCCGTGAAATCCCGCACGGAAAATTCAAAGAGATCGCCGACGATGTAGGTGCACTATTGTTCGTCGACATGGCTCATTACGCGGGGCTTGTTGCCGCCAAAGAACATGATGACCCCGTGCCTGTTGCGGATTTCGTCACGACCACCGTTCACAAAACACTTCGTGGCCCACGAGGTGGTTTGGTTCTGTG
>CAZQQR010000168.1:0-10497 GCA_964595515.1 uncultured Pirellulaceae bacterium
CTTGCCCGGCCGAAAAACCAAGTCGAGACGAACCATTAGCCGGCCCGATCGACTCCGCGACTGTATGCAGGAAATCCAACAATTTAAATTGAAGGCTGACGCACCACCGATCAAAACGAACGTTTTGCTCGAAGTTTTGTCCGAAGTTTCTCAAAGATCTAGACGAGGATATTCAAAGCTGAGCGTTTCCGAGAATTCAAGAAATTGCTAAGCTGTTAGTAGGGCTACTGAAACCAGTAGACCAATGCAGAAGTATCTTTTTACGAGTATGACATGAATTTCAAGATAGACCCAGAATTCTACCCTTACCTAATTGTGATCGGTCTGGTCATGGCGGCCACTGGTGCACTTCAAATGTGGCTGGTCTTTGCATTGCTTTGGACCAGTTAATCGCGAGTCACTGTCCAAGCACGAGCTACTACAATAGCGGCAAGACTCCGATCGCTAATTCACAGACGTTGAGATTTACGGCGACAAAAAACTTTACCCAGCACGGTCCGAAGATGTTGATTTCCAAACGAGCTTTTCACGCGTCACTCTACCTTTCGATTTGCGTGCTTTTTCTGACTTCATTTGTTTCCGTCAGTCCGACTTTTGGCCAAGACAAAAACGAAGACAAAGCGGAACAAACGAGTGATGAAAAACGAGCTGCCGAACGCGCACGTCGTAAAACTCGTCGTGAAGCCGCTGGCCGGTTTATGCGAATCCGAAAAGACGCCAAGGGCCGCGAGCTGGCTTTGGAAACATCCGTGACCCGTTACGAGATGCTCGACAAAGACAACAACCTGGTAACCGTTGATCTAATTGGCGCCGTCCACGTTGGGGAAAAAGAATACTACGATGCGTTGAACAAACGTTTTGAACAGTACGAATCCATGCTGTACGAATTGGTCGCTCCAGAAGGTACCGTGATCCCCAAAGGTGGCGGCCGGCGCGACGGCGTTCCAACCAATCCAATCGCGTTGATGCAAAAAGGAATGCAGACTTCGTTGGCGCTTGAGTTTCAACTAGAGCACATCGACTACACCAAAAAGAACTTCACCCATGCTGATATGACTCCCGAAGAATTCTCCGAAAGCATGGTTGAAAACGATGAGAGCCTGGGCGGATACGCCGCCCGCGCGATCGGTCAAAGTATGGCGATGCAATCCGCCGGCCGGGGTGGCGACAGCATGGGAATGCTCATGGCCATGTTCTCAAAGAATAAAGAGCTGCGCCTGCGTCGTGCGTTTGCCAAACAAATCCAAGACATGGAGGCCGGCATGATCGTTTTTGAGGGCCGTGAGGGCTCAACCATCATCGATCACCGCAACCGAAAGTGCTTGAAAATCCTCAAACAGGAAATCGAATCGGGAAAGCGTAACCTTGCCATTTTTTACGGGGCAGGGCACTTGGTCAGCATGGAAGAAAGCCTAATCAACGATTTTGGCATGAAACGTGGCGGACAGTACTGGCTCGAGGCCTGGAAACTTTCCAATCACGGCAAGAAAAACAAGTAACGCCAAACCGACAACTACGCCAAGCCGATTGGGCTTTCGCTTCTTGGCTCAGATGAAACCGGTAGATCTGGCGGAGGATTGCTGCCGCCCGAGTTGGAGTAACGAAATTCGGAATTCTTGACGAATTCCGCTACTCAATTCGTCTACTTAGTTCATCTGCCTAACTCAACTCGTCTGCCTAACTCAATTCGTCTTTGACCTGATCCCAGACTTTCAGCGCGCCTTCGGCGAACCCTAGAAAGAAACCTGGGTGATTGGGGCGTTCATCGAGAATCGTTTTCCAAACGGCTTTGGCGGGATGACCGTGCCCACGTCTTCCACGTCCTGGACCTCGCCGCCCTCGACCGCCGCGTCTTCCATTTTGACTTCGCCCCTTCATTCGGTGATTTCGTCCCCTGCCACCTTTGCCAATTCGTGGCTGAATGCAAAACGTTAATTCTTTCCAGCCTTCGGGCGTCATCATGAACGGCTCCCAAGCCTCTTCTTCAATCTCTGATTTCAGTTTTTCGATTCGGGCAAGCTGAGCTGGCGTGGCAAAATTCATCGCCCAGCTTTTTCCTGACTCAGTCCCGTCAGCCGTTTTTTCATCATCGCCTGTGAAGTCTTTCTTCCACTGGTTCATTCGCTCCAGCGCTGCCTCAATCGTGGTGATCTCTTCGAATGGACCAAGCTCATCCAGCTTGGCTTCGAAAGCTTCGCAAGCAACCGATGACCAATTGATTTGGTGATTCCTCGCTCGTTTCATTTTCACTTTCAATTCACGGGGAACCGTAATTGTGGTTCGGGCATAGTTGGATCTTTCTTCCATCTTTTCTTCTCGTGTCTAAATTGATTTCGTCAGTGGTGAGCAGTTCTTAATCGCGCATTCATCGAATCAAATTAGTGTTCGATAAGTGTTGATTAGCGTTCTTTTGGAAATGCCAAAACGACAACCTGATTTACAAATCTGTCAGGCGTTCACTTTCACCATTTTTAAAATATGCACTTAATGCACACCGGTTATGCACTAAAGTATGCATCAACAATCCGGCAGGCAAGTGACTAATTTCAAGAAATTCAAGTCGCGATTTTCAAAGCAATCAATGATGTGCCAAGTTGTCATTTCCGAACGGCAACGGATTCGATTTCGCTTTTCAAAAGCCCACCACGAAATTTTCTTTTCCCAATCGTCGCTCGAACACTTGGACATTGAACAGTTGGGCTGCTTCGTTTCTTCCCAATCAGGCGCCGCCGAACCAAAGGCCGCCGCTCAACACAGTCAAGACAGGTATCTATTTCGACTTTGGCGCGATGCTTGCGATTTGGCACGACGCTTGCTTAAGAGGTGTTCATCTCGGGGTGCGCCTGCCAATTGTGGCAGAGCCCCTGACATCGAATGAAATATCCGAGACGGTTGAAAATCTCCCGTTTCGCTAACGATTACAGATTCACATCACATTTAGACAATTGGAGGAATCCGGTGGCAAAACAAATGGTATTTGACGAAGCCGCCCGCAAGCCGCTTTTGGAAGGTGTTTCCAAACTGGCACGCGCGGTTCGCAGCACACTTGGCCCACGTGGTCGCAACGCCATCCTGGATAAGGGTTGGGGCAGTCCCAAAATCACCAAAGACGGTGTTACCGTCGCTGAAGACATCGAACTCGACGACCCGTTTGAGAATCTTGGTGTTCAGTTAGTAAAAGAAGCAGCCAGCAAGACCAACGACGTTGCTGGTGACGGAACAACGACTGCGACTGTCTTGGCCGAAGCGATCTTCCGTGAAGGCCTCAAGATGATTGCCGCCGGATTCGATCCAATGGCACTTTCTCGCGGCATCGCCAAAGCAACAGACGCTATCTGTACAGAGATCGCTAAACAAGCCAAGCCGATCGACGAGAAAAGCAAAAAAGAAATCAAGCAGGTTGCCACCATCGCGGGTAACAATGATTCAACCATCGGCGACGTTCTCGCTGAGGCTTTCCTCAAGGTTGGCAAAGACGGTGTGATCACTGTCGAAGAAGGCCGCGGATCAGAAACTTACGTCGACGTTGTCGAGGGTATGCAGTTCGATCGCGGTTATCTTTCACCACACTTCGTCACCAACCAAGACGACGTGACTGTCGAACTCGACAATCCTTATGTCTTGATTTACGAAGAGAAAATCTCAAACAACAAGGCACTGATTCCACTCTTGGAAGAAGTCTCAAAATCAAAGAAGCCTTTGCTGATCATTGCTGAGGACGTTGAAGGCGAAGCCCTTGCAACTCTCGTGGTCAACAAGATGCGAGGCATTCTTCAGGTCTGTGCCGTCAAGGCTCCCGGTTACGGCGATCGCCGCAAAGCCATCATGGGTGACCTCGGCGTTTTGACTGGCGGCCAAGTGATCTTTAAAGATCTTGGTATCGACCTCGAAGGCGTTCAGCTCAAGGATCTTGGCCGAGTCAAGAAAGTCAAAATCACTTCCGAAGAAACTGTCTTCGTAGGTGGTGGCGGAAAGAAGGACGCGATCCAAGGACGAGTCGATCAGATTCGTCGCGAAATCGAAAACACTGACAGTGACTATGATCGCGAGAAACTTCAGGAGCGACTAGCGAAACTTGCTGGTGGCGTCGCCCAGATCAACGTTGGTGCGATCACTGAAACCGAAATGAAAGAACGGAAAGACCTTTTGGAAGATGCGAAATCAGCCACGGCTGCCGCACTTGCCGAAGGCATCGTTCCCGGTGGTGGTATCGCTCTTCTTCGTGCTGAGAAAGCACTAAAGAAGTTGAAGGATCTCGTCCAAGACGAAGAAGCCGGTGCAAAGATCATCGCCAAAATCCTTGAGTACCCACTTCGCTGCATCGCAGAGAACGCTGGTTATGACGGCGGCGTGGTTGTGAACCGTGTCCGCGGAATGAAAGGAGCCACCGAAGGCTTCAACGCGGATTCCGGCGAATACACCGACTTGATTTCTGATGGTGTGATCGACCCAGCCAAAGTCGTAATGACGGCTTTGAAAAATGCAGCCAGTGTTGCTTCGCTACTGCTAACGACTGAGTCGCTGGTTACTGAAATTCCTGTTGAGGAAGAAGAAGCCGGCGATCATCACCACGACCACGGCATGGGCGGCGGAATGCCGGGCATGGGTGGAATGGGCGGCATGCCAGGCATGGGCGGCATGGGGATGCCCGGAATGATGTAGTCAATCGGCGGCGATATTTATCGTCACTTGATCGACATCCTCTCAATTTTTCAATTCAATCAAAAACTGTTAGCTCGAACATAACGTTCGGCTGAACTAAAAAACATAAAAGGAAACCATCATGGCTAAAATCTCTATCCGACCTCTTGATGACCGTGTTGTTGTTGAGCCAATGCAAGCCGAAGAAACAACTGCTGGAGGCATCGTCCTCCCAGATGCAGCTCAGGAAAAACCACAGCGTGGCACAGTCGTCGCTGTTGGCCCTGGCAAGCTTCTTGATAGTGGCGAGCGTGGCGAACTATCCGTTGGCGTTGGCGACGAAGTCATCTTCGGCAAGTACGGCGGAACAGAAATCGAAGTCGAAGGCGTTGACGTCAAGATTCTTCGCGAATCTGACATCCTTGCCAAAGTCGTCTAGTAATCGAATCACAGCTTGAAAGTTGTTTGGTTGGGCATCACCAATCATTGGCAAATCCAACCTCACAATTCTCAAATCAAATAAAGGAAACAATCATGGCTAAACAATTGCTATTCGACGACCACGCTCGTGCTCGCATGCTCAAGGGCATCGAAACACTTGCCGATGCAGTCGCCGTTACCATGGGCCCAACAGGCCGAAACGTGATCATCAACAAATCTTTTGGCGGCCCAACGGTCACCAAAGATGGCGTGACTGTTGCGAAAGAAATTGAACTCGAGGACCGTTTCGAGAACATGGGTGCGAAACTCGTTGTCGAAGTCGCCCAAAAGACTTCGGATCTTGCCGGAGACGGCACGACGACTGCAACCGTGCTCGCTCGAGCGATCTTCAAAGAAGGTCTTCGAAACATCGTTGCCGGCTCAAACCCAACTGCTGTTCGTCGCGGAATCGACAAAGCTGTCGCTGCCGCTGTTGAGCACTTGGTCGGCATGTCCAAGAAAGTTTCGAAGAAGGAAGAAGTCGCCAACGTCGGTGCAATCTCTGCCAACAACGATATGGTCATCGGTGAACTACTTGCCGAAGCCCTTCACAACGTTGGTCAAGACGGCGTCATCACGGTCGAAGAAGGCAAAACAGCTGACACGACTGTTGAATACGTTGACGGGATGCAATTCGACAAAGGCTACATCTCGCCTTACTTCATCTCGAATCCAAACGACATGAATTGTGAGTTTGAAAATGCTCACATCTTGTTGTTCGAAAAGAAGATTAGCAACATTCGCGATCTTGTTCCGATTCTTGAAAAGGTCGGTCAGACAGGCACGCCTTTGTTGATCATCGCCGAAGACGTGGACGCGGAAGCGCTGACTCTCTTGGTTGTGAACAAACTTCGCGGAACACTCAACGTCTGTGCCGTCAAAGCACCAGGGTTTGGTGATCGCCGCAAGGCAATGCTTGGCGATATCGCCACGCTAACCGGCGGAACGTTGATCAGCGAAGACCTTGGAATTCAGCTGGAAAACATCGAAGTCTCTCATCTTGGTTCGGCCAAGAAAATCACTGTCGACAAAGGCAGCACGACCATCGTCGAAGGTGCCGGGAAACGTAAAGACGTTGAAACCCGCATCGAGCAGATCAAAAACCAGCGTGAGCAAACTGACAGCGATTACGACAAGGAAAAGCTTTCAGAGCGTTTGGCTAAATTGACTGGCGGCGTTGCCGTTATCAGCGTTGGTGCTGAAACCGAAGCCGACATGAAGCAGAAAAAGGCTCGCGTTGAGGATGCTTTGCATGCGACACGTGCGGCGATCGAAGAAGGCATCCTCCCCGGTGGTGGCGTGGCTTTGCTTCGCTGTAAAGAAGCCGTTGCTGCAGCCCGCAAGGGTGCTAAGGGCGACGAAAAAGTCGGTGTTGACATCGTCTTGGGTGCCTTGGATGCTCCGATTCGTCAGATTGCCAACAACGGTGGAATCGACGGCTCAGTCGTCGCGGATATCGTTTCCGGCAAAGCCAACAATCACGGCTACAACGCGTTCACTGGCGAGTATGGCGACATGCTCAAAGCCGGTGTCATCGACCCTGTCAAAGTCGTTCGAACTGCACTTGCCAACGCTGCCAGTATTGCTGGTCTGTTGTTGACAACAGATGCAATGGTTTCAACGTTTGATGACGATGACAAGAACAAGCGACGTGTCGAAGGCGCGATTGCCTAGTTGTTTTAGCACCTGATTTGACGGTGCCATGCCTTTCGCTTGCCCTGGCTAGTCCTGGCCTGCGAATGGCAATCCTCACAGAAGCAATAACGGGCCACGATTGACGTGGTCCGTTTTTGCAAAACAAAAAGACTATGAAGCTGCACGATGCAGCTTGATGTTAACGATGGAAACTCAAATGTCTAAACGCGACTACTACGAAGTGCTTGGAGTCTCCCGCGACTCTTCTGATCGCGATATCTCCAAAGCGTATCGTAAGCTCGCGGTTAAATTTCATCCCGACAGCAACCCGGGTGATGAAGACGCCAGCAAGAGTTTCAAAGAGGCTGCCGAGGCTTACGAAATCCTCAGTGACGATGACAAACGTGCTCGTTACGATCGTTATGGTCATGCTGGTTTCGAAGGCGGCCAACAGTTTGGTTCGGCAGAAGACATCTTTGCTGCGTTCGGCGAAATCTTCGGCGGAGGCGGTGGTGGGGGAATGTTCGGAGACATTTTCGGGCGTGGAGGCGGCGGCCGCAAACAAAGAGGTTCCGACGTTCGAACCGATGTGACGTTGACCTTGGAAGAAGCGGCTGCTGGAATCAGCAAAACGCTTCGGTTTGATCGAAACGAAACCTGTGCAACTTGTACCGGAAACGGAAGTCGCCCCGGAAGCGAAGTTCCACCCTGTCAGCAATGCGGTGGTCGAGGTCAGGTGCTTCAGTCTGCCGGAATTCTGCGAGTCCAAACGACTTGTCCCGTTTGCCGAGGGGCCGGTCGAATCATCGTCGACCCTTGTGGCGATTGCAGCGGCCAAGGTCAAGTCATCCGGCCTGTCGAACTTGAAGTCGTCATTCCGGCTGGTGTCGATGACGGGATGCGAGTTCGTTTGGCAGGAGAAGGCGAGCAAAGTCGCAAAGGTGGCCAAAGCGGGGATTGTTACGTTTTCATTACCGTTCGTCGTCACAAGCTGTTTCACCGCGATGGCGACAATCTGATTCTTCAATTGCCAATTTCCTACACGCAGGCTGCACTGGGGGCGGAGATTGAAGTCCCAACTCTGGATGGGCCTGACAATCTAAAGATTCCTCGGGGAACTCAGTCGGGAGAAATTTTTAAACTTGGTGGACGTGGAATGCCGAATCCTCAAGGTGGTCGAAAGGGCGACCTTTTGGTTCAAACATTCATTGAGACACCGAAAAACATTTCTTCTGAGCAAGAAGAAATCTTGAGAAAACTTGCGGAGCTCGAGGAAATCGAAGTGCTTCCAGAACGAAAAAACTTTTTGAAACGATTAACTGAGTACTTCGCAGCATCGGACAAATAGAACGTTGTACGTTGAATGAGCGATATTGATATGAGCAATAATAACGAAACAAATCCGAACGAATCACAAAACCCCAAGTCAGATTCTGAAATAGAAATGGATGACTTGATTGATATCGGTAACGAATCTGGCCAGAGCGACGACGTCGTAAAAATGCCCGAATTTCAAGAGCTGGAAGAACTGGAAACCGAAGTCGTTCTCGACAACGATTCGATGGTTGAAAAACTGCAAGTGGATCTCGCCGATGCAGAGAAAAGAATTTTGCTGGCTCAGGCGGACCTTGAGAACTTTCGGCGCCGGACTCGTCGAGATGCGGCAGATCAACTCAAGTACGCTTCACTTGGATTGATGAACGAGGTCTTGGAAGCGGTCGACAACCTGCAACGTGCGATTGAGTCGTATGAGAAAGATCCCAATGGGGATGGATTGGTTGAAGGCGTCAAATTGGTGTCAGGCCAAATCGCAACGGCGCTTGACAACCACGGCTGCAAAAAAATCGAAGCCGTTGGGCAGCCCTTTGATCCGAATCGTCATCAAGCACTTCAGATGCAACCGAGTGACGAACATCCCGCGAATGTGGTGATGGCGGATTTGCGAACGGGTTACCAACTGCATGACCGCATCGTGCGTCCATCTCAAGTGTTTGTCTCAACTGGAAAACCAGCCGAGTAATTGCAAACCAGAATTCGCAATAAAAGAGATTTCCGCGAAAGCACCAACATGCCAACTTATGACTATATCTGCGATGCCTGCGAGCATGCCTGGGAACTTTTTCAAAAAATGACTGACGATCCCGTCAAGAAATGCCCCGAATGCGGCAAAAAGAAAGCCGTCCGCCAATTCGGAACAGGTGCGGCGATCATGTTCAAAGGTAGCGGGTTCTACGAAACCGATTACCGTAGCGAGTCTTATAAAAAGTCCAAAGAAGCGGACAAAAAATCCAAAAGCGAAGCATCCTCTGGCAGTAAATCTGATTCGAACAAAACGTCTGAAACGAAATCCGACAGCTCGCCGAAGAAATCGGATTCGAAAAAGAAGAAGGATTAGGGCAACAAGGTCTATGTGCCCCGATTCCGCGTTCCATTTCCAGGCCGGTAACTCGCATTTCCGTTTGGATCAAGCAAGTTTGGATCAATCAACCGAGATCAAAGCCCCAACACGTCCGCTATTTTGGCAGGATCGACTCGGTAACTCGTTCCGTGTCCCTCGTAGAACCCATAACGTTCAATCATGTGCGGCACGAGCAATGAATACTCTAAAGTCTTTTTGCTGTTGAGATTCGTAATCGTTACATCAACGAAAGTTTTCGTACCGTCTTGAAAAGGAGAGTGCTGATAGCCTTTCCATTGCTTGCTTTTGACGCGGAAATTTTGGCCCTGAAAATTGACATCTACTGGATTCTTGTACGCCATTTTTTTGGCATAGTAACCGAGAAGCATTAATGTTCTAGCAAGATTTTGATGATTCGTTTTCAGTTTCTCGAGGACGAATTCGTTGTCAGCGGCTAACAACTCCAGCAGGCTTTCATTTGGCCCCAAAAAGCCGGCATCAGAGCCCTCCTCACCAGTTGCACCCGGCCTCATTTGATTTTCCAAATCGGCAATCGAAATTCCAGCAAGCTCTTTTAAGCCTGCGATTGTCTCATTCGAATTTTCACCCCCGATCACAAAACCAGAAGCTTCTTTGACTGGCTCAAAATGACTGTAGCCAAGCTCTTCCAACGTCTCTGTGTCAATGACAATTCTAGTCCCGACCAGATGCGGTGGACTTGTATCAGCAACTGTACCCGTTGCGAAATCTTCTTGGTCGGTCGCGGTCTGACCGGCCGGTTTACAGCCGAGAGATGTAACCATCCAAAATACAATCATGTACCTTAACCATTTCAATGGAAGCTTTAGCGTGCGAATCTGATTTTGGTTTTGAGTCTTTTGGGGATTCTGATTCATTTCGATACATCCGGAATGGCTAGGCTGTTCTGAACCGAAACATACTGGCAGCAAAACGGCACAAACTCACCGATTTACATTTGGCATCCCGTTTGCGAGTAGCTTGCCTGGCAAGGTACCGCAAGAACAGGGGTTACAAGATGTCTCAGCATAGCAGTTCGTTTCAAGGTCCACTCCTTCATACACGCCCAAAACTCGCGAGAGTGACTACTTTCCTGTTAGTCGGAATGTTGTTCATTTTTAATCTGAATAAGTCAGCCCAAGCGCAGCCCGTCCATTCGCCTGCAGACATTTCCAGTCTTCAAAAGCAGCTTTTGACGCTTCAACATCAGCTTGCCTCAATCCAAGACCAACAGCAGCCGGTTCCTTTCGAAAACAATTCACGCGTCAAATCTGTTGGTAGCCAGCGGGTCAAGAAAGTTCCTGAAACTGTGTTTGACGCGTCGC
>CAZQQR010000168.1:10597-12045 GCA_964595515.1 uncultured Pirellulaceae bacterium
TCTGTTGGTAGCCAGCGGGTCAAGAAAGTTCCTGAAACTGTGTTTGACGCGTCGCTTCATATTCGGCTGTATGACTTAAGTGACCTATTTGCGGTATCACCCAGCTATCCCGCGATGATGCCCAACGATTTAGCACTTAATAGCAGCATGTTCTCTTCCGATCGAAGAGGTTTTTCAAGAAGCGGCATCGGACAAGGTGGAGGCGTCGGAGGAGGAGCCGGCATGGGTGGAATGGGTGGAGGAGGCGTTTTCAGCATTCCACCTGAGCCGCCGCGAACAGCGCCGCAGCCCAAACGTCAGCCTCACCCACAGCCCAAACAAGAAGCCGCGTCTTTGAACACACGTTCTGCCCAAGTCTCAATGGACCAGTTGGTTAACACCGTCAAAGAAACCGTGGAACCTGAGATGTGGGGAAGCGGACGTGATGATGCAAAAGTCCAATTCCTTGGCAACACATTGTTGATCACAGCAACGGAAGACATGCACACACAGATTAACAATCTACTGAACCTATTTCGGGAGCATTGGGGAAAACGTCGGACGATTACGATTCAGACTTATTGGATTCGAGCTGGCGCTGCTGACGCGGCTGATTTACTGGATCAAAAATCAACGAACGAAGTGGGTGCCGGGGTCGTCAATGCCTCGAAGTGGGACAAGTTCATTGAATCAGCCAAAGAAGAAAAACGGTTTGCTTATTCAGCCGCGCTAACTGGTCACAACAACCAGACGCTTCATGCACTTTCGGGGCAGCAACGTCAGTTGACGCTCGATGCAATACCGTTTGAGACAACCTCTGCTCAGGCTTGGTTTGAAAACATCGACGACATGGAGCCCTTTGGCGGATCGATGGATGAAGACGAAGATCTTGATTACTTTAACCGGACTCGAAAAATTGTCGGGTTTCGGCCGGTCCGGCAATCGTTTCACAATGGAGCCGCGATCCAGGTCACGCCTTTGGCAACACGAGGCGGAAATTTTGTGATCCTCGATGTCCATGCGAAAGCAAATGAACTGACGTCCGAAAAAGAAAAGAAGCCATCTGTGTTTGTCCACATCAACGAAACGGAAAAAGCGGAGGTCGAACTCGACCATGGCAATTACGTTTCCTACCGTTTGAATACGACGGTTCGATGCCCGAAAGAACAAATTGTTCTTGCTGGCGGGATGACTTACGATCCTAGCGCCAACGAAGAGCACCCTAATCTTTACTTGTTCGTCAAAGCATCGGTTCATACGATTACTGAAGACGAATCAGACTGGGTCGACACCTCGGTTAAGTTGCCTGAGAATTCCAAGCCACGACCGGCTGCCAAGAAGAAGTCAGATGAACCAAAACCGAAAAAGAAGGGTGAACTGGAAACTGAGTTGAAGAAAAAGTCGGACGTTAAGACGAAATCTGGGTCGTAAGATAAGAGGAATAAGAGGATGGAATAAGAGGATGGAAT
>CAZQQR010000169.1:0-2017 GCA_964595515.1 uncultured Pirellulaceae bacterium
AAGCAGCCTGGCTGCTTCGATCGCAAAATAAGTCAACACGCCATCGCAGCCAGCACGTTTGAATCCCAGCAAGCTTTCCATCATCACTTGTTCTTGATCAAGCCATCCGTTCTGAGCAGCGGCCATCAGCATCGCGTACTCCCCGCTTACTTGATAAGCAAATGTCGGAACCTGAAAATTTGATTTTACTCGACCAACGATGTCGAGATAGGGCATCCCAGGTTTGACCATCACCATATCTGCTCCCTCGTTAATATCGAGTTCGACTTCGCGGAGCGCTTCATCCGTATTCGCAGGATTCATCTGATAAGTCTTCTTACCACCGCCATCGATGTTGCCCACCGAGAGGTTTGACTTTGATCCAATTGCATCGCGGAACGGACCGTAGAACGCCGAAGCATATTTCGCGGCGTAGCTCATGATCAATACGTTTTCAAAACCGGATTCATCAAGCGCTTTCCGAATCGCCCCAACACGCCCATCCATCATGTCAGAGGGAGCAATAACGTCGCAGCCGGCCTCAGCCTGAACCAGCGCCTGTTTCACGAGAACTTCGAGGCTCTCATCATTCAGAACCACACCGTCACGTACCAAACCGTCTTGGCCGTGAGAAGTGTACGGATCCAGGGCAACATCGCAGATGATACCGATGTCGGGCACCTCTGACTTGATCGCTCTCACCGTTTCGCAAACAAGATTTTTTGGATTGAACGCTTCTTCCGCACCTTCAGTTTTTAAATTCGGATCGGTTTCAGGAAAGATTGCGATGGCCGGAATACCAAGGTCACGAGCAACGCGAACTTCGTTTACTAATTGATCTATGTTGAGCCTAAATACACCGGGCATGGAGGCGACTTCTACTCGTTTGTTGTCGCCCGGCTGAACAAAAACAGGCCAGATCAAATCGTGAACCGTCAGCTGATTTTCAGCGACCATCTGGCGGACCCATTCGTTTTGGCGAACGCGACGAAGTCGTGTGGTGGGAAAGTTGCGGATTGGCATGAATCGTTGGATATTAAAATTCGAATTTACGGACGACGAATCACATGATCGCTTCTGAATTGCCAGAATTCAATCGGGAGAAATCGCGAAGAGGTTTCGTGCCGCATGAGATCACACGAAACCTTCCTGTTAGCCAGCGTACCCACTGTTTTGAGAATCCGCCGCGTCTCTAAACTTTTTGTGCAGCAGCAAAGTGGCCCCCCAAGCGAATCTTCATCTTTGAAATTCAAAATATCGTTGCTCTCGCATGGTAAAAGCCGACTCCGCGTACTAGATTGGCTAGTCAAGCAATCCTCGATATTGACGAACACGGCTTTCGATTGAACAGCCCGGTTTTAGTTTCGTTCAATTCTTTATTGCCTTGAATCATCAAACGGATATTGGAATCGTTGAGTTATTTGAATATGGCCAGAGCTAAGATTATGAATCAGATCGCTGTTCTTGTTGGCGGAGTACTATTGTTCGTCGGGTTGTCAGCCAGCAGTACTGCAACTGCTCAAGAGTCCGCAGAATGGACCAATTGGCGCGGCCCAGAACAAAATGGAATCTCCCGTGAAACCAATCTTGTCGACGACTGGTCATTGGAACCACGCAAAAATGTAGGCTGGGTTGCAGAGACTGGCGGACGAGCTACACCAATCATTATGAACGGTCGTGTGTTCCTAAATTGCCGAACGGATCATGATGTTAACGACCCTGACACGAAAGTTCACGCTCGTGAACAAGTGGTTTGTTGGGACTTGAAATCCGGCGACGAAAAATGGCGAGACGAGTTCAACGTTTTCCAAACGGACATCCCTGCCCCACGTGTTGGTTGGGCGTCGATGTGCGGTGACAAAGAAACCGGCTATGTCTACATGCACTCGGTCGGCGGAATCCTTCGCTGCTACGACACAGACGGCAATAAGATCTGGGAAATTTCGTTGGCGGAAAAGTTTGGCAAAATCTCAGGCTACGGCGGCCGAACGCAGACGCCGATCATCGACGAAGACCGTTTGATCGTCAGCTTTATGGC
>CAZQQR010000169.1:2117-5251 GCA_964595515.1 uncultured Pirellulaceae bacterium
TTCAAAATGTCGCTTAGAGGCTTGAACACTTCACCCGCCGTAATGGGCGATTACGTCTACATGTCACACGGCGAAGACAATGTTGATAACGCTGAATTTGGACGGGTTCAATGCATTGACGCCACGGGAACCGGTGATGTCACCGAGACTCATAGTGTCTGGAGAAAAGACGGTTTAAAAGCGGGCTACACGGCTTTGGTTGCCAAAGACGGGATCCTGTACGTCGTGGCTGACCTTGGAAATATGTACGCCTACGACGCGAAAACCGGAGATGATCTTTGGGAGCATGACCTTGGAACTGTAGGTAAAGGCT
Organism: uncultured Pirellulaceae bacterium; assembly: GCA_964595515.1. Classification (GTDB taxonomy): domain Bacteria; phylum Planctomycetota; class Planctomycetia; order Pirellulales; family Pirellulaceae; genus Mariniblastus. Next base: position 2,431 of record CAZQQR010000169.1, read on the forward strand.
CGCCTGTTTGGGCCGATGGAAAAATGTATGCCACCGAAGTCAACGGAAATATGTGGATTGTTGAGCCCTCACGCGAAGGCTGCAAGACACTTTCACACGTTCGAATTTCCGCGCGCGAAGGTTCAGGGATGGACGAAATTTATGCGTCGCCTGCCATCTCAGACGGTTGCGTCGTGTTGGTTACTCGCGACCGAACGATTTGCATTACAGACAAGAATAAGAAACATTCCGTCAACGCACCGGTCGCGCTCCCAGCAGAAGCTCCCGCTCAACAGACGGTTGATATGATCCAACTTCGACCGTTCGAATCGATCGTAAAATCTGGATCAACAACTGCATTCAAAGTCCACGCCTTTGACGCCAACGGCCGATCGCTTGGGACATTGCCTGCAGAGAGTCTGACACTAGAAGGTTTGGACGGCTTCACCGTCTCTGGTGAAAACTTGGTTGCCCCGAATGCAGAAAAGGACGCCGCTGGTTTGGTAACAGCAACAGTAGGCGACAAAACTGCTTCTGCTCGAGTAAGAATGTTCAATCCAGCCAAAGTCTGGAAATGGGATTTCGAGGGCTATAAACCAATGCAGGTCCCGACCAACTGGATTCGATCGTTTGCCAAACTTAAACCAACGCCTCATGGCGAAGGCAACACCGCGATGAAAGTCACTGGCGGTAGCCAAGCCAAGGGACGTCCAAGCCACCAAATTGGGCTTGGGTTTGCCGAAATGAAGAACTACGAGATTCAAGCCGACGTCTTTCTGACAGAAAAACGTCGACAACTCGGCAGCATTGGACTTTCTTGCAACCGATACAACTTGATCGTTCGAGGCAATGTTGGAAAACTGACGATTCAGTCGTGGGCACCACACAAAAGAATGGCGAAGGAAATTAAGTTCCGAAGCGATCCTGACATTTGGTACACGATGAAAATGAAAGTCGATGCGACCGACGAGTCAGCGACGATTTACGGCAAAGTCTGGAAGCGTGGCGAAGAAGAACCAGCGGAATGGACGATCCAACAAACGGATCCTCATCCAAACAAGATGGGCTCGCCCGGACTTTACTTTTACGCCTTGGCCGATTGCTACTTTGACAATGTGATTGTGACGCAAAAGTGATCGAAGTATTTCCATCACGCTAAGATTCACGACCAAAAATTTACCACTACAAATAACGTCCCAGTTTTGAGGAATACCTATGAAAGCGATTCATACTTTATCGCTTACGACATTAACCTGTTTGTTTTCTGTAACCTGTTTGCTTTCTGCCTCGACTTGTTTCGGTCAGGCCGAAGAATGGCCAATGTGGGGCGGGACACCAGGACGAAACATGGTTTCACCAGCCAAAAACGTCTCGCTCGATTTTGATTTGCAAAAGGGAAAAGAAGGCAAAGTCGTTTGGCAACAGGGGCTGGGCTCACAAACTTATGGGAACCCAATTGTTGCAGGCGGAAAAGTCTTCGTCGGTACCAACAATGGTGGTGGCTGGCGAAAAGACAAATACCCAGCCGAACAAGATAAAGGCGTCGTTCTGGCGTTTGCGGAAGAGGACGGGAAATTCCTCTGGCAACTAACGCGAGAGAAACTTGAAACCGGACGAGTCAACGACTGGTTGCTTCAAGGAATTTGCTCAGTTCCCGTGATCGAAGGCGATCGCATGTGGGTCGTTACCAATCGCTGTGAGCTAATGTGCTTAGACACCGAAGGCTTTCACGATGACGAAAATGATGGAGACATCAAAGACGAGGTCGACAAAACAAAAGACGATGCTGACATCATCTGGAACCTGGACATGATCGAGGAAATGGGCGTGTTCCCACACAACCTCGCTACCAGTTCTCCTGTCATTCATGGCGACACCGTTTACGTGGTTACGTCCAACGGGGTGGACGAAGCTCACTTGGACGTGCCTTCGCCTCGTGCCCCATGTTTCTTGGCCGTTGATAAAAACACAGGCAAAGTCAAATGGGAACACAACCAACCCTTTGACGGAATTCTTCACGGTCAGTGGGCGTCTCCAGCAGTTGGAACCGTCAACGGAAAAACTCAAGTCATTTTCCCTGGCGGCGATGGTTGGGTTTATGCTCACGACGCAGAATCAGGCGAGGAAATCTGGAAGTGTGACCTTAATCCCAAAGACACCAAGTGGGAGTTGTACGGAAAAGGAACCCGCAACTCGATCATTTCAACGCCTGTATTCCACGAAAACAGCGTGATCATTGCGGTCGGCCAAGACCCTGAGCACGGTGAAGGTGTCGGTTATATGTGGCGAATCGACGCGTCCAAAACCGGCGACGTAAGTGCCGAAGTTGGGGAGATCGGAACCAAAGGCAAACCGAATCCAAACGCAGGAATCGTTTGGGTCTACGGTGGCGAGACCGAGGCCAAGGGTGACGATGAACCAGAAGCACTCTTCCGCCGAACGATGTCAACCGCCGCCGTTTACGATGGAATGGTATTCAACGCCGACCTCAGCGGCTACGTCCACTGTGTCGATCTTGAGTCAGGCAAACGACTTTGGGAGCACGACATGCTTTCTGGAGTTTGGGGCTCGCCTCTTGCTGTCGATGGGAAAGTCTTCATCGGAAACGAAGACGGAACCCTGACGGTATTCAAAGCTTCCGGTGAAAAGGCAGAAGTCCTCGCAACCAAAGACACCGTGAACTACTCTTCGATCTACAGCACTCCAACGTTCGCAAACGGAAGAATGTATCTTTCTGACCGAACTCGATTGTATGCGGTCGAAGTCACTGAAAAGAAGTAGAACGACGTTCTCTTCGAAGATTAACGTTTCAAAAGCCAGGTTTGTCCTGGCTTTTTTTATG
>CAZQQR010000169.1:5351-7028 GCA_964595515.1 uncultured Pirellulaceae bacterium
AATTTTCGAGAGGACGTGTGGATGGTTCCAGAAGATATTCGGCAATTCAAAACCATCCACTTGGTCTATTTGATTGGATCATTCTCGATTGCGTTGGCGACTTTACAAATTGAGATCCAATGGGGAACTGGGCTGGTAATACTTGTAGCCGCATTCTGGAGCTCGATGATCATGTTCTTTTTGTCCGACGTGGTAGAAGGTGACAAACCCATCGATAGTCGCGGGCTATTTTCTCACGCGTTGAATCTACTTGGGATCATCTGTCTAATTGGCACGTTCATTTGCGGACTGGTTTGGATCCTTGCGGGAATCGCAATGTTTCTGAAATTCATAGAGTGAGAAAGTTGCGGTGGGTCAAAGTCATAATCCATTCCGTTGCCTCAGACCGATTCGGCCCAAAGTCAACCACTAAGGCGCTGGCTGGTTTGGCATCCAGCGGTCAGGTTGCTTTTTCTAATTCTACTGCTCGCTTGGAAGGCGTATAAAAAAACGAGGGACTTGGTAGCCCCTCGTTGTTCTTCGTAGGTTCGCCATTTTGATGACGGAACATTTTCAATGCTTCAATCGTTAATCAAAGCCACGTTCGTCTGGGCTATCGTTTGATCCACCTCCACCACCATCAAATTCGCTGGTGCTGGTTTCTTGATGGGCTTCGTCCAGCACATCGTCGTGATCGTGCCCGTCTGAATGACCATCATCCGCGTCGGCCATTTCCGCAGCGTCGAGTTTTTCTTCCCGGTCGACCGAGACAACCTTGCCTTGGTAGCTGAGCATTTCTTCGATCCGAGAAAGTTTGCCTTTGAAGAATGGGAACCACGGTGTGCGATAAAGCCCCACCACTCGTTTCATTGTGAAGATCGGTTTATTCATACGTGTTTTCAGCGAAAGTGAACCGACACCCGCCAAAAACAGTTCGAGATAATCTAACGGCTCGTTTTCTGTTTTCAATCCGATCAATTCGAATCGTTCGCCCTTACCACCTAGCCGATTAACGACTAAACCTGATTCGTCGATCCTCACGCACATGTGCGTTCGGCTATAAATCATGTTGCCGGCCCAGATCAAAAAGAAAACCAAGCCCATCACCGCCCAGGCACCAGTGTTTACAGAAGGCTCAGCCATCCCAAGCAAACCACCGAGCCAGCTGAATGGCCGAATGGCTCCTTGGAGCTCCAACACGACCGGAATACCAATAAATGTCCCAAGCAATCCAAACATCAGCAGGAATTTGCTTTTTGGCATATTGAACCGGAACGCGACATACCAGATCAGCATGATCGAAAGACCGATCCAAAACAGCATGTGCGAGTTGATAAACGGAACCCTTTGTTCCATCAACGCGTTGACCGCATCCAGCTGCAAAGCCGCATCGGCGCTGTTGGCGGCTTTTTCCGAAAGCGTCGTTGCGGTCGCCTGCAGTTTCTCCATGGTTGGCTTGTCATGAATGCTTTTCGTAAAGCACGAAAGCAGCGCCAAAATTGCAAACAGAACAGCCGGGTACCCCGCCAGAATTCCCGGCAGGTGGTCGTACAACATGATCGGCTTAAGTGCCGTTGGTTTAGACATTTAGTTCCTATCCAAATCGTAAAGGTTCTTTTTTCCAATTTCGATTCGCTTCAAGCAGGGAATTATTGCGAGAATTTACCCCGATGATGAGCAATCCGTGATCATTCTTAA
>CAZQQR010000169.1:7128-11906 GCA_964595515.1 uncultured Pirellulaceae bacterium
AAGGTTTCTTAACCGCCGAAGGTTTCTTAACCGCCGGGCGTCTTCACAGTGGTACCCACTAAATCATTTCAAAGTCGTTGATCCAATGAGTCCGATTCCTGAACGAACGCTCGTCGATTGCTGGGATTGTAACGAAGTTTTGTCGACGCGTCACTCACCGCCGGCTTCGACACCCATTTCTTCGATCAAGTGTTTCGCCTCGTACACGATATCGGTCACCCATAGGACGTACCGAATATCGACACCGATCGACCGGCTATAGTCCGTGTTCCAAGCGAAATCGTTGATCGTGGCTTCAAACGCACGATCAAAATTGACTCCAACCAATTCCCCGTCACCATTAAGAATCGGGCTGCCTGAATTGCCCCCCGTTGTATCGGTGTCATAAAGAATCGCAACCGGAACATCATCGAGTTCTGGATGGGAGTAGTTTCCAAATTTCTTTTGCTCGTGCAAATCGAGAACACGTTTGGGCGAGACAAACGGCTCGACACCCGTCGTTTTTGCGACGACTCCCGATAACGTCGTGGCCGGCGATTTCACAACGGCATCTTCTGGTGAGTAACCGCGAACAGTTCCATGAGTCAGACGCAGCGTCGCATTCGCATCAGGAACGAAACTTGTTTTCTGAAACTCTTGCTTGACGGTTACCAGATCACCATACAATTGCCCAAGCTGCCCTTGGTGTTGCTTGGCCTTTTCACGCAGCGACATATATCTGGGGTGCAAACTGACAGCCCACTTCATAAACGTGTCTCCAGATTGCCGAAGCTGATCGGGCGTTTGAGACATCGCTTGCTCGAGAGACTCGGGACTATTCAGCGAACTACCCGCGTACAGTCGATCAACTAATCCAACAAAGGAATCGCTCGGATTGCCGGTCATTTGACTCAAAGCGTTCCGCAGCATCAATTTGTCCGTTGGGGCATCAATGTCTTTGAGCGAAAGCATCATTCGCTGTTTAGTTTGGTCGTAATTCCGATCCATATAGGCCGACTCGCGCTCAAGGTCAGGCTTTTGACGCTCAATCGAAGCATCGTAAGCCGTGAATGCGAACCTGAGCATCTGACAGGCCGATCGAAGATTCAAAAAGTCCGAATCGGCTTTGGCAGTTTTACGAATCTCGGCGTAGACAGAATTGATCTCTTTCAGCGTATTACCGTACTTCTTTTTTCGTTCCGGATCTTTGTCGATAAAGTCCTGCAGTTCTGCTTCAACGGCAGCACGTTTGTCGATGATGCCCGCGCGATTAAGGCCTTTCAACTGACCACGAGAACGCTTTTCAACATTGGCTAGACCTTTGGATCTTGATGTAAGCTTTAAAGCAACCGCTCGATCGTTTTCACCTGCGGCATCCATCGTCGCGATCTGCCGACCGTAATTCTCAACGACATAGGGAAGCCGAAATTCCTGTTCGTATTCCAAAAAACTCGCTGTTTTATGTCGGGCAGTTCGTCCGGGGTACCCAAGCAACATGACATAGTCGCCTTCGTTGGCACCTTTGGCTTGAACCTGAATGAATCGTTTAGGTTGGTAAGGCACGTTGTCTGCCGAGTAGTCCGCCGTTGAGCCATCTTTGGCAACGTAAGCTCGCATGAAAGAAAAATCGCCGGTGTGACGAGGCCACTCCCAGTTGTCGACATCGCCGCCGAAGTTTCCAATCGAAGATGGTGGAGCGAATACGAGACGAACGTCTTTGATGTAGGTATATCGAAACAGAACGTATGTCTTACCCGCGAACATCTCAGCGACTTCCGCCCGGATACCCGGTGAGATCTTTTCGGCCTTTTTCTCAAGCTCAGCCCGTCGTCGATCAATGGCTTTGGTTCGCTCACCAAAACTCATGCTGTCTTCGACAACCTCAAGAACTTGCTTTGAAACATCGGTCAACGATTCAGTAACGCGAACGGTGTAGCCAGTCGCAGGAATCTCTTCTCCCAAATTCTTGGCTTGAAAACCGTCTTTTAAATAATCGTTAGATGTAGAACTGGCCGATTGGATCGCTCGATAAGCACAATGATGGTTCGTGATAATCAGGCCTTGGTCGGACACGAACGAACCTGTGCAACCGTTGACACGGCAAATTCCATCAGCAAGTGAAACGGAATCGGCGCTAAACACTTCGGCGGGCGTTAGTTTGAGGCCTTTTGATTTCAAATCGAGTTTCGCGATCTCACTGATTGGAAACATCCCCTCATCAGCAAACGATCTTGATTGGATTATCGTCGTAACGATCACTAGCAGGGACGTGACGATGACAAGGCTAAACTTCATTCGACTCATTGGATGTCTCAATTTTAATGTTGAACGTTTTTTGTGATCGCCAGACGCTTGGATTAACTTGCGGAATTGTTAGTTTTAAACCAAGCCGATCTGATATTTTCAATTCCGTATTATGGTTGCTACGGTTGACGGCGAAAAGTAGCATGGCATTCGCAGGATTGAATTATTTCATCCCGCATCAACCAAAGTACTAGTCGCCGCTTCTTTGCCACTTGAAACAAGTTCCGAAAAGAACGACATGAATATTATTAATCTCTACTCCATTTCAATTCTGCTTGGATTCTCCTTGGCCGCGATCTCAGCCAATCAAGCCACTGCACAAGTTGAGCAAGAAACTGCCAATCATGTTGCTCTCGAACGTGCCTATCCAACATTGCGATTCGACCGGCCGGTTTACCTGACAGGCGCGAATGACCAAAGCGGCCGGTTGTTTGTCGTAGAACAGGACGGCGTCGTCCGCTGGTTTAATCAGAACGACGAGAAACCTGAAATCAAGACGTTTCTTGATATCCGGGAACAAGTCAGCCGCAAAGGAAACGAAGAAGGCTTGATCGGATTCGCTTTCCATCCTGAACACTCCGAAAACGGATACGTGTATTGTCATTATTCCGCGGACAAAATTCGAACGGGTGAAAAAGATATAGCATCCAATGTTGTTTCACGTTTCAAAGTAAAACCAGACCAACCCAATTCGATCGATTTGGATTCGGAAAAGATTATCCTGACGGTCGATCAGCCGTTTGCCAATCACAACGGTGGTGCGATGGCATTTGGAAAGGACGGTTTCCTGTATTTGTCGTTGGGCGATGGTGGTTACAAAGACGATCCCCACGGCAACGGGCAAAAAGTCTCTTCGCTATTGGGAGCGATCCTGCGAATTGACATCAACAACGAATCGGATGGAAAAGCCTACTCCATTCCTACCGACAATCCCTTCGTCAACGATCCCGCCGCCCGGCCGGAACTGTTTGCCATTGGTCTGCGAAACGTTTGGCGATTTTCAATCGACCGAAAAACCGGTGAGCTTTGGGCCGCAGACGTAGGGCAGAATCTAATTGAAGAAGTCAACATCGTGAAAAAGGGTGGCAACTACGGCTGGAACCGGTTTGAGGCCAACGATGATTTTGCGACAGAAACAAAACTGGCGATTGAGCGACACGACAAACCCGTCGCTTTTTACGGCCACGAATGGGGTGGTTCGATCACTGGTGGGAATGTCTATCGCGGGAAACGATTTCCTGAGTTGGAGGGATCTTATTTCTTTGGCGACTACATGACCGGGAATCTCTGGCGGACGCAGAAAGATTCCAGCGGTGAGTATCAAACTGAATTGGCCCGGCGAACCGGCCGAAGCATCGCTTCCTTCGGAGAGGACGACGACGGGGAAGTTTTTGTGTTGAGTTTCGATGGCGGAATTTATCGCGTCGTCCCGACTTCCGAACCAGAAGCAACGTTTGACGACTGGCCCAAGAAACTTTCAGAAACCGATTTGTACGTTTCGGTCAAAGATAAAAAAATCAGCGAAGAACTTACGCCTTACACCGTGAACGCGCCATTCTGGTCTGACAACGCGGGCAAAGAACGGTTCTTCAAGATTCCAGAAGGAAAGAAGTTGACCTACCGCGAGAAAGGAACCTGGGAAGTCCCCGTCGGAGCAACCATCGTCAAGAACTTTTATCGAATGCAGCGTAGAAATCGAAAGATGATGGAAACACGTTTGATTAAACGAACCGACGACGGTTGGGAATCGGCGACTTATGTCTGGAATAAACAGAACGACGAAGCCGAATTGATGCCGCAAGGAAAGCAGTTTGAAATCTGGTCCGGTGGAGTAACTTCTTGGCACGCTCCATCGTCGTCGGAATGTTCGGCTTGCCATGTTGATGCTGCCGGCTACGTTCTGGGAATGAACACATTGCAATTGAACCGAAACAGCGACAACGGAGAAAACCAAATCCTCCAGTGGTCAAAGGCCGGCTTGGTCGAGTTGCCAGATTCCTTCGACCCAGCCTCCACACCAAAATACTGTTCGCCGTTCGATGAGTCGGCTGATTTGGAAACGCGAGCGCGTGTCTATCTCGACGTCAATTGTGCGATGTGTCATCAACCAAACGGACCGGGCAACGCAAACATTGACCTTCGTTTTGCTACCAAGCTGGAGGATACGAAAATGATCGGCGTCCGCGGAGCCCAAGGCGATCTCGGACTCAAAGACGCTCTGTTGGTTTCTCCAGGAAATCCAGATTCATCTTTGATGGTTCACCGTATTCAAACGAAAAGCGTTGGACGAATGCCAAGCATTGGTAGTAACGTAGTCGACGAGAAAGCAGTCAAGTTGCTTAGCGAGTGGATCGCGGGGCTAGAGTAGAGGGTTTCCTTACTGGAGAAATCGCGAGCGCGTCGTAGCGTCGTAGGCCGTATGAAGGAGCTTGCGACGAGAATACGGCAACGCACTGATGTTGATGCCGTATTGGCGTCGCAAGCTCCTGATACGG
>CAZQQR010000170.1:0-4563 GCA_964595515.1 uncultured Pirellulaceae bacterium
GCGAAAACTTGGGCAGTAGAGTAATAAAACCGGGTGACACAGTGACCCAACTCTCACAAATTTCGAGAACCGAATGAGCAATCAAAAAATCTGGTCATGGTCTGTCATGTTGTTGATCGGCATGAACGTGACTCTGTTTGCGGATCAACCGGCTGGTGACGAAACAACCACTGCAAAAAAGCCCAACATTCTCTTTATCGCGATTGACGATTTGCGGCCAGAACTTGGTTGTTATGGATCGCCGATTGCTGTGTCCCCCAATTTGGACAAACTTGCCAGCGACGGTTTGTTGTTTAACAGGGCGTATTGCCAACAAGCCATTTGTCGGCCATCACGAGCAAGTTTGATGACCGGTGCCCGGCCTGAAACGACGGGGTTGTTTCATAACTATGTTTCGTTGAGAGAGCTTCAACCGGACATCGTTACATTGCCGCAGCATTTTATAAAGCACGGTTACGAGTCGGTCTACTGCGGGAAAATATTTCATCAAGGCGACACGGATGAAGAAAAATCTTGGAGCCGAAAACCAGTCAAGTGGTTGAAAGGAATCGAGCGTCCCAAGGGCGGATACGCGTTGGCTGAAAATCTTAAGCTCAAGCAAGACAACTTTAAAAAGATGTTTGAGAAGTACGGCGACGCAGCGAAGCGTGGCCTCGGTAGCGGACCTGCTTATGAATCCGCGGACGTGCCAGATCATGCTTACGGGGATGGCTATGAAACTTTGCGAGCGATCGCCACGCTGAAAGAGATGACCAAGAACAAAGACAAGCCATTTTTTCTTGCCCTCGGATTCAAAAAGCCTCACTTGAATTGGACAGCTCCAACAAAGTATTGGGATTTGTACGATGCCGAAAAAATTCCGATGGCGACTGAAGATTCTGCACCCGAAAATGGGGCAGCGATGGGGCTTCATGCTTCGTTTGAATTGCGGACGAGAGCGGGCATTCCCAAAACGGGGCCACTGGGCCCAGAGTTGTCGCGAACTTTAAAACATGCTTACCTTGCATGCGTTAGTTACGTCGATGCGCAGATCGGAATGATGATCGAAGCACTCGAAGAAGAAGGAGTGCGAGACAATACGATCATTGTTGTTTGGGGCGATCACGGTTGGCACCTCGGTGACATGGGTGTCTGGGGAAAAGCGACGAACTACGAAATCGCCACCCGTGTTCCAATGATGATCTGGACGCCGGATATGAAAAAGCGAGGCGAGCCAACGGATGCACTTGTTGAACTGGTTGATATTTATCCAACGCTTTGCCAACTTGCAGGCGTTCCAACGCCGGGTCATCTGGAGGGGCATAGTTTTGTGCCTTTGTTGGACGATCCTAAAAAAGCTTGGAAAAAGGCGGCCTTTAGTCAGTACCCCAATCCTGCACTTCGCGAGTGGGCCGCCAATCCGCTTTCGCAGGGGATGCGTGAGACTTGGTTTGGACCGTTGATTGAAGAAGTCGAGGGCCGAATCAAAACGCAACAGGGCGAAAAATGGGATCGCGAATTGTTTGAAGAGCATCTAATGGGCTATACGATGCGAACTGATCGATACCGGTTGGTTGTATGGCGCGATCATCGCGATTCAACTGCCGATCCAGTTTTCGTTGAGCTGTTTGATCATGAACAGGATCCGCTAGAAACCAAGAATATTGCGGAAGCAAATCCGAAGCTTGTAGAGCAACTGGTGAAGCAATTGGATGCCGGTTGGAAGCAATCGTTGTAGGAACCAAAACGCATTTGTACGGAACTTGCAAAGCACTTAAAAATCGTCAAGCGATTGACGCGTTTGTGAAAATGACTAGTGCTTCATCCAGATTTGGAATAAGGGTTATGGTCGTAGCGGAAGTCGTCAAGACTTTCGACGATTCATGGTGCGGATCGAAACTCTCGACGAGTTCTGCTACCCAAAAATAAAATCTGGACGAACCACTATTAGGACGATATCGAATCTGATTTAGATCAAGAGAACAAAAAAGAGCAAACATGAGACGTCGTTATTCTGGAATTTGGAACCTTCTGTTTTTGATCAGTTTCTTATCGTGTGGAGTCTTCGAAAGTGAGAATTTGCTCGGCGACACCATTGAACCGGATCAGTTTAAAGTTGCTGACGGGTTCGAGGTCACCGTTTGGGCGACAACACCTCAGCTTTATAACCCGACCAATTTTGATGTGGATTCCAAGGGCCGCATTTGGGTCACCGAAGCCGTCAATTACCGAAATTTTCGAAATGAAGAACTTGGGGTCAGTCAAGAATCTGGTGACCGGGTTGTCGTTTTAGAGGACACCGATGGAGACGGGAAAGCGGATCAGTCACACACGTTTGTGCGAGATCCGGATCTCGTGGCGCCGCTTGGGATCGGCGTGATCGACAACAAAGTGATTGTCTCGTGCTCACCCAATATCTTGATCTACACCGATGTGAATCGGGACGCGGTTTTTGATCCCAAAGTCGATACTAAAGAGGTTTTCTTGACTGGTTTCCGCGGATTGGATCACGATCATAGCTTGCACAGCGTCAAAGTTGGTCCAGATGGATACTGGTATTTTAATGTTGGGAATGCTGGCGCTCATACGGTGACTGACAAATCGGGATGGACGTTGCGGGCGGGTAGTTCCTACGCCGGCGGTTCCCCACATCTGACAGAAAACACGCCAGGTAGAAGAAGCGATGATGGCCGGGTTTGGGTCGGTGGGATTGCGATGCGAATTCGTCCTGATGGTACGGGACTTGAACCGATCGGACATAACTTTCGAAACGTCTACGAAGAATGTTTGTCGTCATTCGGAGACGTTTTTCATGCTGACAATGATGACCCACCTGCGTGCCGAACGACTTGGTTGATGGAATACGGGAACGCCGGTTTCTCTTCGGCTGATGGTACGCGGGGCTGGATGGCGGACCAGCGACCGGGGCAACCAGTTAGTGTTGCCGAATGGCGACAAGAAGACCCTGGCACGATTCCAGCGGGAGACGTTTACGGTTACGGTGCGCCAACGGGAGTCGCGTTTGGAGAGAACGGAGCTTTTGAAACCAAATATGGCAACGGACTCTTGTTGATTAGCGAGTCGGCTCGGGGAGAGATTTTTGCTTATGAACCGAAACCCCAGGGAGCCGGTTTTACGCTTGAGCGGTCCGTATTTTTGAAACTTAAAACCGGGTGTGAAAAACAGGGATGGTTTCGGCCTTCCGATGTGGCCATCGGCGCTGACGGAGCAATCTATGTAAGTGATTGGTATGATCCAGGTGTTGGTGGGCACAGAATGAAGGATGAGACAGCAAGTGGAACGATCTACCGAATCGCGCCCAAGGGGTTCAAGCCAACCAATCCTGGCTTTGATATCGCAACCATCGCCGGACAAGTGGAGGCGCTGAAAAGTCCCGCCGTGAATGTTAGAGCGCTCGGGCTGGACGCACTCAAAAAATCGCTTTCGTCTAAGCCAGAGGAAACACTCGCTGCGATTGGTGAGTTGCTTGATCATAAAGACCCACTGATCGCCGCAAGAGGGATTTGGCTGTTGCCATTTGGCGGCGATCGAGGTCTAGCCATGCTAAAAGATTGCTTGGAGCATTCGAACCCGCAGTTCCGCGTGGCAGCCATTCGAGCAACTCGTCGGGCTGCGGGTTCGGCAGAGACCGCCAATGTTGAACGCCTACTCGCATCGGTTCATGAATCGCATTCCATGGACGCGGCGCCGGCCGTTCGCCGCGAGATTGCGATTTCATTGCGTAATGTTCCTTGGAATGATCGCATTGGGGCGCTGCAAAACATTGCAACACGCTTCGACGGGTGGGATCGTTGGTACCTTGAAGCAATTGGGATCGCAAGCCAAGGCCATGAAGCAGAAGCCTACCGGCTGCTGGTTGCCGAGTCAGGTGTCAAACCAGCCAAATGGAGTCGACGGTTAGCCGGGATTGCTTGGCGGCTTCATCCTGCTACAGCTTCCGGCGCTTTGACTGAGCGCGCGATGTCGGATTCAATTCCCTATAGAGAGAGGTTCCGAATGATGACGGGACTTGCGTTTATACCAGATCGCGTTGCCGCCGAATCCATGCTGAAGATTGCAACCAAGGGCCCTGATGATTTGCAAGGCATGGCGCGCTGGTGGGGTAAGAATCGTGACGCCAACGATTGGAAAGACTTCGAGCTTGGAGAGAAATTCCCTTCGCCTCCGGATTACAAGAAACCTAAAAAGTACGGAACGCCACGTCTCGATTTCGCGTTGCCGGGAGAGCCCGTTTTTTCCGAAATCGGAGAGACCGTTGAGATAGATGTGAATTTAGTTGGAGCAAGTCGTTTGTACTTGGTCGCCGAACGCGTTATCAGCGAAGAAGAAAAAAATGGTCCAAAGCCCGAGTGGAAAAAAAGTCCGACGATCAAAACGTTGAAGGCGACTTGGAAAAACCCTAGGTTGATCGGGAAAGGTGTTGTCTCAGACAAAGAAGGTGAGATCGGTATGACCTTCGAAGAGAAACTGACTGATCGGGAATGGGCGGACGCGTTTTGTCTTGGACAACCTACCAGCAAACAATACAAAAGCTATAAATGGGAAAAACGAATACGTCCGACG
>CAZQQR010000170.1:4663-7380 GCA_964595515.1 uncultured Pirellulaceae bacterium
GGCATCATCAATCCGAGCGCTGCAATTTCGATGGGCTTTGAAACCATGAATGTCCTGACGGCCGACGGTAAGACAATTTCTGGTCTCACTGTTTCGGCAGGCAATCCCGTGGTTTTAAAGGATGGTGATGGAAAAATTCACACGATTCCTCAGGACGAAATCGAGGAGATGAATTCCTCTAAAGTATCGATGATGCCAAGCTTGAAAGAACAGTTGACAACACAGGAGCTTGCTTCGTTGTTGGCGTTCTTGCAAGAAATGAAAATGGAATAGCGGGCATCCATTAGTAAGATATAGCTGATAGGCGCTCACCACCGAGATTCAAAAATCGGTTTGAGAATTTGACCGAAAAAAACTTCAGGCAAATAATTGAAATGAAATACTTATTGACAGTCTTGCTATGTTTCTTCGCGGTTGCCATGGAACAGGCAAACGCCCAACAAGTCTTGGTAGAGGCCGAAAGTTTTCAGTCGCATGGCGGTTGGAAATTGGACACGCAGTTCATCGATAACATGGGATCGCCCTATTTGCTTGCTCATGGATTGGGTAAACCGGTCGGAGACGCGACGACCAAAGTCACTTTTCCTGAACTCGGTGAGTATAAAGTTTTCGTTCGTACCAAAGACTGGGTTGCTCGTTGGAAAGCTCCCGGTCAGCCCGGAAAGTTCCAGGTACTTGTCGATGGCCAGGCGGTTGGCGAGACGTTTGGGACCAAAAGTGCTGAGTGGTTTTGGCATGATGGCGGCACGGTCAAGATTGAGAAAACAGAAACGACGGTTTCGCTTCATGATTTGACTGGCTTCGATGGTCGATGTGATGCGATCTTGTTTACGAAGGGTGCTGCACCGCCAAACTCGTCAGAGATTCTTCCTCAATGGCGACGTGATCTTTTGGGTTTAAAAAAAGAGCCGACAATTAAGGATGGTTACGATCTGGTTGTGATTGGTGGCGGGTATGCCGGAACGGCTGCGGCTTTGTCGGCGGCACGTTCAGGCTGCAAAGTCGCTTTGATTCAAAACCGACCAGTGCTTGGTGGCAACGGTTCGAGTGAAGTTCGTGTTTGGGCGATGGGCCATATTCGAAGAGGCAAGTATCCGCGAATCGGCGAGATCGTGGAGGAGTTTTCCGATCAAGCGACCAAGTCGCCGGGGACTTATGAAGAGTTTGAAGACGCAAAAAAAGAAAGTATCGTTGCCGCCGAGAAAAACATCGATCTGTTCCTCAATCATCATGCCTACAGGGTTGAGATGGACGGAAACAAAATCGCGGCTGTCCACGCTTTTGATACTCGGACCAGCGAGCACAAACGTTTTGTCGGGACTTTGTTTTCCGATTGCACCGGTCATGGAACCGTTGGGTTTCTTGCTCAGGCCGATTGGGAAATGACGGCCAAAGGACGAATGGGGATGAGCAATATGTGGGCTTGGGACGAAGGTAATTCCGCCAGTGAGTTCCCGGAAACGCCTTGGGCACTCGATTTGAATATGGCCGACTTCCCCTACCCTCGTGACCATCATGGACAATGGTTTTGGGAAAGTGGCTTTGACAAGGATCCGCTTGGGGACGCAGAAGGGATTCGTGATTGGAATCTACGAGCAGTGTTCGGCGCGTTCAACGCGATGAAAAATCGTGACGGCGCAGACAAACATCAAACGGCTTTTTTGACTTGGATCGCTTACATTGGCGGACCTCGAGAATCACGACGACTGATGGGGGACCTAGTTCTTACGTCCGAAGACGTGGTTACAAAACGGGAGTTCAAGGACGGTTGCGTTCCAAGCACTTGGTCCATCGACTTGCATTATCCCAAGGAGCAATTCGCGAAAAAGTTCCCTGACAACCCGTTTATCTCGATCGCGAAACATGATCGGCGTATTGATCGTAGCTACGGATACCCTGTTCCTTACCGATGTTTCTATTCTCGCAATGTAGACAATCTGTTTATGACAGGCCGAAACATCAGTGTGACCCATGAGGCGCTTGGGACCACGCGCGTGATGAGGACCTGTGGAATGATGGGCGAAGTTGTAGGTCGGGCCACCAGTATTTGTAAACAACGTGAATGCTCACCGCGTGACGTTTACGAAAAGTACTGGGATGAAATGGACAAATTGTTAAAGCTTCCCGGGAAAGCTCATCGGGCGACGGTCAATGATGAGTTCATCATTCCGGATGACAGTATGGAGCTTGCCGGGCCCAATGGCGTCCCGATCGGGATTTTGCCGCGCAGGATGGCCGGTACCGTGATTGACGATACCCAAGCGACGAAGAAGGGCAAATGGACGCCAGGCACTGGGCTAAAGGGATTCGTAAATTATGGCTACCTCTACGCTGGCGGAGATTCAGATGCGAGTATTCGGTTTGAAGCAAAAACGAAAAAAAGTGGAAGCTACGACATTCGGGTTGCCTATCAGCCTCACAAGAATCGCGGTACGAAAGTCCCTGTGAAGGTTACAACGAGTAAGGGTGAAAAAGAATTCCGAGTTGATATGACCCAGCCGCCTGCCAAAGACGGGTTCTTTACGCTTGGTCAATTCGAACTCGAAAAAGCTGAAAAGGTGATCGTCGACATTTCTGCCGCCGACGCTGGCGGGAATGTTCATGCCGATGCGATTCAAATCGTCTCCGACAAAGAAATCAAAGACAAGGAAGAAGCCGCTGCGGCCCGCGCCAAAGAAAAAGCCGAGGAGAAGGCTAGGGAAAAAGCTAAAAAGGAA
>CAZQQR010000170.1:7480-11904 GCA_964595515.1 uncultured Pirellulaceae bacterium
AAAAAGGAAATTGGCAAAAAGGAAATTGGCAAAATGCTGATTTTCGAAGACGACTTCAACCGGGATGAATCGCAACAACTCAAAGAAGAGATTGGAAACGGATGGTCAACCGCCAGCGACAAACGTGCCGCCGGAAACAAACAGGTGGATCTTCGTGATGGTACTTTGCATATCTACATTCATGAAGTCGCTGATCATGCGGTGTCAGTTCGGCATGATGCGGAATTTAAAAACGGCGCAGTGGAATGCCGTTTTATGCTCGAGCATGAGAAAGATGTGCTGGGCCTAAATTTTGCGGATCTTGAATTCAAATCAGTTTGGGCAGGTCATTTGTTCAAGGTCGAAGTCGGCATAAAGAAGCTTAAAATCACCGATCTTAAAACGGGTGTAATGGATCTTGAAATTCGCAAAAAACGACAATCCAAACAAGTTACGCCTGAACTTCAAAAGCTTCTCAACTCAAAAACGACTCAGTTTCCATTGAAACTTAAGGTCGGCAAATGGTACGCATTGGCGGTTGAAGTCAAAGGGAAAACAATCAATGTGAAGATTGATGGTAAAGACATTGGTACATTTGCTTCGGACGGGATTGCTCATCCGACAAAGCGAATGTTGCGGTTATCGGTTCCTCGCCAAGCCGTCGTTGATGATCTGAAAATCTATTCGACGGTGGATAAGTAGAATCGAAGATTTGCAATGTTCTCTCAAACAATGTTAGATCAATTTGCTGGCTGGAACGTTGGCAGTGTTTCGATAATCAGTTTTGATAGCCAAACGGTAGATTCATGAAACATTTTTCTGTCTTGTTTTCAATTTTGGTTTCAATGTCAGTTGTCGCTACTTCGGTCGCTCAAGACAAAGAAGAACCCAAACCGCCGGTCAACAACAATCCTAGACTTCCTTCTGGTTGGCGAGTGAATGATCTGGAGCGACCACAACCTAAATTGGTTGCCCCAGCAGAGTCTGTGACGGCACCACCAGCGGATGCGATCGTTCTGTTTGACGGAACGGATTTGTCGGCTTGGGCTGGATCGAAGAAGCATACGGCGACCGAGCAGCATCCCAACGGCAAACCAAGTTGGAGAATCGAGGATGGATACATGGAGATCGTCTTGGGAACGGGAGGTCTTAGTTCAAGGCAGAAGTTTGGAGACATGCAGCTTCATCTCGAATTCGCGACGCCAACACCGCCCACAGAAGAAGCACAACGACGGGGGAATAGCGGCGTGTTCTTGATGGGACGTTATGAAATTCAGATCATGGATGGCCATGAAAATACGGCTTATGCTGACGGCATGACTGGAGCGGTTTACGGTCAGACGCCGCCGTTGGTGAACGTCTGTAAGAAACCGGGGGAATGGCAGTCGTTCGATATCTTTTTTACAGCGCCAGTTTTCAAAGACGGAAAAATATCTAAACCCGCCCGTGTGACCGTGTTGCAAAACGGAGTCCTCGTGCAATTAAATACCGAGATCCTTGGCCCGACGAAACACAAGGAAACTAAGCCTTATGTGGTTCATGGCGAAAGGTCTCCGATTGGCTTGCAGAACCACGGGCAGAAAGTCCGCTTTCGAAATATCTGGGTTCGCGATTTACAGGATTGAGATCTTATGAAACGCTTGCTCGTTGCACTGTCACAGTTTTTGCTCGTTTTTGTCGGCAGTGTTGATGCCGATGAACGACCTAATGTGATTGTGATTGTTTCTGATGATCAAGGTTGGAGTGATGTTGGGTTCAATGGTTGTAAGGAAATCCCAACTCCTAACCTGGATGCTTTGGCGAAATCAGGAGTGATATTTGAAAGCGGTTATGCGTCTCATCCCTATTGCAGCCCAAGCCGTGCTGGGTTGTTGACGGGGCGATATCAGCAGCGTTTCGGACACGAGTGCAATCCGGGAGCCAACGAAGACGGTACCGAGTCTGGATTGCCTTTGAGCGAAACGTTGTTGTCGGACTTGTTTCAAAAGAACGGATACCGCACAGCAGCAATCGGAAAGTGGCATTTGGGCGATGATAAAAAGTTCTGGCCCACCCAAAGGGGCTTTGATGAATGGTTTGGGTTTTCCGGTGGCGGATTCAACTATTTTGGTTCGCCTGGGAAAAAGCCGGCGATCAAAGGCGTTTTGCGCAATGGAAACATCGTGCCAGTTTCAGAGTTGACCTATCTGACGGATGATTTTTCGACTGAGGCCGTCAAGTTTGTTGAGAGAAATCAGGACAACCCGTTCTTTCTTTATTTGGCGTACAACGCACCGCATGCACCAGACCAAGCCACCAAAAAACACTTGGAAAAAACGGCCCACATCGAGTACGGCGGACGTGCGGTTTATGGTGCGATGATCGCGGGGATGGACGAAGGCATTGGGCGGGTCGTTGATAAATTAGAAGAGCTAAATCTTCGCGACAATACGCTGATATTCTTTTACAGCGACAATGGTGGAAGGAAGACACACGCTGTCAATTTTCCGTTCCGTGGTCACAAAGGAATGTTGTTCGAGGGGGGGATTCGGGTTCCGTTTTGTTGTTCTTGGCCAAGATCGATTCCTTCCGAGCAGCGATATAAGCACGCGGTTTCAGCATTAGATATTTTCCCGACGACACTAGCAGCGGCCAAGATAGAACCACCAAAGATCAGACTCGATGGAGTCGATCTTGTACCCTATCTGAACGGATCCAATCCGAGCACGAAGCTTCCTCATCAGACACTTTATTGGCGATACGCGTGTGGCGATGACGAATACGGATTTGCGGTGCGTGATGGAGATCAAAAACTTGTTTACAGCGTCTACAAGAACAAGCACTTGTTGTTTGATCTCGCCAAAGACCCTTGGGAACGAAAAGATTTGGCGGCTCAATCGCCCGCTGCCATCGAAAGATTGACTGAAATGTACCAGCGATGGTCTGCGGAAATGGTGGATCCAAAATGGCTTGACCCTCATGGTGAGAATGTCGAAAAGGAAAGCCTGGAACGGCAAAAGGCAGTTAAGAATGCTTCCCGCGGTGAAAAGAAGTAGCTAGGGTGAGTGAACGTCGAAAGGACAAATTATGAGCAATAACATCCAAGAGAACGACGCAAATCGAACTGATTCACGTCGGCGATTTCTTAAACAATCAGGCGTGCTGTCTGCGGCTACGATGATTGGGCATCTCCCGTCGGCTTCGTCCTACGCCCCGACGAGTACCAGCAAAGTCGAACGGCTAAATTTTGCTCTCATTGGGGTGGGCGGAAACGGAACGAGAACAGCACCCGTTGGAAAAGAGTACGCGAACTTGGTAGCGCTTTGTGATGTTGATTCGGATCATCTTAAACACGGCAATGAATTGCTGTGTGGAGGAAAAGCTGATCTTTATTCTGACTATCGCGAGGTTCTGAGTCGCGACGACATCGACGTGGTTCAAATTTCTACGCCTGATCATTGGCATACGAAAATTCTTGTCGAAGCGATGTTGGCAGGCAAAGACGCTTACTGCGAAAAACCACTTACGTTGACGATTGATGAAGGCAAATTGATCCGGCGTGTGCAGGAACAAACGGGGCGAGTGGTTCAAGTCGGAACGCAGCAGCGCAGTAGTTTTAATCTGTTCAATAAAGCGCTCGCGGTAATCGCAGATGGACGGCTTGGGAAGCTAAAAAAGATCGTCGTAGGAATCGATGCAGGTGGGTGGAGCCCGGAGATTCCCGTGGCGGATGTTCCGGAATCGCTGGACTGGGATCGTTGGTTGGGACCGACTCCAAAGATGGACTATCGGTTTGCAATCAGAAAAAAGCAGCCGGCCAAGAATTACACGAATGGCCATACTCATTTTCGCTGGTGGTATGAGCACTCGGGAGGAAAGCTAACAGATTGGGGCGCTCACCATATCGATATCGCGATGCTGGGGATCGTGGCGGCTGGGCAAAGCAACGATCCAGTGTCAGTTAGCGGAACAGCCAAGCACGACGTAGATTTTGTGGATGGAATGCCCGTTCAGAAAAACCGATACAACACGGCTCGTGAGTTTGATTTGAGTGTTGAGTTTGTCGATGGTGATGTCGTCATGAATATACGTCACGATGTAGATAACGGGATTCTGTTTGAGGGTGAGGCGGGTCGGATTTTTGTGAACCGAGGGAAATTGGCAGGAAAGCCGATCGAGGAACTTGGCAGCAAGCCATTACCCGAAGACGCGATCGCTAAAATTTACCGAGGCATGCCGATGGAAGGGAACGACCGTCCAGCGCATTGGGCGAACTTCATTCACTCGATCGACAAACGTGTGTTGCCGATATCAGACGTTCATTCGCACATGAAGATGCTCAACGTTTGTCACTTGGCTGGCATCTGCTGCCGATTGGGCCGGAAAATTCGATGGGATCAAGCGAAGGAAGAGATCGTTGACGATGTTCTTGCTCAAAGCTTTATGAGAAGAGAATACCGCGAAGG
>CAZQQR010000171.1:0-11902 GCA_964595515.1 uncultured Pirellulaceae bacterium
TATGAAATCCAGTCGCCTCGAAATCCCTCTAGGTGTTATTTGGGGCTTTGGGATAAACTGGGACATAGCCGACAGGATTGCTGTCGGTCGTGCTCTGAAAATGATTTCCGAGCGACACTAAATTCTGTAGCGCCGTGCACTTTGCAGGCAGCAGCAAGGAGGGATCCTGATGGCAGAACCAGTAAAATTCATTCACGCGTCCGACCTACATCTCGATGTATCTATTAGTGGATTGGCGGAACTTCCCACCCACTTGATTGAGACGCTTGCCAACGCGCCCTATGAAGCGGCAATCAAGATCTTTGATCTCGCGATTGCGGAGCGCGTTGACTTTGTTCTTTTAGCTGGCGACCTTTTCGATTTCGAATCAGGTAACGCCCGGGCGGCTGCGTTTTTGCTTGGACAATTTGAACGATTGGCCGACAAAGACATTCATGTTTATTGGTCCGCTGGCGAATGCGACCAGCCGGATCGATGGCCAAGTTCAATTGAACTACCAGAAAACGTGATTACATTCTGTTCATCCGTCGTTGAGCAATTGGACCATGAGCGCGATGGTGAAACAGTCGCGCGAATCATGTCGGCGGGGTATGATCCACAGCGAAAAAATGGTGCAGACTTCGCGGCTCCCAATGGCGAAGTTTTCACTATCGCGATGGTTCATGGCGAGTTCGAATCAACGTCGCTCAACGCACAAAATATTCGCTACTGGGCAATGGGTGGACGTCATAAATCAACGAAGCTTGAAAAACCCGGAACGATGATCGTCTATCCTGGTTCCCCTCAGGCTCGTTCCAGCAAAGAGCCCGGACTGCATGGATTCAAGATCTGCCGGGTAGATTCAGCAGGGAAACTTCGCGTTCAAAACGTTGAGTCAGATCGCGTTCGTTGGATGCCACAAAAAGTCGCCATCAGCGAACAAGTCCAGATCGAGGAGCTTAAGAACGAGCTTGGCGAGCGGGCTTTGAAAATCATGGCGGACACCACTGACCAAGTCGTGCTATGCAACTGGTTCTTGGCGACCGATGGAGATTTCAATCCGGCGATTCGGAAAAAAGAATGGAAATCGGATTTGCTGGAATGGTTGCGAGATGAATTTGGGCGTTCCGACAAAGGGCTTTGGTCGGTCGTGCTTAATGTCGAAGCTCCCAACAGTCTTCCGATTGAATGGTATGAAGAAGACACGCTTCTCGGCGAGTACTTGCGAGTGACAGGGCGATATCAAAGTGATGAGTCGCTCAAACTTCACTTGCATGAATACATGCCTCAAACTGTTCAAGGAAAAGTCACCGCTGGAATGGGCCAAGTCTCTCCTGCTCGACGCGAAGATGTGCTTCGTAAGGCGGCGCTTTTGGGCGTGGAGTATCTAGGTAAACACAAAGAACGAGTCGATCCGATCGAACTCGAAGTCTAATCAAAATACGCAATGGACCTGTCACCGAACCATATTGTTCGGCGGCAAAATGCGAACGGCTGGATAAGGAAAATCACGATGAAAATTAGTGACGTGCAAGTCGACGGATTCGGTGTCTGGAAAGGACTCACAGTTGAGTCGCTTTCTGACAATATGACCATTTTCTGTGGTTACAACGAAGCCGGAAAAACGACGTTGATGCAGTTTATTCGCTCGATGATGTTCGGGTTCTCTCCGGATCGTCTCGGGAAATATACTCCGCCCGTTTACGGGGGACTTGCCGGCGGTTCGATGGATATCGTCACTCCGACAGGAACATTTGAGATTCAACGACATGTTGATCCCAATCGTCATTCTGATCCCATCGGTGATTTGGCGGTGACTGATTCGCACGACGGATCGGTTCACGGTCGGGCTCACCTCAGTTCGTTGATGAGCGATATTGATGAATCCATTTTTACCAATGTGTTTGCAATTGGGCTGCGAGAAATTCAGGAGCTTGGTGCGCTCAACAGTACGGCTGCTGCGGATCAGTTATACAAATTGACAAGCGGTTTGGACCGCGTCTCGCTGATCGACGTGATGCGAGATCTCCGCGAGCGGCGAGAGAAAATCTGGGGAAGCGACGCCAAAAAGGAATCCCGGTTGGCAGAGTTGTCTGAGCGAAAGCAAAAACTGCTGCGAGAAATCGACGAACTAAAACAACGATCCAAGCGTTGGTCGCGGATGGCTGCCGAAACCACCGACATCAACAACCAGCTGTCCGACATTGAGTTGGAACTAAAAGCGAACGAACGAGAATCGCGATTGCTCGAAATTGCGATGCAAATCTCTGACCGATGGCAATCGCGAAAACTGCTTTCGGAACAGGTCAAAGCAATCGGAACGCTTCCTGATGAGCGGGACGTTTCTATCAAAGAGCTTGACCGGCTTAACGCAAAAGTCGCCCAGACCAAAGAGCGAATCGATCAAATCAAGGGCCAGCGAAAAACGATCAAGACCGAGGCGATGGCGCTTCCGATTAATCGCAATCTCTGGGCACAGAAATCTCGAATCGAAGCCGTCACCGAGCACATGCCTTGGGTTGAATCGCTTCAACGACAGGTTAGCAAGCTCGGTGAAGAAATCGACACCATCGAAAATAGCATGGTGGGCGAAGTCGACGGGCTGGGGCAACAGCTAAAAATCAAAGCCCGCGACGTTCGCGATCTTGGGAATCGAGGTTTGGTTAGTCTACAGACAACCGGCAAAACGTTGATGGAACAAAAAGATCGAATGAACAAGTTCCAGGGTGAGCTTGAAAAAATCGAATTTGATCTCGGTCAACATCAGGAACGGTTGGGCTCGTCACTTGCCGAACAAGGCGCTTCGGAATCACTCGAAGACACCGGCCGGTACGTCAATCGACTGAGACGGCGAATCGAACTCGAAGAAAAAATCGAGAAACTGAACCGCTCACGTCATAGTATGGAGCGAGATGTTGATACGATCGTCAACGAACAGGTGTTGCCGGTTGAAAAACTCTCGATTGTGGGAGCTATCTTTATCCTCGGCGTTGTGCTGTTCGGGTTCGGTCTGATCGACACGCTAAAACACGGGACTTGGTTAAGCGATACAGCCCAGCAACTAGGGATCACGTTGATCTTTCTAGGAACCATCGCGGGCTTTATCGCAATGGCACTTAAGTACCATTGGGAGCGTCAGGCGAAAGAAGAACTGGATGATTTTCGGCATCAGATTGAAATCGTTCGCCAGCAATTAAAACGAGCTAAACATGAACGTGACGAGGTTGAACGACAACTTCCAGCGTCTGTGATGGGGCAGTGGGAATTGGAGCTTCAAGATGCCGAGTCTCGTTTGATGCGTTTGGAAGAATTGGTTCCACTTGAAGGCCGTGTGCAGACCACTCGCGGTGTTCAAGAAGACGTTCGGCGTCGAATTTCAAATCAGGAACGCGAAGTCAAGAAAGCGGACGAGCAGTGGCGGGCTAGTCTGCGAACGGCTGGGCTTCCAGAGATTCTCGAACCACATCAGCTAAAAGAAATTATCCAACGAGCTGACCGGATTTCAACGTTTCACACGCGGCTGGATCAATTCAAAGCTGAAAAAGTCGAGCGGGAAAAGGAATTGAATTCTTTGAATCAGCGAATCGACTTGATGGTCCATGAAACCGGCATGTCGTTCCACAGTCCCGATCTAGTTGAGCGTTTGACTCAATTGAACAAGTCGATCAATGAGCAACGTTCGTTTGTAAACACTCGTAAAGAGTTTGCCAACAAATACAAATCGCTTCGTTCTCGATTGAACAAAGCCAAGCGTGACCTGGACAAAGTGCTTGGTCAAAAACGTCGATTGCTCGCCGTTGTTGGGGCAGATTCGGAAGACATGTATCGGCAGTTCGCGACCAAGCATTCTCAACGCCGAAAACTGTTCTCAAAACGGGAAAACCTTACTGAGCAAATTACCGCTGCACTTGGGAAACATTACGCGGAGGAAGATCTTCGTCTGTTGTTGGATGCCTACGGTACAACAGGTCTCGAAGCTCAATGGGAGACTTCGCAGTCAAAAATCGAAACCATCAAGGAGCAGCAAACACGATTGCATCAACAGCGTGGTGAGTTTCTTCAGGAAGTCAAAGTCCTCGGTGAGGATTCGCGATTGGATATGGCGAACCTTGAGTTGAATTCAATTAATGCTGAAATTACGCAGCTTCAAAAAGAGTGGCAGATTTTTGCTTCGACAACGCAAATGTTGGAGATGATCCGAGATAGCTACGAGTCCAAACGTCAGCCCGAAACACTTCGCGAAGCCTCCAACTATTTGGAACGTCTCACCGAAGGGCGATACACGAGAATCTGGACTCGGATGACGGGTGAAGAGTTGCTGGTTGACAATTCTCAGGACGAGACGATTCCTGTGGATAAACTGAGTCGTGGTACTCGAGAAGCAATTTACCTCAGCCTACGAATGTCGCTGGTCAGTGCCTATGCTCGGCGAGGTGCCTCAGTTCCGATGGTGCTCGATGACGTATTGGTGAACTTTGATGGGCAGCGAGCACGTGCCGCGGCTGAATTGCTTTATGATTTCTCTCGAAATGGCTACCAGATTCTAATGTTCACTTGTCACGACCACATGCGTGACATGTTCCATTCGCTTGGTGCCGATGTTCGGATTCTGCCAAATCACAAAGACGTTGTTGAAGCCAACGCGGTTCCAACAACTTTTGACGGCGGCCGCCCGATGCCTCCAAGAGTTTATGAGGACGTGGCTCCAGTTTACGACTCAGTGACCTACGACGAACCGGCTCCGCGATTTGAACCGGTGGCGAGTCTTGGAATCCCAGTCGAGTATGTTGATTACAGCACGAACGTTCGAATTGATCCCGATGAATTCGATCCCGATCTGGAATACGAATTGTCTGCCGTTGCCAGTGACCAACAAGTCGAACAGCGGCTTCGGCATGAGTTGATTTACATTTCGCCAAACTTATCGGCTCCGCTTGATATCTCCGGTAACGAAGACATTTGGCGTGAGACGAGCGTCAACGCTTTTACGCAGTAAGACTCCTTGAGTCACAGTAAAAAGGATCTAGCAGGTGAAATACGTTGCTAGATTCACTGCGAGCGGCATTTGTTGTGTTGTGCTGCGAAATCACTTTGGTTTGGAGGGAGCGTCCGTCCGAAACTTCGTGAGTCGAACTTCGTTTCCAGATTCGTTAAATACGACTTCGTCCATAAACGCTTTGATCAGGACAAGTCCACGACCTACGCCCTCGCGAAAACTTTCTGGATCAGAAGACTCGGGTGCTTTTGAAACATCGAAACCGTCGCCCTCGTCACGGATGGTGAATTGGGCAGAGTCCGGAGTAACCAGCGAGCGGAAAAAGACGCGCCGCCGGCAATAAGGCTCCTGCTCGTTCTTTAGCCGAACGACTTGGTGATCAAGAACGGGCATCTCTTCACGGGTGATTTCCAGATTGCCTCGAATCATTGCATTCAACAAAGCGTGTTCCAAGGCGACTCCGAGTTGAACCCGATTATTGGGTCCCAATAGCCCTTGAGAAATGGCGACTTGTTGAACCATATCAATCAGTGGGTCAACGATGGTTGGGTCATTATCCAATTCAAATTGAAAGTCAGTTTTCGTTGCGCAACTGACAAGTTTCTTGTATCGCGAATCGGATTCGGCAAGCACCAAAATGTGCATGACTGTTTCGACCAGATTTTCGGCCAGTTCTGATTTTGGAACGAAGCTTGCGGCTCCGTTGGCCAAGGCTTGAGCCGCCACTGATTCACTTCCATGAGCGGTCATTAGAACCACTGGGATCTCGGGGAATCTTCGGCCAATCGTGGTCACCAGTTCTAATCCATCGATGCCAGGCATCTGCAAATCAGTGACAACAATGTCTGGAAGCCTCGAACTGATTTGAACCAACGCATCGTCGCCATCCTCGGCATAGCAGACGTCAACGTTGGGTGCGTTCTCGAGCAAACCGCCAGCTAACCTTCGGTCGACAGCGGTATCATCAACTACAAGTACTGTGGGCATGTTGATCCTTTCATGCAAAATCTCGATTCGGCCACATGCCTACGCAATCCTGTGGTTGGGCCGCTGCGAAACCAATCACCTCCCGATTGAATCACAATCGGGTCTCACTGTCAGCTTCATGCAAACTTCAATGTAACGCATGCGTTGGAGGTTTGCCATGAAATTCGCATTTACTGGTTTTTGGTGTTGAAAAACGAACCGAAATGCGTGAAACCGCAGCCAAATTCAAGCACTCAGCAGATGGCCGAGTTTTTATGTGACTGGTGTCAACTCTTCACAAGGACCAACAGCGACGGTCATATTTTTATCCAACGGGAATTGTTGAAGTGCATTGTTAACCTGTTCCAAAGTTAACGATTCGTAGATCTCTGCAATCTCACCCACGGATTTGAACGGCTGGTCGGACAGCCATTGACCTCCGATAGAAAACATTCGGCTGTTGGTGCGTTCACTTGCCAAAACAATATGGGAAGCAATTTTTCGTTTGGCGAGGTCGAGTTCTTTTTGCGTGATTCCTTCGTCCCGGACTTTGCGTTGAAGTTTTGTCAATCGCTCGAGGTTGGCCTGAGCTTCCTCAGGTGCACAGCAAATATATGTCATGATGGCGCCACTACCCTGGTAGTCGTAGGCTCCCATCCCCGCGGACTCTGCAAGTCCTTTGTCAATGAACTCCCAGTACAGCCGGCTACCTCCATCATCACCAATGATCGCTGCCATTACCGCCGTTGCATAACGAATTTCTTCTTCGTTAGATGGGCCGGGAGCCATCTGCAAAATGTATTGTTGGTGAGCAGCGGGTTTGTGCATGGTTACGAAACCAGTTTGATAGTCCGCTAACTGTTTATTTCGACCAGGTTCAAATCTCTCCCAGTGACCGCACGCTCGTTGAACATCATCGACGAGTTGATCAAAGTCAATTTTGCCTGCGGCGGCGAGGCAAATATTGGTCGGACTGTACTGCTCCTTGAAATAGCTCATCATGTCTTCAGCGGTCAGCGCCGAAACCGTCTCGACAGTTCCCAGTACGCTTTGTCCCAGCGGATGATCGCCAAAATACTCAGACATGATTCGCTCATAGCCTCCATAGGGCGGTTGGTCTTCGTACATTCGAATCTCTTCGATGATGACTTTCTTTTCCGTCTCAAAGTCTTCGGTGCGAAGCGAGGGGCGCAAGATGTCGCTGAGAAGTTCGACCATTTGAGTCTGGAATTCAGGCAGCACTTTCGAGTGATAGATCGTGCTTTCTTCGCTAGTACGGGCGTTGCTTGCCGAACCCATTTCATCCAGTTCAAGGTTCACCTGGGCCGCCGAGCGGTTGGGCGTACCTTTGAAAACCATGTGCTCCAGGAAATGACTGACACCACCAATTTTTGGCGTCTCATCACGAGAGCCCGTGCGGACGAAAAATCCGAAAGCCGAGGTGTAAGCTTGTGAGTTGCATTCGGCCAGAATGGATAATCCATTATCAAGCTGATGTTGCCGAAATTCCATCTTTGTTCTCCAAAGGTTGCGGGCCAAGAGTGACCACGTCAAAGTTTGCTGGCGGGTTGGCAGCCAAATATTGATTGATCGCGTCGACGGTCAAACCATTGATCTGATCGTTGACTTCATCAAGCGTTTTGACACGTCCCAGATGAAGCCAGTCACCAGCAATGGAACCAGCACGAGCACGACAGGATTCTTGCTGCATAATCAGGCCACTTCGAATTTGAACTTTGAGACGTCGCAGTTCGTCTTCTTTGATTCCGTCCGCCAGTTTCTTAAGCTCTTCGATAATCACGTCCAACGTTTGCTGAGCCCGATCGCTTGAGGTGCCGCTGTAACAAATGACGGCACCTTTGTCTTTTAACGTGTGGCTGGTCGCGAACACGGTGTAACACAACCCCCGTTTCTCGCGGACTTCTGTAAACAGGCGTGAACTCATTCCGCCACTCAAGACGCCAACGGCTCCACGATTCAAATAATAGTCGGGATGTGAGTAAGGTAACCCCGAATAGGCGATTGCGATGTGAGTTTGTTCGCTTTCGTGCGTGATGTGATCGTTGCCGTGCTGCGGCTCTTTTGCGACCGGTTCCTTACATTCCTTGGGCGACCAATCATCAAATAGAGAACCGATGTGTTTTTTGAGTGGCTCCCAATCAAGTTTTCCAGCACAAGCCAGAATCAAACCGTTGGGTCGATAATTCGTTTCGTAGAATGATTTGATGTCGTCGAGAGTGATCGCGGCAACTGACTCCATGCTTCCTTCGCAGTGTCTGCCGTCGAGTGCGCCATAATGATTCTCTCTCAGCTTTAGCATCGTTCGCTGTGCGAGATCGTCGGAGATGGCCGCGATTTCCTGATAACAAACTAACCTGCCATCCTCGAGTTGGTCAGCAGGAAAGATCGGACGACGAAGCACGTCAGCATAAACTGAAATCGTATCGTGCAGCTGTGACGCCTGCATCGCCCCGCCAAAGTTTGTGCTGTAAAGCGATGCGGAAGAAGAAAAATCGACGCCCAAAGATTCCAGGGCTTCGATGAACTCGCGGCTGTTGTATTTGCCACAGCCGCGTTGGACCATTTCACAGGCGAAATTAGCCACGCCTCGTTTGTCATCAGAATCGAAACGGCACCCCGCCGGAACCGAGATCGAAAAAGCAGCTGATTCGAGCCAAGGCATGGGTTGAGCGACTAGTGTCAGCCCATTTTCATACGTGTGATGGAAGATCTTTTGTTCGATTGACATTAGAAAGTCAGTCTATGGGTAATTTTTGAATCGCTCATTTTACGAGTTTTTTCAATATTGGGAATGTAGCCGAAAGCAGAATCTTGAAGGCCCAAAAGCTGAGAAGCCCAAAAGCTGAGCAAGCGACTGTTGGCATGTGTCGACCTTTTTTGTTGCAACTCGCGGGTTGGTTACTCTTTCCAAGCCGCACGTAGTATCTCCACCGGATGCAATGCTTGACGATTCGTTCCGTCGGCAATCTGGTGGCGACAACTCGTCCCGGGGGCGGCGATGATCGAAGTCGACGGCTCGTCTCGAACCGTCGGAAACAAAACCAGTTCGCCAATTTGCATCGAGACGTCGTAGTGTTCAGATTCGTAACCAAACGATCCAGCCATCCCGCAACATCCTGATGGGATCAAACGTACTCGTTGGCCCTTGGGCAATTGCAACATCTGGATGGTCGGTTTTAATGACGCCAAAGCTTTTTGATGACAATGCCCGTGCAGCCGGATGATTTGTTCGCTCGCCTCAAAGGGATGCGAGCTTACGATTCCTCGTTCAATCTGCAACGCGAGAAATTCATCGATCATCAAAATATTTTTCGCCAAACCGTTGGCTTGCTCGCGAAGTTCTGGTCTGACAAGACTTGGGTATTCATCTCGAAAACTGAGAATCGCCGATGGCTCGATTCCGATCAGCGGTGTTTCCTCGGTCACGATTTCATTCAGTGACCGGACATTGGATTCGGCAAATCCACGAGCTTGGCGAAGCAGTCCCTTGGACATTGCCGCCCGACCACTTTCGACATGAGCGGGTATCTCAACCTCGAAACCTAACCGCTCCAATAGTTCAATGGCGGCGATACCAACAGGCGTGTCGTTGAAGTTTGTGAACTCGTCACAAAACAGAAATATTTTTCCATGTTGGCCAGCATTGGGATGCGGTTGGTGGCGCTGAAACCAATGTTTAAGTGTTTGCCGATGAAGCCGGGGGATGCTTCGCTCGGGCGCAAAACCGGCAAACCGTTTCATCAACCCACCTGTCAAGACATTGCCAGCCAGAAAGTTGAATAGCCAGGGTGCTTTGGCGGCAAGGCTCATGCTCTTGCTGAAATTCGCGATCCGTTTCGCTCGAGCAGGAACTCCGTTCGCGTCGTAGTATCCTTGCAGAAATTCAGCCTTCAATTTCCCCACGTCAACGTTAGATGGGCACTCGCGTTTACAACCTTTGCAGGAAAGACAGAGGTCCATTACGTTCTTGAGATCTTCGTTGTCAAACGGGTGCTGCTCGTTGGTTGGGTGAGTCAAAACATGGCGAAGCATATTCGCTCTGGCTCGGGTCGAGTCCGATTCGTTCTTGGTCGCCATGTAACTTGGGCACATCGTCCCGCCGGCTTGCACGGTTTTCCGGCAATCCCCCGATCCGCTACAAAGTTCAGCCGCCCGCAAAACCCCCTGCTCTGGCGTAAAATCAAACACGGTTGAATGCTGAGGTGTCACCATGCCAGGTTCATATCGCAACTGCGTATTCATCGCCGGTGTATCGACGATCTTGTTGGGGTTGAAAACACTTTTAGGATCCCAGAGCTTCTTGATTTCGCGAATGAGCTCGTAGTTTTTGGTGCCGATCATTCGCTCAAGGAATTCTCCTCTCAAGCGGCCATCACCGTGCTCACCGCTGAGCGAGCCACGATACTTTTTGACGAGCGCCGCAATGGCTTCGGCGACATCGCGAAACTGCTGGTTGCCCTCGGCGGTTTTCAAATTCAAGATTGGCCGAAGATGAATTTCTCCTGAGCCCGCGTGGGCGTAATGAACACATTCGAAACCGAAACGGTCTTTCAGGATTTGATTGAACTCTTGGATGAACTCTGGCAAATCAGCAACAGCGACCGCGGTGTCTTCGATTACTGCGCACGGTTTGGCATCGCCGGGGATGTTAGCAACGATTCCCAGGCCTGCTTTTCGAAGCTGCCAGACTTTTTTCGTCTCGTCCCCGAACAACACCGGAAAGGCATACCCTAGTTCTGCATCTTTGTACTGCTGTTCGATTTCATTGGTGATTGCTAAAACATCGGCTTGGGTGTCGCCTCGAATCTCAGTCACGAGGATTGCTGAGGGCTCGCCAATTACAAATGACGCGTTCGCTTTTTGTTCTCGATTGCGAGCAGCGCCTTCAAGGATAAAGTGGTCGATTAACTCAACCGCATACGGCGAATGTTCAACCGAAATCAAAGTTGCTCGGAGAGCGGCGTCGACGCTTTCGAAATGACCGCAGAGCAACCCTGATACTGGTGGTGGAAGCGGAAGACATCGCAATTTGATTTCAGTAGCAAAAAACAGCGTCCCCTCCGAACCGGCAATCAATTTGCAAAAATCGAAAGGCCGGTCACCGGAATGTTTTTCGCCCGAGTGTTTTTCGCCCGAGTTGTTTTCCCGCGAGTT
The DNA here is from genome assembly GCA_964595515.1 of uncultured Pirellulaceae bacterium. GTDB lineage: Bacteria > Planctomycetota > Planctomycetia > Pirellulales > Pirellulaceae > Mariniblastus. The sequence goes on from CAZQQR010000171.1 coordinate 11,117, forward strand.
GTTTTGGTCCGGATCTAATGCATCCGAATCAATCAGAAGATCAATCGCGTAGCCGGTGTTGCGGCGAGGGATTTCTGGTTTTGGGAACTGATTTCGAATTTCCGTCTGAACGTCTGAGTTGCTCAGCAGTTGTTTGGTACCACGATAGATATCACCTTCGAGCGAGTCGAGTTTGCATTTTTCGTCAAATTCTGTTTCGTCAACAGCAGTAAAAACAGCTTCCGATCCGTCGCTGAGAAAACCACGGACTTCTATCAAATGGTCTCTCGCGCTTCCGTAAACAACAGAGTTGGAGCCGCAAGAATTGTTGCCAACCATTCCACCAATCATCGCACGATTGGCGGTCGAAGTTTCAGGGCCGAACAGGAGTCCGAACTGTTCAAGATGCCGGTTGAGTTCGTCCCGAATGACACCCGGCTGAACGGTCACCGTTTTTTCGGATTCGTCGACACGAATGATTTTGGTGAAGTGTTTTGAGACGTCGACCACAATTCCCGATCCGACGACTTGTCCTGCAAGCGATGTTCCGGCGGTCCGAGGGATGATACCGACGGAATGTTGGGCGGCCAGCTGAATCAGTTTTTGGATATCTGATTCTGATTTGGGTATTGCGACCGCAATTGGGGTCTCTTGATAGGCCGATGCGTCGGTGGCGTATATCGTTCGAGTCAATGAATCGATATGAATTTCGCCATCGAAGCCGCTACGAAGTGCATTGAGTTCCTGAATGACGAGACCGGAATTCATTGTTTTGTTTTTAATGGCGAATCGAGCGGCCAGTTTTTG
>CAZQQR010000172.1:0-2240 GCA_964595515.1 uncultured Pirellulaceae bacterium
TGCTGTCACACCGGTCTGTGCCGCGAGGTTGGGGCTCAGGTCTTATTTGCGATGCACGTTAGTTCCGGAGGAACGACATTTTCTAGCCCGGCACTTCAGTGCCGGGAAAAGTTAAAAACAGATACCCAGTCCCGGATGGGACGGCATTGGAAGTGCAAACCCAAAGTCTAAGCCATGTTGGAAGTCAGAAACAAGCAATGCTTTACCGACTATGTTGTAGCAACACGCAACGGTGACCGCCACGATCATGTTAACGTTTGCACGAATGCGGTATCTGGGTTACGTCGTGGAATTGGCGGCTTCAATTTTCTGCACAAGCCGCGAATTGTATGCTCTGGAGATCCCAAATGCCGTCCCATCCGGGACTAGTGTTCTTCTTGGTGTCTGCCTAACCCCGGAATTAAATTCCGGGGCTAGAAACTGTCGTCACTCCGGGACTTACATTGATACCGAGTACGGATGGACGGCATTGAGACAAACTACTTATCCTTCGGGGCAATTCCAAATTTGCTTCGATTCGGATACGCGGGACGTTTGGGAGCCTTGTAGCCGCTGGCTTCGATTTCTTTTAACATCAAATCGATCGCGGCATCCAGTTGCGGATCACCACCGTCTTGCATTTTTGCAGGATCATCGACGACCTTCATATCAGGATCGACCCCATGTCCCTCGATGCCCCATGAACCATCTTTTTCGTAGTACGCGAACGACGGCATCGTCACGCTCGTGCCGTCGATCAAACCGGGGCCGCCGGAGATGCCGACCAATCCACCCCAGGTTCTCATTCCAATCAGCTTGCCAAGTTTGTTCTGCTTGAAAAGTGACGGGAACATGTCACCACCCGAACCAGCCATGCCATTAATCAACATGCACTTTGGTCCTTGATGCGAATCTGGCGGCCAAGTCCAATCGCGGCCGTCACGGCGAGCCCAATAGTTCGTAACAGGCCGATTCAGCAACTCGATAAATCGTGTGGGGATTTGACCGCCACCGTTCCAGCGATCGTCCACGATCAAAGCTTCTTTGTTTAACTGAGCGAAGAATTGACGGACGAGATCGTTTTGCCCAGGCACCCCAGTGTTCACCACATAGATGTAACCGACCTTGCCGTCTGTTTTCTCTTCGACGCGTTTTCTTTTGGCTTCGATCCAGCCGCGGAAACGCAAATTGTTATCACTGCGAATCGTGCGAACCGCAACACGTTTATCATCGTCGTCGATTTCCTTGTCATCACTGATGGTAAGCAGAACCGTTTGACCTCGCGTTCCAGCGAAGGCCGAATACGGATTCGTATCAGTCGTTAGCTCTTGGTCGTTGACCGCCAAAACGTACTGTCCTGTTTTGACGCCGGCCATGACAAGCGGGTTTCTCGCGTCCACATCCCAAACAGCGCCCTGGAAAATTTCTGCGATCTTGTAAGCATCGCCGTCCGCTTCGAAGCGACAGCCGAGAAGCCCAACATCACTTGACGGACCTGATTCAACGTCGCCGCCACCACGGTAATAAGCGTGACCGACGTTCAGTTCTGAGATCATCTCGCCAATCAAGAATCCTACGTCTGCTCGTGAGGCACAGTCTTCAAGCATGGCTTGGTACTGATCCCAGACCGCGTCCCAATCCACGCCGTGCATGGTTGGGTCGTAGAAGAAATCTCTTTCAAGCCGCCAAGCTTCTCGCAGTAGTTGTTTCCACTCCTCACGCGGTTGAATCGAAACCGTCATGTTGTCGGTCGAGACTTTTTTATCCAGCTTTTGTCCTTTTGCTGCCGCGATCACATAGACGTCGCCGCGAGAAAAGACAAACAGTTTTTTGCCATCGGCGGTGATGCCAAAGTTCCCCGCTCCGGTTACGACAGTTTCTGCTTTCTTTTCATCAGCGGACAAATCAAAAATCTTGATCGATGGAGGCCCCGAGCTGGGTCTCTCCGAATAGATCAATTGATTGCTGTGGTTGACGACAAGCCCGCCGAAACTTCCAGTGCCAACAGGAAGCTGAAAGGCTCGGTGTTCGATTCCTTCAAACTCAATCTTGATCGGTTTGTCTTTGTCGTCCTTCTTTCCGTCTTTTTTGTCGCCTTTGTTCTTCTTTTTAGATTCAGGTTTCTCGTCAGTATCTTTTGATTTCGAATCTCCATCCTCAGAATCGTCTTCCGATTTATCGGCGGGTTCTGATTCGTCGTCTTCATTTGAATCATCCTCTTTCGAGTCTTCTTCTTTTGAGTCTTCTTCTTTTGAGTCTTC
>CAZQQR010000172.1:2340-6424 GCA_964595515.1 uncultured Pirellulaceae bacterium
GCCCGCAACGGCATTGCCATCATCACGTCCGTGCCGGCGTAAATGAATGATGTGCCAAGGTCTTCGTACTGCGGCGAAGTGAACGATCGATTGCTATGGAAGAAAATGTACTCACCCTTATTGTCAAAAACTGGGCCAGTATCGTTGTAGTAGTTTTCAGTCAGCTGTTTCCGCGTTCCGTCTTTGACGTTGTAGACCCAAATGCTGCTTACAGGGGCACGTTCGTCCGACGCTTTGCTGTAGCAAAGCCATTCCGAGTTATGAGACCAATTAGGTTCGATCTGATCAGCCATTGGGTCGGTGTCGATCAGTTTCGATTCTTTCGACTCGATCGTTAGTAGGAACAGTTTTCCCGTTTTGTCACTGTAAGTCAGATGTTTGGAGTCGGGTGACCATCCGCCCATGAATCGGAAGCAATCACCGTCATCAGTCAATTGTGTTGTTTCTCCACGACCGTCGGATTGGGTCACGTAGACTTCGTATTCGCCAGTTTTGTCGGAAAGATAAGCAATCCATCGTCCATCAGGACTCCAGATAGGTTGGCGTTCGGCAACGCCGCTGGTTTTGGTCATGTTTCTGGGAGCGCCGTTTTTGACGGGCACGGTCCAGATGTCGCCACGGGCTTCGACCGCGATTCGTTTTCCTGTTTTTGAAATCTCCGCCCACTCAACAAAATCGGAAGCATCGACTTTGTTTGGACGCAGGCTCGGCCGGTCACCGGGGATTTTGATGTCAACGGTTTTTGACTTTTTGGATTTCAAGTCAAGCAAATAAAGCTTGGGGCCGTTGGAGAATACGATTTCGCCGTTACCGCTTTTTCCTGGACCAATCGAAGGCCACTTGCAATCGAACTCGTCAAATTCTGTAACCTGCTCACGTTCTTCGGAATCAGAATCGTAGCACCAGATATTCAAACGATGTGAATCACCTGCATCTGACAAATAGTAGACCTTAGATTTGTGCCACATCGGAAAGCTGTCGGTGCCTTCGAAATCGGTGATCTGTTTCGACGTTTTGTCTTTTAGGTTGAACAACCAAACGTCTGACGCCATGCCGCCACGATATCGTTTCCAAGTTCGAGTGTCGCGCGAATGAGGTGTATAGGCCAACCATTTTTTGTCGGCACTGATTGTTCCGTTGGTTCCGTAAGGAACGGGAAGCTGTTTGGCCAAAGGGTTTTTCTTGACGCCGATCGTAAACAGTTGCGGTTGTCGTCCAAGTCCAGCCATGCCGTTACTTGAAAACAGAAGAGATTTTCCATCTGGCGTCCAGTCACAAAGCGACTCCGATGAAGGGTGGAACGTGATTCGTTTTGCATCGCCACCGGCTGTCGGGATGGTGTAGATGTCTGTGCCACCCTCGTAGTTACCAGAAAAAGCGATCTGTTTTCCGTCGGGGCTGAATCGAGGAAAACGTTCCGCGCCGGCGGGGCTTGCCAAAGGCGACGCGACGCCTCCGTCTCGATCAACGATCCAAAGATCATTGGCATAAGAGAATACGATGTGCGTTTTGCTGACATCTGGATGACGAGTCATTCCAGCCGAGGGCGTGGTTTGGCCCAGCATGTCGTTTGTGAAAAAGAGACTGCAAAAAACAAGTAAGCAGAAAATCTGGAAGCGCTTCATCGTGGAATCCAATTGTTCATCGAGTTGCCAAAACACCGCTCCAGTGTAATCAAAATCGAATCCAATTGTACCGATGTCAGTCGGGGCATTTGGCTGAATAACGCATCGCAATTATCTGTCCAAAAAGATTTCTTTCCACGTAAGATTCTGTTTCGAATCGAGAGCGCTTTTTGGCAGACAGCACTATTCATTGATATCTCGAAGAAATGTTCTGCATTCAAATACGACTTCTTCGATTGCTGACTGCTTGAGTTAGTAGACTCGGAATTGAATTTGCTACAATGCTGTGATGCTTCTAACGCTCTTGGATGTTGCGAAGCAAAAATGTTTTTAGTTCGTAAAGGATTGTCTGATGAATCATTCCCGCAAAAACACCCCAATAGGTTTTGCCAAAGCCATTCTGCTGATATTGCTCGTGGCCATCCCTGTCGGAGCCGCCACTGCGATCGCGGATGACGATGAGCCGAAAAAGAAGCTTACAATCAAAGAGATCATGGACGTCGCCCACAAAAAGGGATTGATCAAAAAAGTCGCGACGGACAAAGCGTCTAATGAAGAGAAGAAAAAACTGCATGACCTGTATACGCAGATGGCAAAACTGAAACCGCCTAAGGGCGATCAGAAAAGCTGGGAATCCAAAACCAAGGCCCTAGTTAAGGCGGCCAAGGCAGCGGTGGACAAGGATGCGACTTTCAAAGCAAAACTAAAGGCGGCTTCGAATTGTGCGAACTGTCACAACGTGCACAAGCCTAAGTAGATCTTGTCGCATTGGCAACGTTATCGCAGTGCCAATGTTCCCATTTTGATTACCGAACAACCACGGTTTTTTAGAAAGCTCTCTCCGTGAAAAGTTTATTAACACCCGCCGTTCTCGTTGTATCGCTCATTTGGATTTCGGTCGCCAACGGTCAAGACCCTCGTCAGCAACGACGCGAGTTTGTCCAGGATCTTCTACGTGGTTTGATCGAATCTCAGTTGGAGCAAAATCAACCACAGCGCCAACCAGGAAACCAAGGCCGTCCAGTTCAGCCGAATTTCGTTCCCGGTCAAGGCCGACCGGGGCAGGGTAGGCCAGGGCAAGGAAGGCCGGGACAGGGCCGACCGGTGGTTGTCGAAGTCTCGCCTCAGATGATTCAAGCTCGTCGCTATTTAAAGTCGTGGAGCCGAGCTTGCACACAGTTGATGGATGAAATTCGTCGTCACGAATATGAGTCGCCACAGTTGCGGCCACTATTGGCGGATGCGCTCAAGGTTCAAGCGAACATTGAGTTGATCTCTCGCAAAGCACAGATCTATCCAACCGTCGATCCATTGGTGGATGATTTTCAAATTGTCGATCGAGATTGGCGGATGCTTTCTTATCGCTTGAAAAATTCCGGCGGACTTACGGCGGAATGTTCAGGATTCGTCAACACGATCGCCGAGTTGGATCAAAAATTGTGCGGAGTATTTCAGATCCAACCACAAGTCGATCGACGTGAGATTGCTCGATTGGGCGAACAGCTGTCGGCCGACTACAACCATTTGCTCAACGACGTTTATTATGTTTGCCGAAATCGTCAGGGCGGCCGCGAGTTGATGACCAAAGGCAAGAATCTTCAAGCTTCCATTTCGCAATCAATGGCGATCTTGCGGCGGGGCGACTACGACACAATTGTTAGTGCTTATTCTCAGTGTATCAATCAGTGGAAAGACTTCAGCCGGAACCTGCATCAGTTTCGAGACGAACGCCTACGTAGGTCAGTTGCCAAAATTGAAAACACGGGTCGGCATATTAGTGAACAGCTTTGGCTTCCTGTTCAGATTGATCGGCAATACTTGTCGAACATGGCAAACTTGGTTGCTCAAGATACCGGGAGCCTGTTTGACAACATTAGCATGGCTCAACTGTTAAACTGCAAAAATCCAACGGTAGCATTGGGTTCAGCTCGAGAATTTCAAACGGCTTGCGCGAATTTCAGCCAAAGCATTGCTTCCAACGCTCCGGTTGAAGATTTAGAGTGGGATTACAGACTGTTCGAAGTCCAATGGAACAACGTTCACAACGTGTTTCATGATCTGGGAATTTCAGAGGTCGATCACCGCTTGGATGACATCCAGTTTTCAATGCAAACACTCAAGCAGACTTTTGGGGACACGCCCGCAATGGATTATGGAATGTTGGTGCAAATGATGGCGAACATGGACGCGATGTGCCGTCAGGCAACTCATGTGGTTCATCGACGAATCGTCGAGCCGACTTACGATCATGGATTTCACGAACAGATTTGCTCGAGTGCCGATCGTTTGTCAAACTCCGTTAGCTCGTTGCATCAACGGATTATTCAGAATCCGCATCGTGAACTCCAGCGTTCGGACTTTAACACGCTGTTTACAAGTTATCGAGATTTCAAACCACTTTTGACGCAGTGCAAAGATCGTGACAAGGGTGCGTTCACGACGTTTCAGCGGCAGATTGA
>CAZQQR010000172.1:6524-7716 GCA_964595515.1 uncultured Pirellulaceae bacterium
GTGTCTTTTTGAATTTCGGTGCTGACTGGAGTTTAAGGGACAGTGGAATCGGTAGTTGACATGGCTTACTCTGACGTGAGCACTTGGCAACCTCCCAACCACTATTCAGGTTTAACAATCAACAGAGAACAGCGCCGTCAGCGAAGAGCAAATGAATTGCTTTTCCGAATAGCTTATTCCCGAAAGAACCATGGCAACTGAAATTGAATCAACGTCGACTGTCGCACCTTCCAACAACCGTTCGGATCAGGATGAAATCGCTAAAGACATTCATTCCGAATCAAATCGGCTTGCGAAAAAAGAGCGGATCCCACGTCCCGAAGGCGTGAACAAGCAAAGTAAGATCTTGTGGTCTTATTTGATTCCCGTCGTCGTGTTGCACTTGATGGTTCCGATGGCGTTCATGGGTTATTTCTTTTCGTGGTGGGGATTGCTGTTCCTTCCGATTGGAAATTACATTTTTACTTCGATGGGAATTGGAGCCGGTTATCACCGGTTGTTAACTCATCGAGGGTTTGATTGTCCAAAATGGTTTGAGTACACGCTTGCGACCCTGGGTGTATGCAGTTTTCAAGATTCGCCCGCTCGCTGGGTGTTGGTTCACCGAGTGCACCATCAGCATTCCGATCACCAACCGGATCCCCACACTCCGCACGTCAGTGGTTTTTGGTCGCACATGGGATGGTTGTTTATTGACAACCGCGACTTGAGTACAGCGTCGGCCTATGATCGGTACGTTCGCGATTTGATGCGTGACAAATACTACATGTGGTTGCAACGAGGACTTAACTGGGTTTGGGTTTATGCCGTTCATGCCCTTGCATTTCTCGGGCTTGGTTATGGTTTAGCGTTGTTGATGGCGCCTGAGGGAGGCGTGGCTCGGTTTACGGCTCAGTTCTTTTTCTGGACGGTGATCATGCGAACGGTTTACACCTGGCATGTGACTTGGGCGATTAATTCTGCGGCACACATGTGGGGTTACCGCAACTACGAGACTCGCGAAGACAGCCGTAACAACTGGCTGTTCGCAATTTTGACCAACGGCGAGGGCTGGCACAACAATCATCACGCCGATCCTCGCTCGGCGCAACATGGTCACCGCTGGTGGGAAGTCGATATCACTTACATCTCGCTGGCAATTCTCGAGAAGGTTGGTGTTATCAGCAATTTGGCTCGGCCAAACCATTCAGCG
>CAZQQR010000172.1:7816-11874 GCA_964595515.1 uncultured Pirellulaceae bacterium
TCGCCTCAGAATTGGCTTTAAGTTTCTGAATCTCAATGCCTTCTTTCCAGCTGGGCGAACCATAAGTCAAAGTGACTTTTGAATGAACGGAAATTTCGGGGTTCATAGTGGGCGAAAGTCGGCTCGAGTCCGCATACTCTTTGGGGCCAGCGTAAAACGTTGTTAATGGGCGATTGGCCGCGATCCTTAAATAGCTGTGCCAGTTGTTGGGCAAGAGATCTTGGGCATTTGCCGGAGTAGGCGTAATTGTCTTGTACAGCGCCTCAGGAAATTTGACTTCGATCGAATTTGCCACGTTCAAAATTTGAGGTTTTTCGTCGAATACGCTGAGTAGGGTCGAGGATTTTTCTTTTGCTTCCTCAAGCGCAGACTTCAGTACGTCTTTTTTGATTTGGTCCAAATTGGAATGCCAATAATCAAATGAGACGATTTCGGTGACACCCTCGCGAAAAGCGAACTCCATTACCTTGAGAGCCTGCTGTTCATCTTTGCATTGAACATGAAGGTTAGTTTGCATCCGAAATCCATCTGGATGTTCACGCAGGTATTGCGTCTGTTTAGATTTTTCCCATTTGCCTGAATTGTCATACGTTTCAAGTTTCCAAAGATAGCTGGGAACGATGACAATAAAATCTTCAACGACGTCTTTTTTATCTATACCAATGTTAAGAATGCTAGAGCGGATTTGCTTAATCGTGGTATGGACTTTGGTGGTGCATTCGAGCGATGTTTTTTCTTGTGCCGTTACTGCGAAAACAAGTCGCAAAGATTCCGGTTTGAGAGATTGGATTGCGGATCCTTCGACAGTGATGAAATCCGTTTGGACATAGTTTCCCCAATAGTTGTTGCGGAAATTGTTTTGATTCTGATACGCGTTATAAGCTGCACCCGCGCCCGCTCCTCCGGCTCCCATGCCTCCGCCTTGGGCGAGTGCGGCGCTGACCATCAAGAACTGAATGACGATGACGGTCGATGTTGCGATGAGCGTTTTCATTTGTATTCCTCGATAGATTCAGATTTTTTTACCGTTGATGCCTAAAATGAGAACGGATTGATGACCAAATCCTTAGACGAAAATTCTCGCTGCTCAATTGGCAAGCTTGGAAGATTTCTTTGGCGGAACGATATGAAGAATGAATGTCAGTAAGAAATCAACAAGACTGTCAGCTTAGCTGGGGAGCCTTAAGTGTGCGAGAATGCAATGTTGATGCCAAAAAGCGATCAATTGTTTTGTTGAAAGTAATTGCGGTATCGCAGAGATGTAGAGGTACGGTAGAAAGCGTGATGGAGCTTTATTTCCGCCATTAAAAAAATTCAGTTTTGACCTTTAATCGCAGTTAATAGAAATTGATTCTGTACTCGAATGAAACACTATTGCGATGCGATCTCAAATTTGTGTTCTACTTTGCACCGTGTTTGCCATATTCATTTTTTGAGTTCGCAAGAACTTTCTAACCGCCAACTGGAACCAAAATGGGCATCCAAGCACCATTTCGTTGTTTGATTAAAAAGTCGACAATGCGGAAGTTCACGGATGCGTTCAGTCAGCGAATGGCGAATGCGGGACAGACTTCGCAAAATTTGACAAGGAAATCGCGTGCCGTTTTTGATTGGAACTGATGAAGCGGGTTACGGCCCCAATCTTGGACCGCTAACAATCACCGGAACGTTGTGGGAAACGCCCACTGTTGAAACGGACCTCTACCGTGCGCTCGCGGATGTCGTTGCCAACAAAGACGTGGATGGTAAATTGTTCGTTGCCGATTCAAAGAACGTTTATCGGCCGAAGGGATCGATTGAGAAACTAGAGACCAGTGTCCTTTCGTTTCTGCTCGCCACGACGGGTGTGATTCCAACCGACTGGAGCGAGTTGGTTGATTTGGTTTGGAGCCAAAGTGACCAATTCGCGGATGAGCGGCTTGATCGTCAGGTTTGGCTGACAGGGCATTCGTTAAAGCTGCCTTTGAAAGCAGATATCGAAACCATTCACAGTCAAGCTAAACGATTCAAGGCTTGCTGCCGCAAAAATAGTGTGGCGCTCAAACGGCTTTGTTGCGTTCCGATATTTGCTCAACAGTTTAATTCACAGGTCGACGAGTTAGGTAACAAAGCGACTTTGCTTTCCACCGAAACGTTGAAGATTGTGCGGCAGCTTTTAGATCAGGCCGACGACGATGTTGAAGTCGGTTGTGACAAGCATGGTGGAAGAAGCAAGTACGCGGCGCTGTTGCAGCAGTGCGTGACGCAGGAGTTCGTGATGGTCGGGGCTGAATCGCTTGACGTCAGCGACTATAGCTTTCGAGAATCTGACCGGGATGTTGTGATTCGGTTTCAGGCGAAAGGTGAATCCTTTTTGCCAACGGCATTGGCTTCGATGGTTTCAAAATATGTCCGTGAAGTGGTGATGGTTCTCTGGAATCAATTTTGGCAAGCCAAAATTCCAAACTTGAAACCGACCAAGGGGTATCCGGTTGATGCGAAACGGTTTAAGTCCGACATTGCAAAGATGCAGGCGGAGCTTGGAATCGCAGATGAGTCGATCTGGCGCAAACGTTAGAGAGCATTGGTGCTTTAAGAAGAAATATTGACGTTGGTTCGGAACGCTAATCGGCGCTAATCAAACACTAATTGTCATTGAAATCTCACTGCTGATCGGCAGCATCCGGAGCGAGAGGTGAGCTGAGCAGCGAACTCTTTTCCGTTGTTTCTGTTTCTGATTCCATTGCTTTCCGAGCCACTGAGTGATTAGTTCCCGATTATAAGATTAGTTTTTTGGGAGAAACAAGATCGTTGGTTCGGAACACTAATCTGCGCTAATCGCACACTGATTGTCTATGAAATCTCACTGCTGATCGGTAGCATCCGGAGCGAGAGGTGAACTGAACTGTCGAACTCTTTTCCGTTGTTTCTGTTTCTTCCGTGGTCACCAAACGCTCGAGCAATCTAAACGATCAGTGTCCTGAGATTTTGATGACCACGGAAGAAACGGAAGTGACGGAAACTTTTGGGTTTGGAACGCTTGCTAAGGTCAATTCGCGGTCCATTGGATGGGTGAGATCGCCAGAATGGAAATGCGATAATTTATCGTTGCTGGCTGGCACGACTTGACCACACCAACAATAATTGGCGAGCGACATTCGATTGTTCGCTTTGTTTGGTTTCGTTTGCATTCTGTTGATGACGGATCGGTGAGTCATGCCGCTTTTGAAAAACGTTTTAGCTTTGTTGGTTTTTGCTGGTTTCATTTTTGGATTTCAACCAACGCTCAGGGCCCACGATCCTGCTAAGGACATGTTGGATGCGGCGGATTTATTGTTGAAGTCATTGGACGCGGATCAGAAGAAACAAATCAGTTTTGAGTTTGATGACAAACTTAGAAAAAACTGGCAGTTCATTCCCATGGAACGGGAGGGCCTGAACCTGAAGGAGATGAAAGTCCATCAGCGGCACCTTGCGATGTCGCTCGTTCAATCGGCACTAAGTCATCGGGGGTTTTCTACCACCATGAAAATTATGGCGCTCGAGCAAGTGCTTCACGAGATGGAGAATTTTGCGCCTAAACGAGATCCGTCGAAGTATCACTTCTTCTTTTTTGGAACGCCGTCCAGTGACAAGACCTGGGGTTGGCGGATAGAGGGCCACCATCTTTCAATCAGTTTTACGATCGTGGAAGGCAAAACAGTCGTGACAACCCCTGCTTTTTTCGGATCCAATCCTGGCGAAGTCCGCCAAGGAACGAACATGCTTGGTTTGCGAGTGCTCGGTGAAGAAGAAGAATTGGGCAGAACTTTGGTCAAGCAATTGACGGTCAAACAAAAGGCAGTCGCCATTTTGCCAGAGAAAGCTCCTCGTGATGTGATCAACGGTCCCAAAGTCCCGGTCGCATCGGCATTGGAGCCAGCGGGAATCGCCGTCAGCGAAATGACGAACGATCAGAAAGTGATTTTGAAAAAACTGATTTCCACTTATGTGGGAAAGTTTCGAGTAGAGCTTGCGGACGCTGATTGGAAGAAGATCAATGAAGCTGGTTTTGAGAAAGTTCATTTTGCTTGGGCCGG
>CAZQQR010000173.1:0-11813 GCA_964595515.1 uncultured Pirellulaceae bacterium
TCAAGATCACGGCTTTCATTAGTCGGCAAGATTGGAGCTTGGTTCGTTACTCCCTCTCCATCGACTTGGATCGAAACAACAACTTCCTGCGTATCGCCCTCTGCATTGGTAACCTCGTAAGCAAATTGATCCGTCGCATTTTGACCAGAATCAAGGTAGTCAAAAACGCCATTGGGGTCGTAACGCAAACTTCCATCGCCGAGGACAGTCAATTCGGCTCCGGAATCGAGTGCGATGACAGAACCAGCAGCAAACGTGAAAGAGTTGGACGAAACTTCTACACCACTCTTGAGAGTCACGACTTCAGCCGCGTTCCACATTTCGAGATAGCGCTCTTCGACTTCTTCATTTGCGGTATAGTCCGTAAAGAAATCAATCTGTCCGATTTGGCCAGTAAAGTTGTCAAAACTGCCTTCGTCAACAAACGAATTCCCATCGAATCGGCCGATGCCAGTTTTCTTATCGGCGTCCAAACTCGCATCAAAAATCAAACCGGGAGCATCGACGACTTGATCCGCCAATCTGCCGTTGAGAAACAACTTGACATCTGCTCCAGAAACGTCCCCAAGCCCCGTTCCAAATTCTGAATCCACGAACAGTGAGATTTGATTGAATTCTGTTGAATCAAGCCCACCAGCTATCAAAACAGTGGGTTCTGAATCCGCAACATTGTCATCGAAAATTTCAACGACGATCTGCGAGTCCAACTGATAAACGACGATTCCCAATTGATCGTCACTTGAATCAAGGATGATTTTTTTACCAGATAGCGAATCCGGTTTAAGCCATAGCTCGATGCCACCGCTCTTGGAAAAACCCAATCCATTGGAGTCAATCTTTCCTCCACCGTTGCCATTGAACTCGTAAACATTGTTTAAACCAGAGACCGCCGAGCCTGAGTCGGCAATATATTCAACGTCCGTTTCTTTGAGCACAATTTCAAGAGAACTGTTTTGATCCCCCCAAATATATTCGCCCCCGGAAACCGAACTATCCACCGTCGATTGATTGAAGGAAATACTCGGCACGATCGTCGAACCCAAAACATCGACATCCGTAATATTCGTCGTCAGTGTGCTTGAAGAAATATCAACGGTTGTAGATTCGGTCGTCGTGTCGCTGATTGGAGGCGCATTCATTGCGTCATCGACAGGCAGAACTTTGACAACCAAATTTTGAGTAGGATGATCAAATCCTCCGACCGTTCCGTCGTCTACATTCAAGTCAAATGAAAGCGTGAATTCTCCGTTGAAATTTGGCGGAGGCGTAACTTGAAGACTAGTTAAATCCCAAGCATCACCGTCGTAAAGAAACTCACTGGATCCTGCATCCCAAGTGAACTGGATACTCGTCACACCTGTTGCCGAGCGAACCCCATCACTAATGATCGCTGTTGATGGAATATTAGAAATAGTACCTTCCAAGATCTGCTCGTTAGGATCTTGCAATAAACTAAACAGCTCAAGACTCGCGGCTTGATCCTCATCCAAGACCACACCGAACTCAAAACGGTCGATGTAAACTCCATCTCCAAAGTCAGGGCCTCCGTTATCACCATCCGGCCCAACCCAAGTCACAACGACTTGTCCGTTCTTCAAAATTGTTGCCTGAGGAGTATCAAACGCGATTCCGTGCTGAGAATTGACAACAAACTCGGATTGAATCGAAAGATGATCAGGACCAAATCTTAGACCTTTGATCTCACTTTGGTCTAACGGCCCAGTCGTAGAATCCCAAAGCGCAAGAAATCCGCCATCACCAAGTGCCACGATATCCGGCGAAGTCTGGTCACTCACCGCAATCTGATTCAATTGAAATTCGGTTGTGTTGCCGTCCACTGAAATAGCATTACCAGCGGTATCAAACACTCTTCCAAAAATCCCAATTCCCGGCTCTCCATCTTTGCCGCCATCTGACTGCCAAGCAGCCACAATGTTTCCATCTGCCAATGTTTCAAGAACGACGTTGTTCTGAGTGCCCGAAGCATCAAAACTCAGAATCATTTCAAAGCCAGTACTTGAATCCAGACCACCTTGGTAGATCCTTGCTCTTACATCACCAGAATTCGCGCCAGCGTCTTCCCATCCGACGACAAATCCATTGTCGTGAATCGCTGTCACAACAGCATTCGTTTGGGCTCCCAGCGTTGTCTGGTTGACCAGGAATTCATCCGTGCTATTTCCATTATCATCAAATACTTTGGCAACAATTCCATAATCGCCATCAAGACTGTTGGTCTCCCAAACGACGACGAATCCGCCATCCGAAAGCCCCGCGACGCTTGGAGATCGGTGTGTATTACCTGCCTTGTTGACCAAAAACTGATCCGATTCGCCTGCCTTGTGATCGACTTTAACCCCATTGGAATCAAACTTCTGCCCGATAATGTCTCCGTTCTCTTCCCAGACGACGACGTACCCGCCACCCGAAAGCGCGACGACATCTCCTTGGGTTTGCTCATCGGACGCTGAACCTTCTACGAACGAAGTAGAGACTTCTGCGCCGTTGGCATCAAATAGCTTTTGCACCAAAAGCCCCGGCGAAGTATTACCATCGGTATACACAACGACATATCCGCCGTTGTCCAACGACGCAATCGCTTGACTGTTTTGGTCATCAAGGGCAGTGGAACCAACCAGATCAGCACCATCGATCGAAATCAACTCACTTCCCAAAGCCAATTGAATCTCGTCAACAGCGGGCTGAACTACAAACGTTAATTGGTTTGGATTTTCAGACCATTGAAACCCGTCGTTTACTGAGAATGTAAAACTGTCGTTGCCGACAAAATCTTCTCCCGGAAGATAAACCAGTTTCTGCAGACTGATCTCGTCAACGAGAACTTCCATTCCCGCATCAATTAGTGTTCCCTCGTAAAGCAGTTTTCCATTTCCGGGAACCGATTCGAATCTCACTGAATAGAACGGGTCTTCAAAGCTATTCGCGGCGTCATCTTCGTTGGCGGTATCGTCGTATCCAAAATCACCTACGGAAATCGTATACGACGTGTCTTCACTGATCGCTGGTAAAGTACTGTCGGTGCCGATCGGCAGATCGTTGCCGTAGTGATATTCAGCCGTTGCTGTTCCAGCGTTCTCGTCTACCCAACCCATCACCCATTCCGAATTGTTCCGAAACGTGGTGATCGAAGGCGTTTTTTGCAACGTCGAAGAGTCATCGGCCACATTGAATTGAGATTGAATCTCCAACAGGTCAACCGTGCCAGCACCGGAGTTATAGTCGACTTCGTAAACGGTGTAATAAACGCCTCGAGCATCGGAAGAATCAAACGCTTCGCCTTCCGCCGCGACAACGACTTGGTCACCTACAATCGCCACAGAAGCGTTGAATTGGTCACCGTCACCCACCATCGCAAGGTTGTCTTCAACCCATCCCGACCCATCGTAGTGTGCATAGATTACTTGGATATCGACGTCGTTAGGGCCGAAAGCGAATGTGGCACTACTGGAAAACGCAACCGAGTAATTCCTGTCGTCATCGAGGTCGACTGAACTCTGGTAAAGCGCATTTCCAGAAGACAATTCGGTTTGAATGCTGACCAAGTAGTCAAGGTTATTATCAAAGACAGCAAAGCTCAAAGTAGATGACGACTGGTCTTCAAAAAAGTCATCCCAGGAAACGATAAAGTCGCCGCCGGCATTCATAGCCACATCCGGGCTATTCTGGTCATCCGTCGTTACGGTCGTGTTGATCAAGAACGAGTTGGTATCGATCTTGTCGCCAGCGATGTCAAATCTTTGACCAAAAATTCCACCATCGGAGTCTTGAGGACTTGCCCCTTCAAAAACGACAATAAAATCGCCGCTTTCATTCATCGAAACCGAAGCGTTAGACGCCACGCTGGCACTAGACGGCGTCACGTCACCGCTAGGTGATGCGCCTCCAGCCAACATAGCGGGCATTGTTTGAGACCCTGATGGCCCAACATAGAACTGCGATGTCGTCGTATCGTTTCGATAAATCTTGGCAACGACTCGCTCTGAGCCCGACTCATCCGTCGTCCAGACCACGACGAATTCACCATTGTCACGCATCGCGATCGTTGCATCGTATTGGTCGCCTAAGTCCAATCCAACGTTTACTTTTTCGGCAGCGCTTCCGTCGTTTCGAAGAAGGAAGATATCGGTGCCATTTCCCGTTCCATCATCGTGAGAATAAACCTGGATCGTGTTCCCATCGGCATCCGATGCAATCGACCGGCTAGCAGCAGAACCATTTACAGTCGAGAGATAATGCCCAGTCACATCCGGCGCAAAATCGCTGCTGCTCATGTCGACTTCGAGAGTCCCCATCCAATCTGATTGAACGGACGAGCTAAAAATTTGGCTCGATTCGAAAGCACCGATCTGATACTCAAAGACCCAGTCCCCACCCAATGAAGCATGTCCGGTCAAATCCGAACTCGCTGATACATCAGCATCGAGCAATGCCGCTAGTTCGTCGACAAAGTTCTCTCCAACCTCCGATTCCGCCACGTTGCAGCCGTAGATCCACACATCTGCGTTGCCAGAAAGCGCATCCTTCCAAGATGAGATTGCCTCTGAAAATTCACCGAGACTCTCCGAATTGAGCGACGTTCCTCCAAGGTTCAATTCGCCATCTCGCCCGTGAGACACAAAATGAATCGCATCTATTCTCGTTCTACCTTTTAGCGTATCCGAGATTTGATCAATAGAATTGGATGTCGAATCCAGGAGCACCAATTCAAGCGTTCGATTGGCGGTCTTTTGGGAGAACAACTCATCAACAAGCTCGTCATATCCTTCGACAGAGGTGTCAACAAACACAATCTCTGTCGTTTCCATTCTTCCTAAACCAAATGCTTGGCTGAGGTCCGACTCCGCGGCAACGATACTATCTAGATCATCACCTTGAAGAGAGTCCAGTGCCGAAGCCACCACTTCGAATCCGCTTTCGACTTCAAACGTATCCGTGGCAACCTCGTACTCAACCGGCTCGGCAGTTTCGAAAAGCTCCACGGGCACCGGGCCGGCGCTGTACAACACACGATCTTCAAGCGTCTGCAAATCAACGAGGCAATTTGGACTTTCTGCCTCTACGTTGATACCAACAAACCAACTGTGGAGCGATTGAGGGAATTTGAATCGTGGTGTGGGATCGCTGTTCATAACGGTTTCGTTAAACGGAAGAACGAATGCGGATGTTGGCGAAAAAAGCGGAGGGCGCCATTAAAAGCGTAGCTTTTTCCGAAGTAACATCGGGAGTATTCGTAATGGGGTAGATCACCCAACGCGATCGAGCTACGTCAAAATTTCGATATATCTATTCTGACGGTTACGCGGGCAATCCAGTGCCGACTTCGTTCCTTCCTTGATTTTTTTAAGTGCGTGGGCGTTTTGTGTAGGAGCCCAAGACCTCGTTTTTACTTTTCGATAATGCTTTCCGCCGCGTCAACAAACGCTGATCTTGAAGAGCGACAAATCTCCATCACTTCATTCGCAAGCTTCAAAACCTGATTCATATCTTCCACCGGTGAATTGATTGCGTCATCAAGCTGGGAAGCAACATTCACCACTGGCTCTGACTGTTTAGAATTTTCTTTAAGCGAATCCACGACGTGTCTCAATGCCTCGACATCCTCAGTGGCAACAGCGTTTTGGATCGCCTCGATATACTGTCCAATGTCTCCGGCTGATCGACTATCAATGGAACCTCGAACATACGCATGATTCTTCGCCAGCCCGGCCTGAACATGTTCGACCAATTTTGAAACGACCGTAGGATCAAACTGCCGTGGTGAATTCGCAACCAACTCACGCAGAGCATCCTCGTGCGACATCGCTGCACGATAGACCCGATCATTGGTCATGGCATCAAACGCATCGCAAACCGTGATGATTCTTCCCGCCAAAGGAATCGACTGTGCCGCAGCATCACCCTTTCCTTTTTGTCTGGCAGAAAAGCAACAATGGTGACTTTCGATCGCTCGGGTAATCGCATCAGAAGCAAATGCGCTTCGAACAATCTCTACACCGATATCATCGTGCTTCTCCATCACGGCCCACTCTTCTGGCGTCAAAGGACCAGGCTTGTGCAAGATCGCATCGGGCACCCCAATTTTGCCAATGTCGTGCAGAAGCGCCGAAATTTCCAACAGGTACAATTCCCGGCTACTCATAAGGCTTGCGCCAATTCCAACACAGAGATCCGCTACCCGGATGGAGTGCTCTGCTGTACTTTGACATCTAAAACTTAACGCCGATAGCAAACCAGTCACTGCTGAATAGGCAATCGAGTCGCGATTTTCATCCGGCATCTCCGTAACCGGAGCCTCGGCTTCTTCAACAACGTCGTAATTCTTGATCTCGTCAAACTTGACCACTTGGTTTCGACCACTTCGCTTGGCGACATACAGACTCTCATCCGCTTGGTCGAGTAGATGCTGCGGATCCATCGCACCAAGCTTCCGGGTTGAAATCCCGAAACTCGCTGTAAAACTAACGTCTCCAACGGGAGTGACTTCGATGGTTTGGCGAATCTTGTCTGCGAATTGTGCACAATCATCAAACGTCATTTCTGGGATGAGAACGATGAATTCTTCACCACCGTAACGACAGACAAATCCCACGTCGCCCACTTCGTCGCGAAGCAACTGTCCGGTAGCCTTGAGAACTTCATCACCCACCGAGTGGCCATGGTTGTCATTGACGGCCTTGAAAAAATCCACATCCAAAATGATCAACGTAAGATCTGCGCCTGGTGATGCTTCCCATATCTCTTCAAACTTGCCAAAGAACGCACGTCGATTCATACAAGTCGTCAATGGATCGTAGGAGGCCAAGAAGTTCAGCTTTTCATTCTGTCTCGAAATTTCATCCCGAGAGCTGCGCAACGAATCAATCATCGATGCCAATTCAAAGTTCTTCTTTTCCAGCTCAGTAACGTCATCAAAACTCACTAGCGCACCGCGCAACAGTTGGTTTTTACCCAAAATCGGCGTCGCATTGACAACAAATTTTCGATTTTGTGTCTGGGAACTTAGCTCAATGATATCGCCGCATACTCGGTTCTTTTCTCGAAAGCAACGATTCCAAGGGTTACATCTGTCGTCGTTCTCCCCGTCTTCGGACGTCTCTAATTGCCAACCAAGGCTGTCCAATTTTCTACCGAGGATTTCGCCCTCATGTTCAACGATCCTGTCAAAAGCCGTATTGGAGTGTGCGATTTCACCACTGGGATCCACCAAAACCAAACCTTCCGCCAATGTATCGAGGGCAGAACGAACGCGACCTGGAACAACGTTACTGGGGTTCAGATATTTGAAAGTCCGACTCATCACCAACCAGGACATCAGCGCCATAGAAGCTGCGATGAACCCAATTATCTTAAACGGAAACCCGTAAGAATTTTCAACGGGAGCAAAACCAACCTCGACGGTCCCCCACAGCTTCCCATTGCTCAACACTTCGACGCCGACTTGTTTTCGCGGATCATTCTTGGTTTTTATGTTCCATGTTTCCGCATGGGGACCTCGAACTCCTGCGTACCCGCGCCGCCCACCACGCTTGACGCCAATCGAACGCACGCATTTATACGCAAACATGGTTCGATCCAGCAATGGATCCAGCTTCACATCACGTCGATTCTCCGCGTGAGCCTTTACAGAGAGCGCGATTGACTTGGTGACCGCGATCCGATTCTCCAACTCAAGCTTCTGTGGATCGGGAATCAACCGAATCGACACAGCAAACCAGATAACCGACGCTGTAATTACGCCAAACGTAATTGCGAGTCGAGCTGCTGTTCTGATTTTGAACATAAGTCACTTGAGGGAAATCTCCCCCGCCAAAAAATTGACGGAGGATCGGACATGGAATCTGTAGCGAACTCTACATGTCAATCTCAGCTTAAGCGGCAAGGTTTTTCAGACGGCCGACAAATAAGAACATTTTGTGGCCGAAGACGTGTTCTGGGCAAAACACAGAAAACTTGCCACCTGTATGCATCATCCGGAGCTTAGCCATCACACGGCCGCGTCCTCGACAAATTCAGCTTTCAATTAACTTTGCCTAAAGAATCAGACCACGAGGAATTCTGGACAGATCAACTGCTGAAGAAATCTCCGAACTCATCCTCATTGCCGTGTCTAGCTGCTGTATAAGATTCAAGAACAGGCAGTGGATCGATCATTCGCCAAGACGGCAATTGTGCCAAAGCGACCGCCATCAAAGCCCCGCCTCTCAACGTCCACAGCAAATAACCAAGTGCCCCGACCGAAGTGACGGCCCCAACGGTCATCTGAATATCATCAAACACCGTCGAAGACACTTCTTCTTCGAGTTCATCCCACAACATGTTGGCATTGTGAGTCGCGATCAAACCCTGCATTTTTCGGAACTCATCCAACTCATCAAGGCTTCCTTTGCCTGCCAAATCATCGCCATTCAAATTCAATGCGATCGCTCGCAATACCGCTTTCGCCTCACGCTTGTCCAATGCCGCATTAAGAAAGTCACCCAAATCCGTAGCACTTCGCTCCGAAGCTTCTTCCGTCAAATCAACAACTGGAACCGTTGGCGGCAGAACACTGGCAACTACCGAGTTTTGTTCGTCATTAGATTCATCATCACTCGTCTCTTCATTTTCTGGCGTCTCAGGTTCGCTTGGATTCGTTTCAGGCTCAGGGTTTGGATTCGGATCAGTAGGTCCTGGTCCAGGATCTACAGGCGGCGCGACTCCGGCTATACGAACCTCAACAATCGTCGCCGCGCTGGTGTCAACTCCATCACTTGCCAGATAAGTAAACGAATCAAGGCCTGTGAATCCTGCATTGGGAACATAAACAAAATTGCCATCCGCCGACAACGTTAACACTCCATTGGCTGGACCGCTCAACAAGATCGCAACGATCGAGTCACCTTCGACATCAAAATCATTCGCGAGCACACTGAGTGAGCTATCGGTTTCACCTGGTAACAACAGGTACTGATCTGTCTGAGTAATCGGAGCGTCATTCAAAGCATTGATCGTTATCGAAACAATCGCCGTATCAAACCCGCCATTGCCATCGTCAATGCGATACTCAAATGAATCGGCTCCATTGAAGTTCGCTTCTGGAACATAACTAAACGAGCCGTCAGAATTTAGAACAAACGAAGCCGCATTCGATGGTCCCGATATCAAAGTTGCTGTTAACGGATCTAGGTCGATATCAGAATCATTCAATTGAACATTTCCATTGAGCGCAGCGTCTTCGTCGATGGTGAAACCGTCATCATCGGCAACTGGATCATCGTTGTCCGCTGTAATATTGACATCGAAAGTATCAAGCAAAACATTGAGCCCACCACCAAGCCCCGTATTTCCATTGTCATTCAGCTCAACTGAAATCGAGTCTACCGCCGTTCCGTTTTGATTGGCAACTGAGTGCAGGTACTCAAGGTTCGTCGTGTTGTCCAAGTACGAATTCAAATCCGCCAACGTCCCAGACAATACGATCGAGCTCGAACCATTGTTGCTAATGCTCACAGAAGCATCCGCCGCAGCAACCAAATTTCCACCATTTGATGTACTGATCGTCAAAGTAAACGATCCACTCGAACCATCCACATCTTCGAAATTCAGAACACTCAAATCAAGCGGACTAGAAACGTCCTCCGTAGTCGTAACACTTCCAACCCCGCCAGAAGACTCAGTCGGGTCGTCATTGATCGCTTCGATAGTAATATCAATCGTACCTGACGTTGAACTTATTAATCCAAGATCGTCTTTTGCTACAAAATCAAAACTGGTCGCGCCATTCCAATGAACATCAGGCACGAAGTATAGCGTCAGACTCTCGCCCGATGCTGCATAATCGACGCCAGTAGAGACTGGATTAGTCAATCCAACATCGGTAAACAAAGTTCCATTGGCTGGCAAATTATTGATAACAAAATTCTCAACCGTTCCATCAATATCCGTCCCAGACAAATCAATCTGCACGGTAGTGTCTTCGGAGCCACTGGCAACATCCGACGTAGAGACCGGAGCGTCGTTGGTTCCTGTGATTGTGATAGTAACTGATTCAGTGTCGCTCAGAGGAGATCCATCATCGTCGGTTGCGCTGATGGTGTACGTAAGCACGAGTGTTTCGCTATCGGCCAAAAAGTCGAACGCTTCGCTGCCGCTATCAAAGCTCCACGTCAACGTGTCTGAGGTTTGCGAGCCATCAAGGATCGCTGCCGGAGATACCGAGAGATAGCTCAGCAGTGTGGCGTTAGTTAAACCGGCGGGAACACTTCCCAAACCAGTCCCACCAACAGCCAACGAGTCAACTGCTGCCGTAACGTTGTCAGTCAAATCACGATCGCCAACCGTCAACGATCCACTATCCGTGAGGCCCGCATCGGTTTCAGTCAAGTTTGAACTGTCAGGGCCGTCCGAAATCACCGGGGCATCATTCGTACCCGTAATCGTAACCGTGACCGTCTCGGTATCGCTCAGTGGAGTCCCGTCGTCATCTGTCGCACTAACTGTATAAGTAAGTACCAGCGTTTCACCGGCCGCCAAGAAATCGAACGCTTCGCTACCGGAATCAAAATCCCAAATCAGTGTCGCCGTCGTTTCGCTGCCATCCAGAATCGCAGTCGGCGAAACACTCAAGAAAGACTCCAGCGTTGTGTTGGTCATTGTGCCCGGCACGCTTGACGCCCCCGTACCTGTCACGGCGACACCGTCAACTGCGGCGGTGACGATATCCGAACGATCTAGATCCGTAACCGTAAGAGAACCACTACCGTTCAATCCTGAATCGGTTTCTGTTAAACCAACCGAGTCGGGTCCATCAGTGATCATCGGTGCATCTGAGGTTCCATTGATAGTCACGACGACCGTTTGGGTGTCAGTCGCGCCTTCGCTGTCGGTGACAGTGATGGTGTAAGTCAATGTCAACGATTCGCCTGCGGCCAAGTAGTCAAACGACTCGCTGCCGGAATTAAATGCCCAAGTCAATGTGTCGGTGAGCTCCGTGCCATCAAGCACGTTGGCTGTTGACGTCATCATCGCCAACAACGCGGCGTTATCCGAACCAAGTCCTGCGGTCGTACCACTCGGTGTCACCGTAGTCACCGAAGACGTGACCACGTCGGTCAAATCCGCATCAGAAACGCTCAACGTGTCCGTTGCCGTCAACGTCGTATTGGTTTCGGTCAGCGTTTCAGCGGCACTGTCACCGACTCCCACGAATACATCGGGCCCATCGTTGGTGCCGGTGATCGTGATCGTTACCGTTTCAGTGTCGCTTAGCGGTGTGCCACCGTCGTCCGTCGCGCTCACGGTGTACGTCAATACAAGCGTTTCACCTTCGGCGAGAAAATCAAACGCTTCACTGCCACTGTCAAAATCCCAAGTCAAACTATCCGTCGTTTCAGTTCCATCCAGAATCGCAGTCGGCGAAACAGTCAGGAAGTCCCGAATCATCGTATTGGTGAGCGATCCTGGTACGCTCCCTGAACCAGTGCCCGTAACAACGACCGAATCGACTGCTGCGGTAACAATGTCCGTTTGATCTTCATCCGACACCGTCAGTGTCCCTGAATCGGTTAATCCCGAATCGGTTTCGGTAAGTCCCGAAGTATCAGGGCCTCCGGTGATGATGGGAGCGTCATTGAGATCGTTGACGTTGATGGTCAAGTCTTCTTCGTAAAACAGTCCATCGGCGTCAGTCGTTCGCACGCGAACCGAATAAGTTGCCTGTGTTTCGTGATCCAACGTCCCATCAGTCAGAACCAAATCGTCTCCGCTGATCGAGAAACTAGCTTGGTCGGCGCCACCCACAATGGAGTAGGTAA
>CAZQQR010000174.1:0-6043 GCA_964595515.1 uncultured Pirellulaceae bacterium
TGGCCACAGTTTCTTGGCAACGACCGAAACGGAATCTCGAATGAGTCTGGCTTAATCCAAGACTGGCCTGACGATGGACCGAAAATTGCTTGGCGGAGCAAAATTGGAACTGGAATGTCTGGGTGTTCAATCGTCGGCGACAAACTAGTTTCCATGGGGCAGGACGATGCTGGACAGTATGTGATCTGCCTAAATTCAAAGGACGGCAAAGAAGTCTGGAAAACGAAAATTTCGTCCAGCTACTCTAACGAACAAGGTCACGGTCCTCGCTCAACTCCCACTATCGATTCCGGCTTTGTTTACGCTTATTCCGGTGACGGCAAACTCGCCAAGCTTGATCTTGAAAATGGTAGACCCCAATGGCAGATCAATGTGCCAGTTAAATTCTATGGTCGTATCAATGATTACGGCGTCGCTTGTTCTCCCTTAGTTTCCAACGGGCAAGTCATCGTTACCATCGACTCCATTGATCGGAAAAATGACGACCAGCTCGCAGAATTAAAACGTTTAAAGGCTGCTTCGCTTCGGCGCGTTCTAAACGACGAAGACAACACACCAGCGACGTTTGCCACAAGTTCAACGGTTGCTGTTTCGGCGAAATCAGGCGAGCCAATCTGGACAGGTGTGCTGTTGAACCGTGAGGAAGTCGCTGGTTACTCTTCTCCAATGTTGATCAATTACAAAGGCAATCCTCACGCTGCCATTTTGACCGGAAACCACTTTTTCTTGTTCGACATCCTTGGCGAGGGCCGGTTGGTTGCAACCAAAAAATTTGAGACGGATTACGGGTGCAACACAGCCAACCCAGTGATTCTCAACAACGAACAGATTTTTATCTCGGCGGGTGAGAATCATGGTGCCGAGTTGCTTGATCTGACCAGCTTCAAAGATAAAAAAGGAGCAATACTCAAACCAGTCTGGGAATCGCTTGGCCCCAAAAGCGTGATGCGGAATGAGTGGCAGACTTCCATCCGAATCGGCGACCATTTGTACGGCTTGGACAATCAAGGCAGCGCCGGGACGATCACCAATCTTGCTTGCATTAACTGGAAAACGGGAGAGCAACTTTGGAAGGTTCCTCGGTTTGGCAAAGCCAACATGGTTTACGCGAATGACAGGTGTTGGATGTCAAACATGGATGGTGAGATGATTTTTGGGAAATTAAGTGTGGAACGGTTTGAAAAATTGGGGCAAATGAAAGTGGTCGATACAACCCGTCAAGCACCTTCAATTTCGAACGGGTTTTTGTACTTTCGCGGAAGTGACGAAGTTGTTTGCGTCGATGTTCGAAAGTCGACCTATCAAAAGTAAGCGATGATCCTTTGATTCTTTAATACCTCTGATTTTTGGGGGCTGGAAAAATTCCCTGATCGGTATAAGGTTGACGTTCGCAACTAATACAATTGCCACACGCTGAAGGATATTGATGGACGCCCCCCTTGCCATTGTTCTGGCCGCCGGAAAAGGCACCCGAATGAAGTCGGAATTGCCTAAGGTATTATGTGAAGCCGATGGACGACCACTGGTCGACTACGTGATCGACGCTTTGAAATCGGCTGGCGTTGCCAAAATGGTGGTAGTCGTTGGCTACAAAGCCGAGTTGGTCAAAGAGAAACTTGGTGGCAACAGTGATATCGAGTTTGCTCTCCAAAGCGAACAACTTGGGACCGGTCATGCGGTGATGATGTGTAAAGAACAAATCGCCAATCACAATGGCCCCGTGGTCGTGGTCGCCGGTGACTCACCGATGATGCAGGCTTCGTCAATAAAGGCGTTGCTGGATGATTTCGCTTCTACCAGCCCGGCGTGTATTCTTGGAACCTTGATCCATGAGAACCCGGAAGGACTCGGGCGAATTGTTCGAGACGCTGAAGGGAATTTTACCGGAATCGTCGAGCACAAAGACGCGACGGACGAACAACGGAAGATCGACGAAGTGAACATGAGCACTTATGTGTTTGACTGCCAAAAAATGCTTGGCTCACTCGATAGCATCACTGCCGACAACAATCAAAAAGAGTACTACATTACTGATATTCCTGGCATCATGCTCGGCAACAACGAAGACGTTCGGGCGCTGCCGGTTTTAAAACCGATCGAAGCGCTTAGCGTCAACACGGTCGAGCACCTCGCTGATGTTGAAAAAGCGATGAAAGAAATGTCAAACTAACTGCTGCCGGCCATTCACCAATCGGCGACTTTGGCCGATTAACGTTCGTGGATTCTTCTTCCAATTGACTGAGCTTAACGGACCAAAACGATGCAGCGGGAACTGAAGCTATTCAGCGGGCGTGCGAACCCTGAGCTTGCGAAACAAATTGCGCAAGAACTAAATCTCGACCTCGGCCAATGTAAATTCTTGACATTTCCCGATGGCGAATTTCATTGCAAAATCGAAGACGTTCGCGGGCGCGACGTGTTTTTGATCCAGCCGACTTCTCCACCCGTCAACGATACGTTGATGGAGCTGTTGATCATGATCGATACGTGTATGCGAGCCAGCGCCGAGCGTATCACTGCGGTGATTCCATACTACGGCTATGCTCGGCAGGATCGCAAAGACGAAGGGCGAGTTCCAATCACCGCTAAACTGGTTGCCAATATGATCACCCGGGCAGGTGCTGATCGGGTCCTGACCATGGATCTTCACGCTGCTCAAATCCAGGGCTTTTTCGATATCCCGGTTGATCACATGTACGCTGCCAAAGTGCTCAATGATCATTTCCGGTCGATGAAAATTCCAAAAGAGGACCTTGTAATCGTCAGTCCGGACGAGGGCAGCATCAAACGTGCTGTTGGGCACGCCAAACGGCTCGGTGGTGAAATCGCAATCATCGACAAACGGCGAATATCTGCAGAACAAGTCTCACAGGAAAACATCATTGGTGGACCTATCGAAGGCAAAATCGCACTCATGTTTGATGACATGATCAGCACTGCAGGATCGATTTGCGGCGCTGCGGCACTTGTTAAAAAGAAGGGGGCGAAAGAAATCCACGT
Source organism: uncultured Pirellulaceae bacterium (assembly GCA_964595515.1). GTDB lineage: Bacteria > Planctomycetota > Planctomycetia > Pirellulales > Pirellulaceae > Mariniblastus. The sequence goes on from CAZQQR010000174.1 coordinate 3,001, forward strand.
CGCTGCATCTCACGGTGTGTTTGCCGGATCAGCGATCGAGAAATTGAAAAAAGCACCCATCGATAGCATTGTGGTTACTGACAGTATCCCAATCTCGCCAGAGAAAATGCTTCCGAACATGAAAGTACTTTCCGTCGCTCCGATTCTTGCAGAAGCCGTCAAACGGATTCACTTTCACAAATCAATCAGTGAAATTTTCCGGCCCAAACCGGAAGAAGACGAGGATGGCGCTCGATAGTCAAGTGGCTGAACTTGCCCTTTGCTTTACTTGGCTGTGGGTGCGGCAGGTTGGTGGATGGAGTTTCCGTACAAGGAGTTGCCGTATTGGCGTCGCAAGCTCCTGATACGGCCTACCTTTTTTTGGCCGCCATCAATAGTCGCCAAATCTCATTGTCAAAATTTCGCTCTGGATTTGACCCCAAACGCGTGACGACCAGATTCATGCTCGGCACAATATAGACCTTACGTCCCAGCGCTCCCAAACCCGCCACCATGTCATCAGGGGCGTGTTTGTTTAACGGTCCAGCCACCAACTGGTTTCTACCCGGCCTCAACACATGAGATTGGCCGTTCAGCCACCAAAGGTATCCGTAGGCAGGATTGAGTTTTTGCGAAGGTTTTAACATCGCCTGAAAATACTCGTCATCCTCGAATACCGTTTTGCCATCCCATTTGCCTTTCGCCAATACCAACAATCCGAACCTCGACAGCTCTCTCGCCGATGTCACAAATCCATGTCGATTTGTTTTCGGGTCTTCTTTGGCTCGGCGGCGAACGACCCATTTTGATTCATTCATGCCAATTGGATCCGTGATCCACTTTTTAGTTAGCTCATTTCGATCCATTTTGGTTGCCGATTCAAGCACACCCATGATCCTGGAGTAGGCGTGGGAATTGTAGCGCCATTTGGCACCCGGCGGATCGACGAATTCAAGTTGATCACTGAGCCCAGTCGTCATGGTCGCAATATGTTCCAGTGTAATGGCGGATTCCTTGTCGACCGGAGCCCGCGACCAACCTTCGCCAAGATGCTTACTGACCTGATCATCAGATTGAACGATCTTTTTTTGAATCGCAATACAAAACAGGGTCGCTGCAACGCTTTTCTGAATCGAAGCAACATCCTCTAGGTTTTGACCGCGAGCATCTTTCCCATAAGTCATGGACCGGAGAATCAGCGTATTAACGTCCCAATACTTCTCTGAAATGATCTTTCCATTTTGCAAAATCACCATGCCAGAAGACTTCTGCTGACCGGCGTACTCAACCGCTTTGTCCAGTTTCGCCGTGTCCCAGCCAAGTTTGGCGGGCTTAACGGATTCCCATTTTTCACTGTTGTTAGGAAAGTACAATTCCGTTTGCGCATCCGACGCCCCAGGCACCAGAACGCTTAACAGAAAACAACATCCGGCCAAATGAATATAGAATCGCAACAATTCGGAAATTCTCATCAAACTCTCCTTGGGCGTCTCAATCACAGCAAACTTTTTTCCGATGATGTTTTTGAACTCGCCGATCAAAGTGGCTCAAGCTCGTCATTGGAACGAACGTTAATACAACGCTGGGCGATTGAGTAGATTTCAATCGCAGGATCATCTCTCATACCATCCGCGACATCGTCTGCGTCGGAAATACTGCTTTCGCCATCCCGTTTCATGCCAAGGGTACTCATCAGCAGATCTTCGAGTTCATCGGTTGAAACAGGCACGACGCGGAGTAGCTTTAACAGTTCTTTGCGAGCCACATCATAAGGAAGCTCAACCATCTTGCTTCCTATTTTAAACATGATCACCGCGACCGGTGCACTGATGCCAATTACGAGTGCCGCCCAAACAAAATTCAACATCCCCCACAAGAATTCCCCGCGAAGAACCTGTACCCCAAGCTTTATCAAAAACGTTATCGCAATCGAAAGCCCGGCCAACGCGATTCCGACCGCTGACATGGTCGTCAATATTCCTGCACCATGCCGAACGCCCCGATTTCCACGTCGCTCGACACGCACCATAAATTCGAAAACGTGTTGGTCTGTTTTAGCAGTATCGTAAACCGTGTCGCCGATCCGGGAGCGGACATCCTGAACAATGTAGTCCCACGGCACGATTAATTCAGGAAGTGGCTCTTTCGGATTAAACTCAGCCAGCAAATAACCAGGATTCTCGGCGATCAAATACTGACACTCGACTATTTTTCCATCGACTTCGGGGCCCGAATCAAGACACCAAACCTGAATGGCTTTGTCGATTGCTCTGGCAACCTTTCCACGATCGATGAATTGATTGCGAAGTTTTTTGTACTCAATCAGTCGATGAACAATTTCAAACTCTTCTTGCTCCCATTCCCATTTCAAAAGCGATTGATAATTCTCTTCCAGAAACTCGCTCTTTTCGACCAGCCATTCCCGATCGGCTTTCCAAATAGCGGGCTTAAGAATGTGAAGGTAGAAACTTGCCTGTGTATCGCCCGCTGAAAGCCCAATTCGCCGTTCAACTTCATGCAATGACTCTTTGAATTCTTCGAACGGTCGTTCTCGCAATAGCCGATCCCATCCTGATTCGGTCACATAAAAATACCGAGTTGGATCGACGGCGTTTGCGCTGGAACAAAGTAAATTGGCCAACCGTTCAACCGGCGCATGCTTTTTTAAATACTCTCCTAGAAGGTTCAAGAGACCCATTTCATCTGAGTGTTCTCGAATCCCGCCCAGCAAGCATCCTTCAAACTTTTGCTGATGCCCCAAACCACCGATGGCGGAAGCAATCACGGCCAGTTGATAGTAGTCGCGTGGCGTTTTGGGATTCCGCTGTTCCAATTCTTGCCGCAAAGTCGCCAGCGATTGATCTTTGAGACGATGCTCCAGATCAACGCTGAAATTCGGATCATCCAATGATTCTTGATCGCCCGTCCCGACAGGCATCGTCTCACGCTCCAGCGTATCAAAATCAAAACAATCAAGCTGGTCCGTGAATTCGGATTCGTCCGACGCCGATTTTTGTTCGGAACTTTTCGAATTCGACTGCGTTTCAGAAGCCTCGGAAGAACC
>CAZQQR010000174.1:6143-11775 GCA_964595515.1 uncultured Pirellulaceae bacterium
AGGTTTTGACCAATCAAAAAAAGAAGTATTGGTCGGGGAAGACGATTGACCGTAACGAATGTCAGCGCTTAAACTTTCGTAAGCCGCCCTAATCTTTTTAAACTCATCAGGAAATTTCTCGGGTTTGTAAACTCGAATCAATCGCCCATAGGCCCGTTTCAATGTTCGGGCATCATCACTGCGAGAAACGCCGAAGAACTTGTACGGATTTTTGGGGAGCAAACTCCAATCCGGCTCATGGGGACGATCGTTTTGTGAATCAGGATTTGAAATTACCAACCTACCAATCGGGTTATGGTTTTCGTTCTGGTTTTAGCCAGACATTTCTCTGCTTTTGCACCAAACATTTACTATTTTAAGATGGCTTGGATGGCGATCACCGTCAGCATTACCAAGGCAACGGCGATCACAATCAAACCTGCGCCTATCAAGATATTTTGGCTCTCGTCTTCGATCTCTTTCTTGGGATCAAACTCAAGGATTTCATCCAGCCAAGCTTTTTCGAGATAATAAACCTTCTGGGCAGATTCTTTGATCGCATAAGCCGTTTTCTTGATCGACTTGTTTGCCTTTTTGTAGCCCGGGTTTTTCTCAGGCCTCATCCAACGAAGCTGAGTTTCGCGAATCGTATTGGCTGCCCTCGGATTGGAAACAAGCACATCACAAAAGGCCCGAAAGAACTTTTCCTCAACCTTCTTATGAGTTTTTAGACTCTTAATTGAATCCAATTGACCGGCAACCTTATTTAGTTTTTTAGCAGCATGATTCACGTCCGCAAACTTAGTTTTGGACAAAGCGTTAAGACGTTGTTGAATGTAAGATTGCTCAAGATTCCAAAACTTGCTCCTTAATGCCCCAAGCTCGGACAGCATGCTCGCATGGTCAACACTTTCGAACTCATTGACCAATTCAGCGGTCGCCACCCCGTCCTCCAACATCTCGGCTCGTCGCGTTAACACATCAACTGAATCAGTTCCCGGATTCGCTTCAAGAACGTTTAACAGGAACCAATACTGAGCCTCATTAGCAACTCCTAGGTGCTCCGAATCACTACTCACCGGACTCGCCTCCGAGACTGGTGTCTTCTTCGTAAGGATAACCCAGCGCGGACAGGACGATCAGCAAACCTTGTTTCGTGTGTTCAAAATTGTCTCGATCACCGCCATCGAGCGCATGCTCAAACTGATCCAAAGCACTTTCCAATTCGTTGCGTTGATACGGACTAATTTCACCAATAACTCGCTCTGCGAACAACAATAAGTTCTTTTGGCGAATGTCATCGCGCGGATAAAATTTCAGTTTTTGAATTCGTTGTAGAGCACTTTTGATTTCCTGCTCACTCATGCTCGAAACGTTGTTTGTCAAAACCGCGTTGAATTTTTTGCCAGTTTCTGGAACATAGGCTTCGACTTCCAAGATACCGTTCAGGTCATAAGTAAAACGAACATGAACTGCTTGACCAGAAGGCCCGGGCGGAATCCCTGTGACGTCGAGTTTGCCTAGAAACAAATTGTCTTTGATCTTTCTTGCTTCGCCTTGGTAGACTTTGAGCCCCATCGACTTTTGGTTGGGCTTGATGGTCGTTAACACTTCTTCTTTGGAAACCGGAATCGTTGTGTTGCGATGAATGACAGGGCAAAAATAGCCGTCCATCATCTTGGTTCCGAATTCTTTGACGACTTCGACTCCCAAAGTAAAAGGACAGATGTCTGTCATGACCATATCATCGACTGCCGCATCATCCGTTATGAGCGCCGCCTGGATCGCCGCGCCCAGCGCGACGACTTCATCCGGATTCACGTTGGAGTGGGCGGGGCTGTTGAACATATCCTGAACACATTCTTGAACCTCAAGCGAACGGGTCGCACCGCCGACCAAAATGACATCCGAGAATTGACCGACTTGTTTATTGGCATCACGAAGTGCACGGGCGATCGGTCGTTCTATTCGTTTGACCAACGGATCCACCACCTGTTTAAGAATCCCGCGGGTGACCTGAAACGAATCTGCGGAATCGTCAAACTCACCTGCTTCATTTGGGAACCGAACGGTGGCAACTTGATCATTGACTAGATTTCGTTTCGCCGTTTCGCATTGTTCGGCCAATCGCGAAACCATGAGTGGAAACTTCATCTCCGCTGACTCTAACTGCATCCCTTTCTGGTTCAGTGTCCATGCCACCAGGCGATTCGTAAAATCTTCGCCACCAAGTTGTGTTTCGCCGGCTGTGGAAACAATCTCTAACGTTCCTTCAAAGACTTCCATCACGGTCACATCAAATGTGCCACCGCCAAGGTCGATGACGATGATGTCTTTTTCGGAATCCTTCTCGTGAAATCCATACACGAGTGCGGCGGCGGTTGGTTCGTTGATGATCCTTCGAACCTTCAGATTTGCCAGTTCACCTGCGAGCTTGGTGGCTTTTCTTTGATTGTCATTAAAGTAGGCGGGCACCGTGATTACCGCCTCGTCGACGTCCTGCCCCAGATACTTTTCCGCATCGGATTTCAGTGACTTCAAGATCAAACTAGAAAGCTCAACCGCCCCAAGTTCTTGCCCGCCAAGCCCAACCTTGCGGGTTGTTCCCATCCAGCGTTTGAAACAAGAACTACAATTTTGCGGACTCGTCACCCTGAGCTGTTTGGCCGGTTCACCAACGACCAATCGACCATCATCCAGTACGCCAACGATCGACGGCGTCATCAAATTGCCGTGAACGTTCGGAATCAACCGCGGTGATCCATTTTCAAAAACGGCACACAGCGAATTCGTTGTCCCAAGGTCAATTCCAATAATCACGCTCAGCCTCGTCTTACACCCAATACGTTCGCCAGCCAGCAAACACTATCTTATAAGTCTATTTCGCGGGACAAAAGGTTCGGCTCAAAGAAGTTTCGTTTTGGCCATGACAAGAAAAGTCTCCTATTGATCATCTGCCTTGTCGTCGATCGTTTTCTTTTCAAGTTCCTTGCGAAATTTTTCTTGAAGGGTTTTGCTTTTGCTTTCGAGATGTTTTTCCAGTTCTTCTGGAACGACAGGGGCAAAATCTTTCAGTGAAACCACCAACACCTCGACCCCCGGAAGCTTCTTTGTGAGTTCTGCCGCCTTTTCTTCAAAGGTGGGCCCCACCCCTGCATTCTGTAGCTGATTGGCGGTTTCAAAGTTACTGAATTCTTCAAAAACATCGACCACCGTCAGACGTTTTAGATTGGGCAAACGCTGGAACTCGGTAACGGAGATTGAATCAGGCGCCCCCAACATGGTGATTGCTTCTAGCGAAGGGCAAGCATCAAAACCTGCGCCGCCCTGCGACTGACGATCGACCATGGGTATCTGGAGGTAGCGAAGCGATTTCAATCTACTTAAAAACCCCATCCGCCCAACTTCTGTTCCAGCGGAAAACGCAAGATGCTCCAGCTTTGGAAGAGCTGAAGGATCGACAACAAGATCCCTCGGTGTTCCGTAGACCAGCGAACTCTGCAGGTAATTCTCGTCGAAGATTAAGGTCTTCAACTCGGCAAGCTCTTCTATCTCGGTGTTCTTTTCGCTGAATGGTAAACACAGCCCTCGCGGTACTCCGTTTTCGTCTAAGTCAAATATCGCATGATTGGTTGTTGGCGGCCCCTTCACATCGTAATAGCCAGCTATGTCGGTGGGATCGTAACCAAGGTCAAAGCGATCAGGAAACGCATAGACCAAATCGCTTGTTGACGGGAACTCAACGGGGCGAGGATCATCTCCAGTATCTTGAACGGATTCAACGCCCGTTGACCAATGCAGCGGCAACGTCGATTTTGACTTAAACAACAGCCTCAATATTTCTTCTGCTGCGCTTTCGTCATAACTGTACGCTAAGTATCGCCAGTGAATGTTTGGCCCAGCTTTAGAAAGCGCCTCGTCGCTCAAGCCCTTCAAATCACTTCGGAAGAGATTAACCGTTGTCGTTTTCGACGCACGGACAATGGCGTCCCAATGCTCAGGCGAAAACTCTCGCTGAATCCCGATCTCGCCAACCGTCTCAAACGTTTCAAAACTATTCAACAGGTCAGTCAAGTCGGTCGCTTGCTCGGCTATTCCCCGTGAGTCATTTGCAGCATCGTAGACGTAACTCGGATAGAAGTAGATCGACTGAATGTACTTTGGGGTAAATTTCGGCCCGTCAAGCAAGATCTCACAATCTGAAAAAGATACACGATTAATAGCGTTCTTAAAAAAGTCGCCAAGCTGTTTTCGGGTTACCTGTCCCGAGCCAAAACTAGCGAACGAGCTCTCGCATTCGAAACCCGAAAAATCGACTTGAGGAGCCATCGTAGAAAACTGAATATTGGCGGCCGTACTTAGGTCCAGGCCCGTTACCTCTGTCGATAAATTTTTGAAGACATCGGGTTCTGTAGTTTTGTCAAACGCGCAGTACAGAACTGACCACCCTCGCATGGAAACCAACTGAATTTGTCCCTTGGAATTCCATCGTACTTTGGACGCGATGATTCCATTTTCAATTCCGCCACCTGCAATTACCGTTGTGGGATCTATCACGACCGGAATCACGATGACCGCCAATATCCCAAGACACGCCAAGACTCCCCACAGACTGGGGAGAACGCGAGACTTTGCCTTCGTTTGAGAATGGTGGTTGGCTTCGTCTTTATCTGCCCCTGCGGAAGAATCTGCACTGCCCGGATTTCGATTGGCTGCTAAACCAAGCAAAGCGATCCAGTAAAAAAGGACTGCAGCCAAAGCAGAAGCAAACGCCACCATTTCAGCCATGCCCATTGAAGTGGTTGCCAAGACTTCCGTTACGAAAAAATAGCCCGCGACAACCAACGTAGCGATCGCAACCAACACGGAAACTATTTTCAGCCACCACGAAGATCGACCCGTGAGGAATTTTGTGGGCAAGTAAAAAAGAAAAACGAATGCGAAAAAGTAGATCAGGATTCCCACAAGAAACATGGACACGTTTCCGAGAGTCCTTTGGTAGTTGGGGAGACTAACACTCAAAATGTTGTTAACGACCGCTCCTAACAACAGCAATCCTGTGATTCCAATCAGAATTTTTTGACGCGAAAAATTCAAACGGCCTCCGACATACTCCTTTAGTCGACTTGGCCCACGCTTAAACGTTGCAAAAACAATCCACGAAACGATGGGGAGTAACAAAACGATCGCCCCAATGTAGAACAATCGCTCAAGGCGACTCTCAAGGGGATTCATTCCCGCCATCAAAGCGTAGGAAAACAGGAGGTCCTTGATTTCAGGACTCGCGGCGATGTACAGATAGCCAATGAAGGTCGCGACAAAACATGCCGCTCCAAACAAATAAAGGAACTTCGCTCGTCGCCACGATGCTCGCTCCAAACCAACCATTGCCCCTATCGCGACAAAAGCGCTTCCAAGGAGTGACAGGAAAAATACGACGATGCCGAAATTAACCCCGGGATCGAAGTCTATGTTTGCAAGAAATGCCGTCAGCACGGACATGGAGAAGATCGTGGCAATCACGAAATAAAAACAATCGAGTCTGCACGGCAGGAAGATCTTCTTTAACGCACCCATGCTTGCTCCTGGTTATTTTCGTGTTGTCATTGAGTGGTACCGAGTGCTGTTGTCTTCGTTGAGGCTAGTAAGTTTA
>CAZQQR010000175.1:0-8282 GCA_964595515.1 uncultured Pirellulaceae bacterium
CCCGGCGCATCGTAGCCCAACGAAGTACTGCGAAGATTGAACTCTTTACAAGTCATCTCTACGCCGGTGATCTTCTTTACCGCCAAGAATGCTGCATCGACCGGCCCGGACCCCTCAGCCATTTCAACCGTTTGTTCTTCGTCACCTTTTTTCAGGGTCAACTGAATGCTGGGTGGTTGCTGATACTTAAGATCAACCGAAAAACTGACCAGTGACCATTCTTCTTCCGTCGTGCCAAAAATCTCATGTTCAATCAAAGCCGAAATGTCGCCGTCGTAAATCTCTTTTTTTCGGTCGGCAAGCTTTTTAAATTCCGCAAACACCTTCTGCAGTTGCTCACCAGTCAACTGAAACCCAAGTTGTTTTGCTCTGTCTGCCAAAGCAGCCCGGCCGCTGTGTTTCCCGAGAACTAAATCCGTTGCCGCGAACCCAACGTCTTCGGGACGCATAATTTCATAAGTTGTTCGTTCCTTGAGCATTCCGTCTTGATGAATCCCGGCTTCATGAGCAAACGCATTCCTCCCAACGACGGCTTTGTTACGTTGAACCTGCAGCCCCGTGATGGATGAAACTAAACGGCTTGTTGGCACCAAACGTCGCGATTGGATATTCGTGTCGAACTCGTAAAAATCTCCTCGGGTTCGCATCGCCATCACGACTTCTTCTAGCGAACAGTTACCTGCTCGTTCGCCAATCCCGTTGATCGTGCATTCAATTTGTCCCGCTCCGTTTTCAACCGCTGCTAAACTGTTGGCGACCGCCAAGCCAAGATCGTTATGGCAATGGCAGCTGATGACGGCTTTGTCGATATTGGGAACGCGGTCAACGAGATTTTTAATAACGACGCCCATGTGGTGCGGCGTCGCATAACCTACGGTATCAGGAATGTTGACGGTGGTGGCTCCAGCTGCAATCACCGCTTCAACGACGCGGCAAAGAAAATCTGGTTCCGTCCTGGCAGCATCCTCGGGCGAAAACTCAATGTTGTCGCAGTAGCCTTTTGCACGCTCGACGCCGGCCACAGCCCGTTTAATGATTTCATCCGGCGTCATCTTTAGTTTGAATTCTCGATGAATCGCACTGGTCGCCAAGAATACATGGATCCGAGGATCAGACGAGTGTTTTAGTGCTTCCCAAGCTCGATCAATATCCTTGTCATTGGATCGGGCCAAGCCGCAAATTTCGGCGCCTCGGCAATTCGTTGCAATCTCACGTACTGATTCAAAATCGCCCGGCGACGCGATCGGAAACCCTGCTTCGATAACATCTACGCCGAGTTCAATTAGTGCTTGGGCAATTTCAAGCTTTTCTTGGAGATTCATACTGGCTCCGGGCGATTGTTCGCCGTCTCGAAGCGTCGTGTCAAAAATCTTGATCTTGCGAGGATTGCTCATCGAACTTATCTGTGAAAGTTGGAAACAAAAGTGAATCTGGATAGTCTTGGCATTGGCAATTCTCAACCAACAGCCAATTTGTCTTTCACCCGAGCCTTCCCAAAACCTGCTGGACGCTCACGACGTACTAAAGCAAAATTTGACAATGGGCACCGGGCTCGGATGTTCGTATTATCTTGAGTTTCCAAAGATTGGAAAGACGGTTTGATGCCTCAGACGATTTTTGACATGCATTGTTTAGGTTATTGAAATCTGGGTAGGGCCTAACCTGCGTTTTCCTAACTTACAAGTCGTTTTTGCTCTCCACTTCTTGTGTTTCCCCAGCTGAGCGTTAACATCTGATCGAGATCAAAATTAGGCACTGAATTGGAGCGAAAATGGAGTTCCGTGTTCACGAGCTTCGACTAACACTAGTCGTAGCCTGTTTCTTCGTATGTCTGCGTTCTGCTGAACTCCTTGCACAAAACGACTACCGTACTTGGTCGGATTCAACTGGAACGTTTTCGGTCCAAGCCAAACTGTTGCGCATCGATGAGTCGACGGTTCAGTTGTTGAAGAGCAATGGCAAGGAGATATCAGTTCCGTTCACAGCGCTTTCGAAACTCGATTCGAAGTATATCGATAGCCAGAAATCTTTAGCTACCGATCTGAAGGTTGAAGACCTTGGTTCGTCCACTCCCAATTTGGGCGATTCAATACTTAAAGCTCCCATCCTGGTAAAGCAGAAAGTGAAAAAAGTCGCTACGACTTTGGACCTCTCGGCTAACACAGTTAAGCCTGCGATTCTCGTGTCCAATCCTTCGAATCTAACACTACCTGAAAACAACGAGTTCGGGTTTGACATTCCACTACCGTCGGCCAAGAAAACTGATTCAAATCTCGGCCTGACAAAAATCAGCATTCCAAAAGAGCAATTAACATCATTGCCGCAGAGCGTTCGAGATTCGATCGAAGAGATCATTAACAGCCCTACTCCCGATGCTCGTCTAAAAGCTCTCGTTTCGCTCAGTAAAAATTGGCCATCGCAGCAGTTGCCGGCTGTTATTGAAATCGTCGCCCAGTGCACAAAATCAGAATCATCAGTAACCCGCCGAGTTGCTGTATCTATTCTTGGCAAGAAAGCACCGACGCTTGGTTTGCCAGCGATTTTAGATTGCATGTCTGATGTCGACCGCAATATTCGGATGGACGCATACAAATTGGTCGGTGAGATAGGTGACCAGCGAGCAATCGATCTCTTGGTTGATCGGATCTCAACTTCGGATCGGGAGCAAGTAATGAATGTTCTGGCGAAGTTCGGATCAATCGTCCAACCAAAGGTGCTTCCGTTGTTGTCGCACCAAAACGAATCTGTTCGTCAACACGTTTGCCGATTGATTGGCAGAATCGGGACACCCGAAGCCATCGAGCCGCTCAAGCAACTTGCGGCAAACGAAACCAGTTTGCGGGTTCGCTTGCAGGCTAGTGCTGCAATTCAAAGCATCATGGACAATCGGTCTACTGACAATCAGTAGAATTTTGCCGGCAATCCTTCGAGACTTGCCAGATGATTGGATGATCCTGATGACTGGTCATACTTTGGAGAAGTAGGACTTTGAAAAATGCTCCGGCTCTGCATGTGAAATCACAAAATTGACTTGGCCGATTCATGCGTTGCAAACTCTTCGTTACAACTTTTCAGCCATTGTAAAGCCCCTGTCTGGAAATCCTCGTCGTTTCAACTTCTCAAACGACATCAAAAAACTGTGAGAATTAATGGCATCCTGATTATGCGTGACTTTTGTCTCCGTTCATAGGAAGTAAAATACGGATCTTGGTTTCAACAATCGTTGGCATCAATTCATCTGGTTTTCGTCAAGACTTGAACGACTCAAGGAAAATTATGAGTTTGCACCGGTACCGCTTCGTCCCACTCGTTTTCATTTTCAGTTTCTTATTTTGTGTGGACGCGATCGCCCAAGATCAGCATCTCACTTACGAAGGCAGTGAGGGCCCAGGCAAAGGCAAGCATATTGTTTTCCTGGCTGGCGATCACGAATATCGCGGCGAACAAACATTGCCGATGCTGGCCAGAATTTTGGCCAAGCATCATGGTTTCAAATGCACGGTTCTTTTTTCCGTCGATAAGAAGACCGGAGATATCGTTCCCGGTTCTAGCTACATGCCGGGCACAGAAGTCTTGAAGGATGCGGACCTTGCCGTATTTTTCCTTCGCTTTCAAAATTTCCCTGAATCACAAATGCAACCAATCGTCGACTACCTTGATCGCGCTGGACCCATAGTCGGATTGAGAACTTCAACACACGCATTCAATATTCCCGGAAACTCGAAATACGCGAAGTATCATCATCAGTTTAAAGGGGATGATTACAAAGGCGGATTTGGTCGACAGGTTCTCGGAGAGACATGGGTTTCACACTACGGTCGAAACCACCAAATGAGCACGCGACTTGATTTGGTTGATTCTCAAAAAGATCATCCTATTTTGCGGGGTGTCAAAAACCCTTGGACCGAATGTGGTGGCTATTGGGTTGAACCTAAATCGGACAGCAACATTCTGGCAATGACACAGCCCCTGCAAACAATGGAAAAAGGCAGTCCTCCAGCAGCCGATAAAAAGCCTTGTCCAAATTCGTGGACTCGAATATACGAGGGTAAAAACGGCGCGAAGGGCCGAGTCTTCACCAGTACCTCGGGCGCTTCGGAAGACATTCGCGATGAAGGCTTTCGGCGCATGATCATTAACTCGTGCTTCTGGGCAGCGGGTATGGAAAACGACATTCAGCCAACGATGAACGTTGCGATGGTTGGTCCATACAACCCTTCGACTTTTCAGATGAACTCAAACTACTACGTCGGTGTTAAACCGCTCGACATGGCTGGCTGGGACACGCCGATCATGGACGGAAGCTTGCCACTGAAAGAACGAAAACCGAAAACGAAGAAGAAAAACGAAACGGCAAAAAAGAAGTCAGGCTCGGGAAAAAAGCCGGCCCAAGAAAAAGAAGAAATCGGAACCGATACTACTGCGATTTACGTTTTTGATGAGACAGAATCTTCCAAGCCTGCTCCCGCACCTCCGACTGGCAAAGCGCTGAGCGTCGATCTTGGCGATCGAATTTGTCTCGTTGGCAACGGCTTGGGCGAGCGGCTCCAACATCAGAACTACTGGGAGACAATGCTCCACCAGATGCATCCCGACAAAGAATTGGCCGTCCGAAACCTCTGCTTTCCAGGCGATGAGGTCGAATTGCGACTGCGTTCATTGAACTTTGGCTCTCCCGATGTCCACCTTGCCCACTCAGGCGCCAGCGCGATTCTGTTTTTCTTTGGCGCCAATGAATCGTTTGCAGGCAAAGCAGGCGTCGACGAATTCGGAGAAAAGCTAGACGAGTTAGTCAGCAAGACGAAAACTCGAAAATACAACAAATCCGGAGTCGGCCCGAAAATTGTTCTCGTCTCACCAATCGCTTTCGAAAATACCGGCGACGTGAATCTGCCAAACGGCAAAGCAGAAAACGAACGACTGGCGATGTACACTGAAAAGATGAAATCGGTTGCCGCCAAAAACAACGTTGGTTTTGCAGATGTATTCACTCCAACCAAATCCTTGTTTGAAACCAACGCCAAACGAATGACTCTCGATGGTCTTCAGCTCAATGGAGACGGACACAAAGCGTTCGCTCCGATCCTTAACGCTGCACTTTTCGGTGAGGCAAAAGCTGTCGAAGCCAACCCAAAGCTCATGGCCGAAGTCGCCGACAAGAACTTTCATTGGTGGCACCGTTATCGTGCAGTCAACGGATTTTCAATTTATGGAACTCGCGGTAAAGCTGGTTCCGACGGAACTTATAACAACGAAGACGTGATGGAGCGTGAGCGTTCTATTCTTGACCAGATGACGGGCAATCGTGATCGCCGTATCTGGGCTGTTGCTTCCGGCGACACCGTTCCAGCGACCGTCAACGATGACAACACACTGCCTTTCATTAATCCCAAAACGAATGTTGGCGGGGCGGACGATCCCAATCGAAAACGAGGAAAACTTGGAAACCTCAATTACAGTCCTGCTCGCGAGCAACAAAAGAACTTCAAAATGGGGGACGGGTTTGAAATCAACCTATTCGCTTCTGAAGAAGACTTCCCCGAGCTTGCCAATCCTGTCTCGTTAAATTTTGACAGCAAAGGCCGTTGCTGGGTCTCGACCATGCCGTCGTATCCACATTGGAAACCAAAAACGAAACTTGAAGACAAACTCTTGATCCTGACCGACACCGATGGGGACGGCGAAGCGAACTCATGCAAAGTTTTCGCGGATGGACTGTATGTTCCCACGGGATTTGAGCTTGGTCATGGCGGTGTTTACGTTGCCCAACAGCCTGACATCTTGTTCATGAAAGACACCAACGGTGACGATGTTGCCGACGAGTCGACGCGGGTTTTGACTGGACTCGGAACCGCTGACTCTCACCACGGGATCGCGGCGTTCGAATGGGGACCAGATGGTGGTTTGTATTTCAACGAAGGAACGTTCAAGTATTCTCAAGTCGAAAGCCCTTACGGCTTGCAGCGTTGTAACGAAGCCGGCGTTTGGCGATACCATCCCAAATCTCGCGAAACAACCGTCCACGTGAACTACGCGTTTGCGAACCCTTGGGGACATGTCTTTGACAAATGGGGGCAAAACTTTATCGCCGACGCATCAGGTGGCCAAAATTATTGGGCAGCTTTGATCTCAGGCAAAGTTAATTACCCTGCCAAACATCCTGGCGGTGGCCACTACAAACGTACTCTTAAAATCGGAAAGGGCGTCAATGTTCCGGATGCTCCGAAGCTTCTGAAAAAACGAATCCGACCAACTTCTGGTTGTGAAATCGTTTCGACACGAAACTTTCCCCCGGAAATGCAAGGCAACTTTCTTCTGAACAACGTGATCGGCGAACGGACTGTGATCAATCACAAAATGGAAGAGAAGGGGACTGGGTTCTTTGCAACCGAAGTTCCGGCCATTCTTAATTGTGATGACGGAAACTTCCGACCGGTCGATCTTCAGTTCGGACCAGATGGTGCTCTCTATGTCGTTGATTGGCACAACGCACTGATCGGTCACTTGCAGCACAATCTGCGGGAACCAAATCGCGACCATAGCCACGGGCGTATCTGGCGTATTACTTACAAAGGTCGGCCGCTTGTAACTCCGCCAAAAATTGATGGAGCTACCGTCGTCGAATTGCTGGAGCATTTGAAGCTCCCAGAAGACCGTACTCGCTACCGCGTTCGACGTGAGCTTGCGGCCAGAGAAACTTCGGATGTTATCCCTGCCGTTGAAAACTGGTTAGCTGGACTGGACAAAAACGACGCTAACTATCAGTTGCACGTTTTAGAAGGTCTTTGGCTTTATCAAACGCACAATATCGTGAATGTGGATCTCCTCAAGCGAGTTTTGGAGTCGCCAGACTATCACGCGAGGGCAGCTGCAACCCGAGTACTTTCTTACTGGCATACGAAAGTGCCAGGATCAGATTCGCTGTTAAAGAAGCGAATCAATGATGACTCTGGTTTGGTTCGAATGGAAGCCGTTCGCGCCGCCAGTTTCTTCCCTGCAGACAAGGTTTCTGAAGCCGTACTGGATGTGTTAAATAAGGACACTGACGAGTACATCGAGTACACTCTCGAAGAAACTTTGAGAACGCTCGAGAACGAGTAGTCAGAGAATTACGGGCGGTCAACGAATTCGTTGATCGCCCTTTTTTGCGCCGACAGCGTCTATTTTACCGCCAACTTTTTTGTGCATCGCAACCGAACCATGACTTCTTTCCTGAAACAAATAGCAGTTACCACATTCGCTATATTGCTTGCCAGCTTCACCTCCATTCCAGCACTGGCATTGGACCACGACCACAATCATGGAACACAAGAACAAGAAATAAAACGCCCGAAGATCTTTCTGGACAAGAACCCGCGCGTCGTCAAATTTCAATTGAAACGGCTCGACAATGCTCAGTTACTACTAGTTGAACGAAAAGATGATGACAAAAAATATTTACTTGTTCACGAAGAAGTCCTTACCCGGGACGGCATGTCAAAAGGGGATCGCAGTTCTGCGTTGGACGCAATCGCCAAAATCAAAGGCACCGATTCCGTTTCTGAGCTACTAGCACTGATCCCTTCGTTTGATGAAAAACAATCCAGTGAAAAACGAATCGCTCGACAACTTGCCAGTCTTTTACTTGACCAGTCCAGCGAAGTTCTCAAGGCTCAAGTAGACGGACTTAAATCAGCCGCAGAAGCCAAACACGGTTCGCTTTCACTGGCAGGATTTTCAGGCCTGATTAAAGCAGGCGAATCAAAACTAGCGGAAGAGCTCGGTAAAAAAAGCAATCAGGCAACCGCAAACCTACTCAAATCTATCCCGTTGATTCCCAACAAAAAACTGAGGAATTCACTACACGCGATGGTTCTGGATTCTGCCGTCTCAGGAAAATCAGAGAACATTCAGTCTTCTGCGATCAGCGCGCTGGGATCGCTCGACAAGGACAAAGCCACCGATTTCAAAAAACTCAGCCCATTGGTTTCCAATCAGAAACTTCGTCGATCCGTTGTCAAAACGTTGCTTGGTGTTCCTCGTGGAAAACGAGACGTTGAGTCAGCAGGAAACTTGGCTGAGTATCTCGTCAAGCACGCTGAAGATACTTCAGCCGACGCAAGGACATCCAACGAATTTTTGGAAGCCATGCAATTGGCAGATCAAGTCCTGACGCTCATTCCCAAAGACACGGCAAACGATTACCGCAAACGACTCGACGAAGTTACCGTTCGCGTTGTATTGTTGCATGCGGTCGAAGAAGAAATGCGTTACGACAAACCTTGGTTTGCTGTTGAGGCAGG
>CAZQQR010000175.1:8382-10514 GCA_964595515.1 uncultured Pirellulaceae bacterium
GAACCGGGTGAGTATCCGTATGTTTGCACTTTTCCTGGCCATTGGATGAGGATGTACGGAGTCATGGTCGTCGTCAACGATTTGGCAGAGTTTCAGCGCAATCCGGTTGAACCCAAAGATCCGGTCGGTTCGAATCGCCCGTTCGTCAAAGAATGGACCGTCGACGATCTCAAAGACAAATTGGCCGCCGGACTAAGAGGGCGAACGAACAAGATCGGGAAGAAGATCTTCACCGAAGCAACCTGCGCTCAGTGTCATCAAGTCGGTGATGAAGGCAAAGCCGTCGGACCGGCACTCACCGACGTTTGGTCCCGATGGAAAGGCGATGGCCCCGCAATTTTGCAGGAGGTTCTCGACCCTTCTCATCGAATTGAACCAAAGTACATCGTTCGAAAAATCGTCACAGCTGAAGGCGAAGTCATCTCTGGTATCGTCGTTGAAGAAACCAAGGACACAATTTCGATCCTCCCCAACCCTGAATCAAAAGTTCCCACCGTCGTCAATCAAGAAGACATCGAAGACATGGTAAAATCATCGGTGAGCATTATGCCTAAAAAGCTAATGGACCGATTCACCGAGGATGAAATTTTCGAATTAATGGCGTATTTGAAAAACGCTGATCCGGGCAAGTAGACCAATCAGATCTTGCTGGCACTAAAAACCATGACAAAGTGAAACGGGCGAACGTTTGATGGGCGAACGTTTGATACGGCTGAAAAAGAA
This sequence comes from uncultured Pirellulaceae bacterium, assembly GCA_964595515.1. Classification (GTDB taxonomy): domain Bacteria; phylum Planctomycetota; class Planctomycetia; order Pirellulales; family Pirellulaceae; genus Mariniblastus. Next base: position 9,106 of record CAZQQR010000175.1, read on the forward strand.
AAAGGGGACTTCCTTTAATCCCGCTTCTGCCACGGCACCTGCCCGCCCCGCTGAACATGGGCTCTTAAGGCACCGGTCAACTCATTCAGTTTCTTCCGGTTCTTGGTCGCAAGGTTGTTCGCTTCAACTGGGTCTGCCTCCAAATCGTAAAGCTCTTGCTTTGCGAATGGACTGTTCTGGAGCAACTTCCATCTTCCACGAATGAGAGCGTTGGTCGTCAGTCCACCGTACCGAAGTCCGCCTTCACGACGATGAAAAAACAGATCACGTTCTGGCATCGTGGTTGTATCCCCTACGAGAACTGACAGAAAACTTAACCCGTCAATCTTGTGCTCCAATTTGGCTTCGCCCGCGTCACAAACGGTCGGCAAAATGTCCATTGTCAGAATTCTGGCGTTAGACTTGGTACCCTCAGCAATCTTACCCGGCCAAACCGCACAAGTCGGAACACGGATTCCGCCTTCGTACATGCTTTGTTTCCCATCTCGAAGCCCACCGTTGTTCGCCCCGACATTGAGCTGCCCACCATTGTCCGAGGTAAAAATAACCAGCGTGTTTTTATCCAGCCCCGTTTCCTCCAACGTTTTGATCACCTTTCCAACTCCCGCATCCAGATGCTCAATCAAGGCAACCAATTTGGCTCGTTTTTCCTCGATGCCATTTTCACGTGACTTGATTTTTTGAAACCACTCCTCCGGCGGCTGAATCGGCGTATGTGGAGCGTTGTAAGTAATCGAAAGACAGAATGGTTGTTGATTCCCAATTCGGCTCTTGATGTAGTCGCATGACCAATCAGTAAAAAGATCCGTCGCATGACCTTCGGGATGAATCAGCTCACGATCGCGATTCATGTAGTCATTGCCCTGACGTTGGTGGGTGTAATAGTCATCCATCATGTCACCTAGGAAACCATGAAAAAAATCAAACCCGCGCTCGTTAGGATGATTCTCTGGTCGCAACCCAAGATGCCATTTACCGATCAGAGCGGTATGGTATCCAGCCGTTTTCATGATCGTCGGTAGCACCACTGCGTCTTGTGATAGATACCCCCAGCTGTTGTCATGGTTGGTTCGAATAACACCGGGCACTCCAACGAGTTCGGGATATTGCCCTGTAAAAAGGGACGCTCGCGAAGGCGAACAAACGGGACAATTAGCGTAAGCAAAATCGAATCGCATTCCACGCTTGACCAAAGCATCAATGTTTGGCGATTGCAAATCCGTCGCGCCATAACTGCTTAAGTCTCCGTAGCCCAAATCATCCACCATGATGATGATCACGTTTGGCTTTTCAGCCATCAAATCGGACGGGGCGACATTCGCACAGCAGATCAGCCCAAACACAATCAACATCAGTTTCCGAAGCATCTAAAACTCCTAAATGGGTGCATGTTTCCGCTCATTGTAGTA
>CAZQQR010000175.1:10614-11758 GCA_964595515.1 uncultured Pirellulaceae bacterium
GCTTTTGCCAAGTCGGCAACGGCTTCGACTCGGGCTAACTGGAATTTGAATTGAAACTCGTCGCAGCCTGTGCGTTTGGACTCGAAGCCATCGTTAAACGCGAACTGATTTCACTTGGCTATGAACCCAAGGTCTCTCAACCGGGTCGAATCGAATTCGAAGGTGACTGGCTGGCCGTCTGCCGGACTAATTTATGGCTTCGCGTTGCCGATCGTATTTTGATCGTCGTCCAGAAATTTGACGCCCCAGATTTTGATGCTCTCTTCGACACTGTCAAAGCTTTCGATTGGAGCCAGTTCATCCCGGGCAATGCAGCCTTTCCCGTGACCGGCAGATCGCGACTTTCCAAACTTACCAGCGTTCCCGCCGTTCAGCGAACAGTCAAAAAAGCGTTAGTCGAAAGCCTCCAAAAATTCCACGGGCGGACTGAGCTTCCCGAGACCGGGCCATCCTACAAAGTCGACGTGGCAATCCTCAACGACGTGGCGACACTGACGCTAGATACGACCGGTTCCAGCCTCCACAAACGAGGGTATCGGAAATTAGTTGCCGAAGCACCAATCAAGGAAACGCTGGCGGCAGCCATGGTAAATTTGAGCGTTTGGAAAGACGACAGACCTTTGGTTGACCCGTTTTGTGGCTCAGGAACTATCCCAATCGAAGCAGCGTTGGCAGGGCTCAATATCGCACCAGGCCTGCAACGAACGTTCTCGTGCAGCCAATGGGATTTGATTGAAGCAAAGCATTGGAATGATGCAATGTCGGAGGCTCTCGATTTGAGAGTACGTGACAGAACACTTCAAATCATCGGAACCGACCGAGACAAAGAAGTCTTGAGTTTGGCTCGCTACCATGCAGAACAAGCTGGCGTCGAAGACCAAATTCACTTTCAACAGAAATCCTTTGACCAACTTCGAAGCAAGCGCGAATACGGCTGCGTCATCTCTAATCCGCCCTATGGCGAGCGGCTGGAGGAACAAAAGCGTTTGCTGGGACTCTATCAGTCGATTCCAGCAGTGATGCAGCGGCTACCGACCTGGTCACTTTTTCTGATCACGAATATTTCTCGGTTTGAGTATCTCGTTCAACGACAGGCGACTCGAAGACGAAAGCTGTTCAACGGTCGGCTAGAGTGCACGTACTA
>CAZQQR010000176.1:0-8744 GCA_964595515.1 uncultured Pirellulaceae bacterium
TAGGCGAGCCCGACACTGTGAACCCTATCGCTCAACAATCTGCGACATAGTTCCGGAGGAACGGCATTCTCTAGCCCGGCACTTCAGTGCCGGGAATAATGCCCTCAAAAACCCAAGTCCCGGACGGGACGACACTCACTGTATTTATCAACCAAACTCATACGTTGCGTTTTCGCATCAATTCAAATCAAACGCATTCCGGCCTTACGGTCTGGATGGATTAGGCAAACAAACCCATCATTCATAACGCCAATTTCGGTTTCCCCAACCGAATGAGCCTTTGAATCCCGATATCAAAAATTAGGCTAGGATTGGATATTACCGTTCCCGCCAACTACTCCGTCAACGTTTGATTGACGGTCTCGTTGCCCCCGACCAACTTAATACCCATGTCAACCAAACAAACAGCTTCTGACCCCTCTGGCAAAACCGTTTTGATCACCGGAGGCACTGGCTCCTTCGGAAAAACGATGGCTCAACATCTACTTAACCAAGGTTTTGAGCAGATTCGAATTTTCAGTCGTGACGAGTGGAAACAAGAAGACATGCGCGTCCGCATGGCCGAGCCTCGGCTACGATTTTATATCGGTGACGTCCGCAGCCGCCAAAGCATAGACTCGGCGATGGAAGGCGTGGATCTCGTGTTTCATGCCGCCGCACTCAAACAGGTTCCCTCCTGCGAGTTCTTTCCAATGCAAGCGGTCGAAACCAATATTATCGGCAGCAACAACGTGATCGAGTCAGCGGTTGCAAACAAAGTCAAATGTGTGGTCGTGCTAGGCACAGACAAAGCCGTCTACCCGGTCAACGCGATGGGAATGACCAAAGCGGTCATGGAAAAAGTCGCTCAGTCGATCGCACGACGGTTGGATGAAACGGAAACGCGAGTGTGTTCCGTTCGATACGGAAACGTGATGTACTCACGCGGTTCTGTGATTCCGCTTTTTGTTCGTCAGATTCGCGAAGGCAAACCGATCACCGTGACGTCCAAAGAAATGTCACGCTTTATGATGCCGCTCAAAGACTCCGTTCGGCTGGTTGAGTTTGCTTTTCAAAATGCCAAGCAAGGCGATATTTTTGTCAAAAAAGCAGCGGCTTGCACGATCGGAATGCTGGCTCAAGCCCTTATTGAAATTTTCCAAGCGGACGTACCGATCAAGTCGATCGGAATTCGGCATGGGGAAAAAATGTTCGAGGCACTCGCCAGCTTCGCAGAAGTTCAACGCTCTGAAGACATGGGTGACTTTTTGCGAATCCCGATGGACGAACGCGACTTGAACTACAGCCGATTTTTCACCGAAGGCGATGAAAAAGAAACACTCGCTCAAGACTACGATTCTCACTCGACCCAACAACTGACGCTTCCCGAGGTCAAAGAGCTTCTATTGAGTTTGCCAGAAATTCAACAAGACTTGGTCGACTTTGGCTTGGCTCCGTCAGTCAGTTAATCAGCATAGAAAACGAAACATGTCTCAAACCGATTCAACACGAAAGATTCTCGTCACAGGCAGTGATGGGCTGATCGGATGGCACTTGCGTGCTTTTCTGTTCACCCAACCTGACGTCGAAATCATCCAGTGCAATCGCCGACAGTTTAACGACGATGATTATCTTTCGTCCGCCATCCTCCAAGCTGATGCGATTGTTCACTTAGCGGGTATGAACAGGGGCGATGAAGAAGAAATTTATCAGACCAACATCGCACTCGCACAGCGCATTGCTGACCATTGTCGCAAGCTCCAATCCCGCCCCCACATCGTCTTCAGCTCATCCACCCACGCTGATGGCGACACCAAATACGGACAGTCCAAACGAAATGCAGGGATCGTTCTCGAAAAATGGGCTACCGAAGAAGAAGCCCGATTCTGCAATCTCGTTTTGCCTCACGTATTCGGCGAACACGGCAAACCATTTTACAACTCGGTCGTCTCAACGTTTGCCTACCAAGTCGCAACCGGAGAAGAACCAACGATCGACCGGGACGGCCAACTCAACTTGCTTCATTGCCAAGACGTCGCGGAGACTATTTGGACAATCATCGAAGACGGAGTCGTGGGCGATCATCGACCTGAAGGTCAGCCACTCAAAGTCTCGGAACTGCTTGATCGACTGCTAACAATGGCAGAACGATATCGGGACGGAGTCGTGCCCAACCTTGATGACTCGCTCAATCATCGCCTGTTCAATACGCTTCGGTCGTACACACCGCATGACCAACGTCCTCGAAAATTGACACTGCACGCGGATGACCGGGGTCATTTGTTCGAAGCCATCCGAGCCGACGGACAAGGCCAAGTGTTCCTCTCGACAACCCATCCCGGTATCACACGTGGCAACCATTTCCATTTTGGAAAAGTCGAACGCTTTCTTGTTATCTCAGGCAGGGCCAAAATCCGGCTTCGCAAAGTCCTTACTGACGAAGTTCACGTGTACGACGTTGGTGGAGATTGCTTGCAGGCGATTGACATTCCAACTTTGCACACCCACAACATTACCAATGTTGGTGACGAGCCACTCATAACGCTATTTTGGGCCGGCGAGCATTTCGATCCCGAAAACTCAGACACGTACTATTTGACGGTCGATGAGATGTCAGATCTCACTTCGTTTGACCCAGCGACCGTGAACTAAACGATGGCCCGAAATTAGCGCAACATCACCGAAACATCGGCGGAAGTCAGCGCTTCGCCAATCATCCACTCCGCTTCCTTTTTTCTCCACCGAGCGTTAAAGCTTAAGCATGTCGCACAAGAAATTAAAAGTCGCAACCATCTTGGGCACGCGCCCAGAAATCATCCGTTTGTCGCGCGTCATGGCAGCCCTTGACCATGACACCCAGCACGTGATCGTCCACACGGGACAGAACTACGACTACGAACTGAACCAGATCTTTTTTGACGACATGGAAATCCGAAAGCCGGATTTCTTTTTGGGTGTCGACACTTCTTCGCTAGGAGCCGTTCTGGGCGGAATCTTGGTCGAAAGCGAAAAAGTTCTTCGCAGTGAACAACCCGACGCTGTTTTAATTTTAGGCGACACCAACAGTGCAATTGCGGCCATCATGGCCCGGCGATTAAAGATCCCTGTGTTTCACATGGAAGCCGGCAATCGATGTTTCGATTTCAATGTTCCAGAAGAAACGAATCGCCGAATTGTAGATCACATCAGCGATTTCAACCTGGTCTACACCGAGCACGCGCGGCGGCATCTTCTTTCTGAAGGCATTCCTCACCGCCGGATCTATTTAACCGGCTCGCCCATGTGCGAAGTCCTCAATCACTACGCTCACAAAATCGACGCATCTGAAATCTTGACGCAGCTTAAACTCGAATCTCAAAAATACATTTTGGTAAGCATGCACCGGGAAGAAAACGTTGATTATGCGGAGGCGCTGACTGACCTACTGACGGGTTTGGAGATGTTGGCTGAGAAGTTTGGAATGCCGATCATTGTCTCAACGCATCCACGCACGCAAAAGCGACTTGATTCACTTGGTTACGAGAACAAGACCGGGCTGATTCAATTTTTAAAGCCTTTTGGATTTTCGGACTACAACCGGCTTCAAAAAGACGCGTTCTGCGTCGTGTCAGACAGTGGAACGATCAGTGAAGAATCCTCCATGCTGGAATTCCCTGCCGTTACGATTCGTAACGCGCTCGAACGTCCCGAAGCGATGGACGCTGGGTGCATCACGATCACCGGCACCAATCCCGACCGCATCGTCGACTGTGTCTCTGCTGTGACGAGACAGTTCGCAAGCGGAGCCCCTGTAGAGTGCCCAACCGATTATCAAATCAAAAACACTTCTCAGCGCGTCGTTCGTTTGATTCTTGGAACGGCAAAGCTTGCTCACCGTTGGCAAGGCATCGAGAATCTAAAACGCAGCTAATATCAACCAAAAGATACTCTTTAGCTGAATGAGACTTTCCAAATGAAACGTATCAAGTTTCGAAGGCCTTGAGGTTCAGAAGAACATTTTGATTTGCAGAAAAACATCTTGAGAACCAAAAGATCGTCTTGGTTGTCAGAAGATCGCCTTGGTTGTCAAAAGGCGGGTTCTGGTCACGCCATGCCGGCGCCGTCTTGAGAATCAGCAGATCGTCTTGATTGTCAGAGATCGTCTTGGTTGTCAAAAGGCCGTCTTGATTTTCGCAAGCTCTTTCAGTTCCGGAGGAACGACAGTCCATAGCCCCGGAATTTTATTCCGGGGTTCCGCGTCAACCTCACCACCGGAGTCCCGGATGGGACGGCAGTCTTCATGGCCATTGATCGATTGATTCCGCTTCTCTAGCGACACATTTGTAGGGCTTCACCGCGAATCTGTATGAATCTATGTTCAACGGTGGTTCGAACGTGCTGTAAACCGGCAATCTTTGGCGTAGCGACGATGCAAGAAAGCCTCTAAAGTCTCGCGAATTCTCGGCGCAACCTGTGCCGATCAACTTCGCCAATCAAGGACGTAGCGATGGGTTTTAGGCAAAGCTGGAAAACACAATCAACATGGGTTGCAACAATTCTTGGTTGCTGCATTTTGGTAGGCGTAGGATGCAACAAATCACTTCGCGATTTCTCTCCTTTTCAAACCAACGCCAAAGATACTTCAACCGCGATTGAGGAGCTTGAGAATTCCTTAAGCGAATCTCGCCCGATGACGGGCGAAACAAAAATCTGGTACACGTCGTTCGACGAAGCGATGCGCGAGTCTGCAAGAACTGGCAAACCCGTGTTGGCTGATTTTACGGGGAGTGACTGGTGTCACTGGTGCGTCAAACTTAAAAAAGACGTTTTCCAAAAGCAAGAGTTTTTGGATTGGGCCAGCCAAAATGCAGTCTTGCTGGAACTTGACTATCCCAAACGAACACCCCAAGACGCCGCGCTACGCCGGCAAAACGAGAAGCTACTTGATCGCTACGAGATCTCTGGATACCCGACCGTGTTGATGCTCGATTCCCAAGGCAATGTTCTCGGGAAGCTCGGGTATATGCCGACTGCAAAGGATTGGATAAAATCCGCTCAGCAGAAACTGGAACAGTCCGATCGAGCCGTCATTGCTAAAGGTAATTCGACGGATACTCTTGGCCGATAAACTGGGGCGAGTTAGGACTGCCAAGATAATGTCTCTCATTCGACGGCGACGCTTTACGCCACTCACTTGTGGGGCATGCTTCGAGTGCAGGACAATTCTTTAGTTTGACAGAGCTGTTGGCTAACAACGATTCGCCGGATGGAATAGAACGTGGCACTGGAATCTCTAAACCGCATCAAAGCACAATTGATCTTCTACCCGACGCTGGGGTGGAACATGCTACTCGGAAGAGTCTTGGGTATTCGCAATTGGTGGGACCGCATCGACGAACACGTTGTGCTTGGCGCGATGCCATTTGCCCGTGACGTGAAAAAGATGTCCGAGCAAGAAAACGTTAAAGCTGTCGTCAACACTTGCGAAGAATACAACGGGCCAGTCAACCAATACCAGGAGTTTGGCATCGATCAGTTTCGGATGCCGACCATCGATTTTACGCACCCCGCTTACGAGGACGTTTGCCAAGCCGTCGAGTTTGTTCAGGACCACGCTCAGCAAGGGCACTCAGTTTACATTCACTGCAAAGCGGGACGCGCTCGAAGTGCGACCGTCGCGATTTGCTGGCTAATGAAATACAAAGGGATGAGCTGCGAGGCAGCGCAGGCCTTCCTGATTGAAAAACGCCCGCATGTGAACGCTCAATTGACCACCCGACCCGTCGTGCAAAGGTTTGCAAAAGAAGTCGGTTAAACAAAGCGATCTAGAACGAATTGAAGCTGGTACGAGTTGAAGCTGGGCTCACAATCGCCAATGCGTAAACGCCCCAGCTGAGGCGAACCAAGGCCGACCTGTTTAGGCTAAAGCCAGACAGAAATCGAACATGTATTCGACGAACGCCAAAGCATCGCCACCCGCGTTTCCAATCTAAATTTCGACATCGCGCCAGCGACCGCCAAGGAAACGCCACAAAATCATGCCACTGCGAAGAATTAAGTCGATCGCCATGGCGTACCAAGCTCCCACCACGCCCCAACCCAATCCTTGAATCGAAATCTCGGACATGGGGATCTGAAAAGTTTCCAGGCATAAGTAAACTGCGATCGGAATTCGCAAAATGAAAAACCCAACCAACGTAAACAGGAACGGCCAGATAGTGTCCCCTGCCCCGCGGAACCCTCCGGAAACGATCATCACGACGGCCAAGCTTGGAAGCGCGTACGCCACGACCTTCAGAAGCTCAGCCACCTTGATCGTTGTCGGATCAGTAGGCTGATTCGTGAACATCGTCGCGATCTCGAGCCCAAAAAAGTACAGCACGATTCCGCTAACCACCATGATCGCGCCGCCAACGGTCAAACAAAACCAAACGGACCGGGTCGCGCGTTCTGGCTGCCCCGCACCGAGAAATTGCCCCGCCATCGTTGCCGCAGCCACTTGAAAAGCGGCTCCCGGCAAGAACGCGCAGGCTTCAATCTGAACTGCCAAGCCATGCGCTGCCGCGGAAGCCTTCCCCATGCTGTTGATCAAAGCCAAAAACAACAATTGACTAAACAAGAGCGTGGCCACATCGAACCCTCCCGGCAAACCGATCCGAAACATCTTTTTCAAAATCGAAAAATCAGGCTTCATCTGATGCCACCCAAGCCGCAATCCTGCTCTTCCACGAAACAGAACCAACAAGATGACCGTGCCACCAATCAAATAACCGCTAGCTGTTCCGATCGCGATTCCTTTCCAGCCAAGCTGTGGAAATACTCCGTAACCAGTGACTAACAACGTGCTGACTAGAACATTGACAATCACAACGACCATTTTGACGCAGAATCCGGTCACGGTATCGCCGGCTCCCCGCAAACAGGCTGCTCCGATTTGCGAGCACATTATGAATGGAATCAGGGGCGTTACGATTCTCAAATACTCCAGCGCATAATTCGCGGCATCACCTTTGAGCTGCATCAAATCGATAAAGGCTTTGTCATAGAACGACACAACCAAAGTCAGCCCCAACGCGAACACGCCGGCAGCCAGATAAGCTTGATTCGCAGTTCGGTTGGCTCTTCCAAAATCCCCCGCTCCGACCCATCTCGCAATTAACGCTGTCGCACCGATCGCGACCACGGTAAAGAAGCTTGGAATCAACCACATCAGGTAAGCCATCAGCCCCATCGCTGCTTTGGTGGCATCACCGTCCTCGACGAAGTATCTGCTGGCAAGAAACCAATCCGTCCAGGTAACAAGTAGAACCAGTGACTCTTCTGCCAATGCGGGCAACGCCAGCCGAATCATTGGGCGTAAATTCGACTCTGATTCGGTAATTGCGAAGGTTTTCAAAGCGTTTTTTAAAGTGGTTTAGGACAACAATAAAACGGCACTGGGGACGATAAATTTAAACAAAGGGAAAATAGGTAAAGTGATTGGCAAGATACACGGCCTCAAACACCCCCTATTTTAACCGCCACTGGTTGGCGAACCGCTTTCATCCCGTGTATTTTACTCCCCAACTAAAGGCTTCCCGGAAGCACTGATTACAAAAAATGGGGCTCTTGAATGACGCCTTCGACCACTGGTAACAGACTTCCGATTTCAGTATCCCATCAGGAATAAAGCAAGTTATGGCGACCAAGCTTAATCTTCCGGTTTACGTACTATTGGCATTTTGCATCATTGCAGGCAACCAACAAGTCTGGGCGGTTACACCGTCACCGACTCAGAGCATGCCTGCCACCAACGCTGCTGGATTCGAACAACAGCTAGCCGAATGCGTCACGATCGCAAAAAGCGGCGACGTGAAAACAGCGATTCGCCAAGCCATGACGATCAAGACGACTTTTGGAAATCAGAGGTTCGCCGACATCAGCTTTATCAATACCGTCGTTTCGATTGCCGAGGAAACGGATTCTAGCTTTGAAGCGAAGATTCTTAACGAAGCTATCGTTCTGGTAAACACCATTCGTCAGGATTCAAAGTACCAGGGAATTAACGATCCAGAGGGGGCTTATTTCTTGATGGGCGCAATCGGTCGGCTTGCCAAAGTAACCACGCCTCTCAGCGAACGAGTCACAAGCAAGCTTAAAATCATGGAAGGCAGTATTGCTCTCCAGTTAAAAAACAATCCAGCGTTTCCAATCAATGCCCACGAAGCCCTCGGTCGCCCGTTGGTTTCGATGGCACAGGGCTACGCCATTCGAAATGAATCAGAACAGGCGGTGACCGCACTTCAAAACGCTGTAGACGTTGGCTTTGGTGAAATCGACAGCTTGAATTCGGACGATTTAATCGCCCGAGCCATCAACGAAGTCCAGCGGGAAAAGTTGGTCGCTTCGCTCAAGGTCCGTTACAAGACCGCAATGAAGAAGTGGAGCCAAACGGTACTTGCTCAGTTCCAGCCTTTTTACTTTGACTATGACGTCAATGACATTCAGGGCGGACGGGTGTCCAAACAAGATTTTTTGGGCAAAGTCGTTGTGGTTGATATCTGGGCAACTTGGTGCGGTCCCTGCATGAAAGCAATTCCGCACTACATCGAATTGCAAAAAACTTACGGCGACAGGGGAGTTGCTGTTCTGGGAATCGCAATGGATAACCCAGACGACCCCGCCAGTGCGCTGGATACCGTTCGGGAGTTCGCAGCCGAGAAAGGCTTTAACTATCGCTGCGGAATGGGCACTCAATCAGTCAAAAACATGATTCCTGGCAAGTACGCTTTACCTTCGACCATTTT
>CAZQQR010000176.1:8844-11735 GCA_964595515.1 uncultured Pirellulaceae bacterium
CCAGCAGTGATAGCACTTCTTTTCTGATATATTCGAGGCTTCTGGTTTTGCTGAACCAAACGAATTTCATCACGTAACACTTCGAACACGAATCATGGCTGCCGAGAAGACCAACGCAATTGTGCTTCGACTGGTTGAATTTAGTGAGACAAGCGTCATCGTCACGTTGATGACCAGAGATTTCGGCAAAATCACAGCGATGGCAAAAGGAGCTCGTCGCCCCAAAAGCCCATTTGAGGCTGCCCTTGACGTGCTGGCAGTCTGTCGAATAGTGTTCCTCCACAAAACTTCTGGAGCGATGAGTCTGCTCACAGAGGCAAAGCTTGAGCGACGATTTAGAAGCTCACAAACGAATTTGGATTGCCTGTACACAGGCTACTACATTGTTGAGTTGCTCAGCAGCTTGACCGACGAAGGAGACCCACATCCTGAGTTGTTTGACATTGCGAATGAATTTATTGAGCAGATTGATTCCGCTCAATTTGATAAAACGAACTTAAAAGAGAACCTTTTACAATTTGAATTACGAGCACTTGATTTGCTTGGCCACAAACCAATGCTGACCAAGTGCGTTGGTTGTGGAAAAGAGAAAACAAACTTAAACCGAGTTAGTTTCGGATTGAACGTTGGCGGAATCATTTGCCCAAATTGTCGCCGTGGACAAAAGAACATTGTCAGCCTTAGTTCCGATGCACTTGCGATTTTGCTTGAAGCTGTTGGCGGACAAATTGGTTTAGCAAACGAGAACTCTGACAATTGGAATTCAGACATCGCTCGTGAAGAAGCAACCGGTTACGACCAAGTGGAATCCGACCAAACACAAACGTCACAAGAAAACACAACCACGACCGCCACTAAACAAGGGCTTGGCGAAGCTCGACAACTAATCACTCAGTACATTACGCACCTAATCGGTTACCCACTCAAACTACAAAAATTTTTGAAGCACTTATAACGGCACGGAAGCTGTTGATTCAAAAACCTGAACCTGGAAAAAGCTTGACATGTCAGGCTACGTTCGACAAGGAAGTCGACAATGAGATTCAATTTCGCCATCATCTGCATCACTTGTCTGTTGATCTCTGCATCAACCGGCTGTCAATCATTTCGAAAAGCGACCAGCTCACTTCAGTCTGGTAGTTCATCGCTATTCGGATTGAAAAAACGTGATCCTCACTCGCGCGTGGATCCCGATGAGATTCTGGATCCGCTCGGAGCACGAGACTCCAATCGAATCTTGCTGGATGATCTATCGTGGGGACAGATCGGGACCACGCTTCGGGCCAAAACAACTGGCCGCGACCAAGACGCTGCCATCGCGCACTATCAAAAAGCCCAGAGTCTTTATGATGCTGGACTGAAAAAGCTCGACCAATCACCCACCGGTGAAGAACACAAAGAGATGTTCACCGAAGCGGCGAACGAGTTTCGTTTAGCTTCCGCCAAAGCTCCCGACTCCGAACTCGAAGAAGAATCCACCTTCTACGAAGGCGAGTCGTACTTTTTTGCAGACCGCTACGTTCAATCAAATCGGGCCTTTGAAAAACTTGTCGCCAAATATGCCGGAACACGTTACATCGACATGGCTCAAAATCGCCGATACGCCATCTCGGTCTATTGGCTTCAGCTTTCCGAAACTGCGAGCCCAATTAGTCTCGATTCAAAACGCCCAAAAGGCAGTCCTGCCGGTGAAGCACGTCGAATTTTGAACCAGATCCGAATGGGTGATCCTACCGGGAAACTCGCCGATGATGCGTCGCTCGCATTGGGCCAGGCATTCCTTCAGTCAGCTGACTACTACAACGCTGCCGATACGTTTGAGGATCTTCGTCATAACTACCCAGGCAGCAAACACGTTTTTCAGGCAAGCATGCTGGAATTGGAAGCAAGACTGGCGGGCTATCAAGGCAAAAGTTACGACGACACACCGCTTCGCAAAGCCGACGCTTTGATGAAAACCATTGTTCAACAGTTCCCGCAACAGTCAAAAGAACAACTCGGATACCTGGAGGAACAGGCGTCCAAGATTCGGTCCCAAATCGCCGAACGTGATTACACCATGGGTCGGTATTTTGAAGGGCGTGGGGAAAACCGAGCGGCAAAGATTTACTATCAGCAAGTCGCGGAGCAGTATCAAGACACGGAACTTGGACAAACGATCGAGCAACAGATTGCTGAAGTTTCTCAGAAACCGGCCAAGCCCGAACAGCATGCGAAATGGCTGGTTGATCTTTTCCCAAATCCAGAGAAAGAGAAACCTGCGATCATCGCTGGAAACAACGAAGGGTTTTTACGTCGTTAGAATGAGACACGCCGCCAAACACTTGACTGCCCTGTTCATCGTCTGCCAGTTCGTTGGCTGCGCCGGCTACCACGTTGGCAACCAGTATCTTTTTCGAAGTGATATTCGAACCGTTCACGTCATGATGTTCGAGTCTGAATCGTATCGCCGATTCATGGGCCAGCGTTTAACGGAGGCCGTTACCAAGGCTGTTGAACTTGAGACGCCATTGACGCTTGCCGATCCGCAAATCGCGGACAGTTTTATTCGCGGGCGACTGGTTCGCGAATCCAAGACTGTTGCCGGCGAAAACGTGAACGATGAACCAAGAACTTTGCAGGCGGGTCTGTACGTCGAAGTCGATTGGGTAGACCGGGCTGGCGTGCCTCTGATGCAGCGCCGCGTTGTCAGCATTAACCAAACAGCAGAGATCATTCCAGAAGGCGGCCAGTCTCTTTCAACCGCCCAGCAAGAAATCATCGATCGAATCGCACGCGATGTCATCAATCAGATGCAAATGCCCTGGTAGTTGCCGCGGAGCATCTACAGAGAGTGGCGATCAGCGCCTCATCAATGAAGTTGTGCTCTACGATTGCAATGAGGCTCTGCG
>CAZQQR010000177.1:0-11731 GCA_964595515.1 uncultured Pirellulaceae bacterium
GGATTCGTAACCTCATCCACTACCGTCCATCCTAATTTTTAGTTTTGACGAACCACTAGTTTAAAAACCGGGGTCCCGAACTTCTTTGCGGACAGTCCTTCCAGATTCGCGATCCTATTTCTTGAAGTACTCGTGTTTCGAGTCTCCACCACTGATAAGGTAGGCGATCAAATCGAGGATTTCATCTTTTGTCATCCTGTCGAACAAACCATTCGGCATCGGCGAGGTTTTGGAGACCTTCAGCTCCTCAATCGTTTCGCGAAGGATCGTGACTCGCTGATTGGGATCGGTCAAATCAGTGTTCAATACCAGGGAGCTACCATTTCTCTTTACACCCAGGTTGACGATGACACCGTTGTGAATTTCGCCATCTTCGGTGAGAACCATTACCCCCGAAAACTGATCGTTGATAACTCTACTGGGATTGATGACTTGATCGATCAAATCATGGGCCGAGTAACGACGGCCAGCCGAGGTTAAATCGGGGCCAGTAATTCCGCCTTGATTGTCAAACCGGTGGCAAGCATAACACGCGGCGGCCGCGAACATCTTTCGGCCATTGGCGAAGTCACGCTGTTTTAATTCCGTACTGGCCGCCTGAGAAAGTTCATCCAAAGTCCATTTCTTTTCCTCCCGTCCTTCGAAGACTGCACCGAGGTTTTCGATCGCGGACTTTTTCACCGGCTTCTTCGCCAGCAGTTCCTTGAGCGATTCCTTTTGAGAATTCGAGAGCGATGCAACCGCGTCTTTGCGGATGAACTGAATGAATTTTTCAAAGCTGGCTCCGCCTCGATAATTTGCGGCTTTAAGAAACCACTCGAAGTATGCCGTTTGCAATTCATCCGTCCAACCTGTTTTTAACATCCGGATTGAGCGCGCGTACTGCATTTGCTCTTCTTGAGTCGGAGCCGCCTCAATCATCGCAATTGCTTTTTTTGCGAGCGTTGGTGACTGTAACCAAGCCAAAGTCTCACAAAGTAACCAATTCAGTTCGGCCGACTCGGCTGGAAACATTGGATCGATGGCGGCGATCAGTTTCTCGGCGGTCGCATCATCCGGTTGCCCAAATCGATTGAGAATGATCTGCAACGTGCGTTGCAATGAGAGCTGGCTGTTGGCATCCAGGTTTGGTAGATCGATTGCCAAGACCGCATTCAAGAGCCTGTCTTGCATGATCGGATCAACCGATGACGGCGAGTCAGTGCGGTGCTGTGGGCATGTGCCAGCAACTCGGGCCAGAGCCAACAATGCTTCGATTTGTTTCTTCGGATCCGATTCCGTTAGTGCTCTCTCGGCCCAACTCTCAACTGGCTGATGTTCGATTGCTGTTCGAGCAGCAAAACGAATGAACCGATCCGGGTTGGAAAGATGCGGCCATGCGGCGTCAATTGAATCTGGGTGTTTTTTGCCATGGAATGCCTCCAAATCGCGGCGGGTTTTCCTTGCCCCGGCCGAATTGTCGATGAGCTCACGATCGCTTTTGGTCGTCGTTGCTGCTGCTTTCTTGACCAGTTCTGTTGATTCGTCACCAATGTAGGTGACACGGTAAAGCCCTGACTGAACTTTGCGTCCGCCAATCGTGAAATACATTGCACCATCGCCGGGATGAATAATAGCGTCAGTGATTGGCAATGGTGCACCCATGACGAACTCTTCTTTGGTTGCTGTATACGTTGAACCCTCTGGTTTCAGATGCACCGCGTAGAGTTTGCCCCAACTCCAGTCCAGAGCGTACAACGCGTTTTGATACTTTGCCGGGAACTTTGCACCATATCCAAACGTGGTCCCAGTTGGTGATCCGGGGCCGATGTCCAGAGCAGCCGGAAGGTTGTCCGCATAAAAACTCGGTCGTTTGCCAGCTCCATTTCGCCAACCGAACTCGCCTCCGCTTGTGACATGACAAATACGAGTGGGTCGATACCAAGGCGTGTTAAAGTCGTACTCCATGTCCGCATCGTAAGTGAACAATTCACCTTCGCGATTGAACGAAGCGTCAAAGATGTTTCGGAACCCGTTTGCGTAAGCTTCGAAGTTCTTTCCTTCCAAATCGACTTTGTAAATGATTCCCGCTGGGGCAAGCTTGCCTCGATTGTGACCACGACCGTCAGGCATACTTGGCAAGAGATGATCTTCGCCCCAGATCTGTGGAACCTGAGACGTTTTTGCAAATTCAGTTGGATCGGTATTGTTCCCCGTAACCAGAAATAGCGATTGGCCATCGGGGCTTGGGACCACCGCATGAACACCATGGTCTCCTTTGGCTCCCATTTCTCTCAACGTTTCGACTTTGTCCAGTTGGTCGTCGCCGTCGCTATCGGTAAGCCGATACAAACCGGAAGGAATCTTTTTTTCGTAGTCGTTGACGCCAACGTATAACGCATCATTGAGCCACACCATTCCGTTGACCGCACGTATCTTGGCAGGAACGCGTTGGACATCGGTTTTCGTCAAAGTCTCTCCGCTTGCTGGCGGAGTAATCCGATACAGACCACCAAACTGATCGCTAACCAACAATCGACCTTTGTTGTCTGTGCACAGATTGACCCAAGAACCTTGTTCATCGCCTGGCACCGAGTAGAGCAGTTCGACTTTGAATCCCTGAGCGGCTTTGATGCGATCGACTGGAGTCGCTTTATTGCCCGGCTTCTCAGTCTGAGCAATGGCCGTGGCCGCACTAAGAATCACCAGTACAAGTGTTGAGAGCAGTTTCATTTTTTCCGATGATTGGCTTGCGTAAGTTTTAGAAGTTTGTTCAGTGACACAGAATGGATGGTCAGTTTGCAATGGACTGCGATTCTGCCCCTCTTTCGATGCGGTCGCTATCCAATTTAACGTGAATAACTGCGAAAGGCACGAAGTAAATGGAAAGTGACTCGTTCATCGTTTGTCATTTCCGTTTTCGAGGTCTCATCACCACCAGCCCCAGTCTCATTACTTCCGAGACACGCGAGATCGTTCAGATTTGGCTTTGAATTCGGGCACCGCCTTTTTTGGTAACCACTTCGCAAGCTGGTCTCGGATCTCTTTGTGGGCTGGGTCTCCCGCGAGGTTACTGAATTCGTCGGAGTCGTCTCGATGATCATACAACTCCTCTGCGCCATCTTGATAGACAATTAATCGCCAGTCGCGGCTGCGAATAGAGTGATTGCCGAAGTACGAAGAAGTGACCGCCGGTCGGTTGCGGACTGCTGCCGGATCATTGATTTGTGGAGTGAGCGAAAGCCCCTCCAGTTTTTTATTCGCGGGTAACTGGCAAAGCTCGACAAGCGTTGGATAGACATCGAGCAAGCTGACTGGTTGGACACACGTCGTCCCGGGCTTGATCGTTGGTCCGGCAAACAAAAGTGGAACCCGTGTTGATTCTTCCCACAGGGTACGCTTGGCCCAGTGTTGTTTTTCGCCAAGATGAAATCCATGATCACTCCACAAGACGACAATTGTATTGCTGGCGTGTGGACTGGATTTCAAAGCGTCTAACACGATGCCGACGCAGTGATCGGTGAAACTGATCGACGCCAAATACGCGTGGGTCATGCTTCGTTGTTTTACATGCTTAAGCACGTCAGCATGGGTTGGGGCAACAGCGTAGTCGTTGATATTGAGGAAGTTGTTCGGGAGATCATCGAGATCAGTCATGGGGATATTGGGAAGCGCGAACGTGTCTGTCTCGTAAAGATCAAACCACTTCGGCGGGACAAACAGAGGAACATGCGGGCGAAAAAATCCGACTGACATAAAAAACGGTTTGTCAAAATCTTCATTGAGTGTTTCAGCTGCTTTCTTGGCCAATTGAAAATCAGCCATCTCGGCATCTTCTTCTGGGTAAGCACCCCAATCCCAGGCGCCGCTCCAATCCGCGGGTCGGTTCATCGGTTTCCTGGGCCTGGGACTCTTCTTTCGGCCCAGTGACCGATCAATGTCAGCCGCTAATCTTCCGTTGAAACCATGGTGCAGCACCTTTCCACCAGAGATAGTGTAGTAACCATTGTCTTTGAAATAACGATGCATTGTCGGAGCGTGGGCCAGCGCAGGCAGTTCTTCGTACTTGGGGCCAAGCTCATAACTGCCTGTTGTTGTCGCCGCCATGCCTGAAAACAGGCTTGCTCGGGAAGCCGAACAAACCGGAATGGAGCAATGCGCATTGGTAAAATTTCGGCCTCGCTTGGCCAGCGCATCCATGTGAGGCGTGAGCACATCCGGGTGGCCGCCGAGGAATCCCGTCCAGTCATTGAGATCATCGATGCAGATCATCAAGACGTTAGGCTGGGAGCCGTCAGGTTTGGCTGTTGCGGCCTGTGTTCCAGTGGCAAACAGCAGAACCAGAAAATTCAGCCAAAGGATATACGATGGAGTCAGGTTCATAGCGAACTCGTATTGGAGAATTTATTCGCGATCGTCTGCGATACCATTTTCGTTTTTGTCAATCACTCCGGACAACGGATTGTTCAAAACGGCTTTCCAGGCGATCTCACGAAACTTGCGATCAAGTTCCCGGCTTGGAAATTGACTTTGAGGAAAGACGTCCCCCTCGATGTGCTCTGGGGATTTGCCGTAGAGAGTTGCGTAAAAAACGTAGCCTTCCAGCCGTTCAAGCCCCGGCCCAAGATGTCCCAATCGGTCTCGCCATAGCGAACGCTCTTTTTTGCCAACAACCTTGTGAATACCTTCAATTCCCGGAAGTTTACCGTCATTAAAATACTCAACGCATAGGACCATGGCATCGCTGGTTGGCATGACAAAGATTCTGTCATCGTATTGCTTGTTCATTTCACCGATGAGATTGGAATACATGTCGAACTTTTGTTTTCCAAGTTTCGTCATCAGCTCCGACGTTAATTCATCTTCCGACTTCGGAATCTCGTCCAGTTGGTCTAGCTGCGGCCAACCGTCAGACAAATAAAATTTCATTTCAGGATTATATTTCAAGCAAAAATCGATCCAGCACGTGTAGTAGGCTGGGCGATCATTGTAGTAAGGGCCCCACATCATGGCGTCCCATTTGCCATTTGAGATCGACGCCAATAGCTTGGGAGTAGGCTTGCCGTCGAACTGAAAGATCCCGTTTTCCTGTTCCCACTTGTATCGGACGCTACCCGTCATTCCGCCGCCGGTGTGAGTTAGTGGAAGCGGTTGCTTCAACCCGGAAGCTTTGGCGATGGCAGGGAGCGTTTTATAGCCAGGCGCCATAAAGCTGTGACCAGTACCAACGATGCGCAGTGAACCATCTGTCGGTTTTTCGTAACTCACAACTGCGTTTTTGACACGTGCTCCTTGGGCATACAAGTCGGCAATTTCTTTTGGAGTTTTGTAGCAAACCGCATGTTCGGGAAAGCGATCTGCTTCCCAACCTGGGTTAACTTCAAAAGTCTTACTTACGCCCTTTTTGCCAGATTGCCGTTTCTTTCTAAAAGCCAGCGCCTCATCAACTGACAATTTCCCATCTTTGTTTGTATCAGCGATTGGGAAACGTTTGAGCCACTTGGCAAGCTGGGATTCAGATATTTGCTGTGCATCGAGAGTTGGACCAAACGAAAGCGATGCAAGAACAACGACCAGTACCGCAACCATGTTTTTCATTCAATCAATCCAGTCAGACAACGAACGTAACAAAGGGCTTCAGATCTTTTCGTCGAGCGCTTTGACGTGACTCGGCCGTAGCCACTTTTGCACTCAGATTTAGCCACGGGGCGTGGCTGTGATGTGAGTTCTACTCAAGTGGGAAATCGTCGTTTGCTGCCTTATCACCGTAGAGAGGCAGGTAGCGATAGTAGACTTCGAGTGTCATACAAGCCAACGCGGTCACATACAAACGTCCGCCAGCTTCGTCCGCGTGACCGGCTCCACCGAAGTACCAACTGCCTGCGGCGTTACCCTCTTTGCCTTGTGAATCGACCAGGAAATCTCGCATCTTTCCATTCCACTTGTTCCACGTCGCTCCGCCATAGTGCTTCATCGCCTGCGTCGCGTAGTAGTTGTAATACATGTTCGCTGCCCCTTTCATACTGGGGCCTTTCTCGCTCATGCCAGCGACACCGTCTTCCAGGCCAGGGTTCCCTTTGGTCCAACCCATGTACATGCGGCAAAGAATCCCAACGGCCGTTCGCGCGTCGATTGCTTTACCTTGAGGGGGACTGGCGTAGCCATAGTAAGCCCCGTAATTAATTGAAACAGAATCAAGGAATTTTTCTGCGCGGGCATACGTCCGCGGATTGATATCCAGTCCAGAAATCTTGCCGCTCTTAAGCGCCATCAATTGCCAGCCAACAGCAGATGTGTCACCAGGTTCGCGAGGACGATATCTCCAGCCGCCACCGATCGGATCCTGCGCGTCTTCGATGTACCAAACGGTTCCTTGAGCGTAAGGAGCCAGCACAGAATCTTTGGTCATCGCATAAGCTTCGCAAAAAACGATCGACACAATACCGTGGGAGTACATCGAGCCACCCGGTTCAAGGTAACTGATTCCCCGTCCACTTCGTTTAGCGCGTTTCATCAAATACTCAAGACCCTTCCGCACCACGTCTTTGTATTCGCCGGTCTGATGCGTGTGACCACTTCCCAAAAACGGCATGATCGCAAGTGCGGTTGCGCCATTTTTCGCTTCGGATCGTTTCCCTGGGTTAGGGCTTGTTCGGTGTTTTCCAGGCCCGCGTGTGTGATTAAAGTCCCAGCTACCATCAGGTAACTGGTGATCCGCGATCCATTTGAGAGCTAGCGCGACTGCTTCTTCGGAAGCACTGTTGCCGCCATAGTCCTGCAGCATTTTCTTTTTCGAGTCACCACTGCGGCTGCTGGTCTCATCCGAAAGTGCAGCGTCACTCAGTTCGCCCATCACGTCGGATTCGAAAGCTTCTTCCATGCCCATGATGTTGCCAAAATCAACCTCGGCTTCTGGCAATGCAACCTCGGTTAGTTCGGCGACCTCGGTGGTTTCTTCTTCGACGATGTCTGATTCAAGCAATTCACTGGTGTCTTCGAACTCAAGTGCATCCAGATTCAGGTCGATTGATTCAAGCGCTTCAGCTGCCTGCTCACCAGCTTCGAGTGCGACTGTTCGCTCTTGTCGGGAAGGCATCACTAAAATGGCAAGGATAATAATGACGGCGACGTGTGTCAGAAAACTGACCATCCAGCTGGGCATGACGTTGAACAAGAGAAAACGATTGCCGATCTCTTCGTCATCGTCCTCTTCTTCGCTTGTGGCCGGTTTGGTGTTGGCTTTTTTTGCTTTGGGGTCATTGGCGGGGCGGGGATGAGTCTGACTCATAGGTAACTTCCTGACCGAAGGGATCCCAACTAGAGGCTGGGCGTTTACTTAACTATACACGTTTAATACGGTTTTCTTCAAGCAATTCATCGCGTTTTGTTCGATTTCTACCGCTTTGAATCGATCACGCGACGAACGTTCTTTGTAACGGAAATTGAACCTCCCCTGTTTTTGTTTCCGCGTTTGAATAAGTTACGAGCTCGTCCAAGAAAGGCCGTTGAATCATTTTTGATTCAGTTGAAATCGTAACAACTCATAACGTCGGAATGATCGATTTAGGAGTCAGCATTGCCCGCCAAAGTGATTGAGACAATTGCGGAACTAAAGTCCGTTGTGCGCGAGTTCCAACAAAAGAATCGAACCATCGGAGTCGTTCCCACCATGGGAGCACTTCACTCAGGACACCTAAGTCTGGCAGAGTACTCACTGAAGGAAGCCGACGAAACGATCGCGACGATTTTCGTGAACCCCACGCAGTTCAGCCCCAGCGAAGATCTCGATCAGTATCCGCGAACGTTAGCAGCCGACGTGGAACAACTGGAGGCCCTGGGCGTTAAGTTTGTTTTTGCTCCGGCACCATCTGAGATTTATCCTGGTGGAAACGCTGCAGCCACAACTTCTGTCGTTCCTTCGACGGTCGCCAAAAAACTCGAAGGCGAATTTCGTCCGTCGCATTTCAAAGGCGTCGCCACCGTCGTGCTTAAACTGTTGAATTTGACCGAAGCCGATTTCGCTTATTTCGGACAGAAGGATTTTCAACAAGTCATGGTTGTCAAACAGATGGTTGCCGACCTCAACGTGCCGGTCGAAATACGAACTTGTCCGATTATCCGAGATCCCGATGGATTGGCACTGAGTTCGCGAAATGTCTATCTATCTGAACAAGAGCGTGAGGTTGCGCTTTCGTTGAACCAGACGTTAACGGATGTCGAGAACCAGATTCGTGGCGGACAACGGGACGGATTTGAAATCATCACCGAAATGAGGCAATCACTGATCGATGCGGGCGTCGACAGCATTGACTATGCATTGGTTGCTAACCCGATGACACTTGTGACGATGGACACCATTCAGCTACCGGTGGTGGCGTTGATCGCTGCGTATGTTGGTAAAACGAGATTGATCGATAACCGCTTGATTGAGTAAAGTCTGTATTGCCAACAGCCGCTGACTAGACCAACCAGACCGTCCGATGCAACAAACTCTATTCACGATCCCACACAGCTGGTTCGAAGGCCCTTTGCTGGCGGCATGGCTAATCATCGGACTTTGCATTCTTGGGTTCCTTTTTTGGCGACACGGCAATTCCAGTGACACCTGGAGCTTTCTCCCGATCTACGTGTTTGTGGCGATCGGAATCTATTTTGTGTTTCCAGAACTGGAAACGGACGGAATCAATCCGGCCGATCCAACTGGTCCTTACGTCAAACAGGGACTTTCGATTCGCGGTTACGGTGCCTTTCTTTTGCTGGCGATCGCATCCGGCATGGGCATTACGATGCTTCGTTGTAAACGAGTTGGGCTAACGGTCGATCAGTTATTGGCGCTCGGGTTTTGGATGATGGTTTGCGGCATACTTGGCGCGCGCCTTTTTTACGTCATTCAAAAACCCGAAGAGTACTTCTACGAAGGCGCCAGTTTCAAAGACACGATCATGAACGTGATCAACATGACTCAAGGCGGGTTGGTTGTTTACGGAAGCCTAATCGGTGGCACTCTGGCAGCCATCATCTATTTGACACTTAACAAGCTCCCGATCTTGCGCACTGCTGATTTGATCGCTCCTGGTATGGTTCTGGGATTAGCGATTGGAAGAATTGGCTGTTTGATGAATGGCTGTTGCTATGGTGGCGTGTGCGCTCCAGAGCTTCCGAGTCTTCGGTTTCCACCTGGTTCCGCTCCTTATATGCAGCAACTTCATCGTGGTGAATTGCTTGGGATCCGCGCCGAACTTGTTGCAACAGATCCTGAGGCTTCTCCGCTAGAGTACCCGTGGTTGGTCAAGTCGGTTGAACCGGGGAGCATTGGAGAACAACTCGGCGTCGAGCCAAAAGACCAAATCGCGATCTACATGCCGGACAGCCAATACATCCGCTTTCGAAAATCAAGCGGACAATTAGTCGATGGAAAAGAACTGGTGGGCATGATCGAGAGCAAGGACATGGGAACCATTCAACTTCCCATCGAAGACTTGCCAGACCGCTCGCTAACAACACATCCCACCCAAGTCTACAGTTCCATTAACGCTGCCCTGCTCTGTTTGACGTTATGGTTCTTTTGGACCATCCGAAAATCTGACGGCGAAGTATTTGGGTTGATGTTGATTCTCTATTCGATCGGTCGTTTCCTGATCGAGATTATCCGCCGGGATGAGCTTGGATTGCTGGGCACCGAGTTAACGATCTCTCAGTGGGTAAGCCTTGGTGTGATCGTCGTTGGGTTCGTCTGCTTCGCATTTGCCAGAACTCGGGTAAGCACCCCAGAACCTCAGCCCGCGACGTCGTGAGTTGACAACAAGTTCCCTCAGTTGCACAGGTTTTGACAAAAAATTCCAAATGTTTTTGGACTGCAATTATTTATCGATTCAGACATGAATGTGACCTAATTAGTGACTACAATTTCGACTGCAATCACTTCCACCGTTGCTGCTGTTTTTGGCCAACAGATCTAGCCTTAACTGTTGTGGATTTGGTCGTTTGCACCTGTTCCAAACCAATTAATCCGCGTCTTCGCACCTTCGTTCGGAAACAGAAGAATTTAGCTGATGACAGCGGGAACTAATCCAAAACGGCAACGTCAGAGCAGTGAACACCTCAATGGCTGATCAAGATGACCAACAATTGATTCGGAGCTCGATTGCCGGGCATAAAGAAGCGTTTGGTCAACTCGTTCTCAAATACAAGGATCGACTATTCAACGGAATGGTTCAGATTCTTCGAAGTGAGGCGGAAGCCGAAGATGTTGTTCAGGATGCTTTTTTGTTGGCGTTCACAAAGCTTGAGACCTTCAAAGGCAACAGTGCCTTTTTTACTTGGCTTTATCGAATTGCCTACAACGTTGCTGTCACTCGGATTCGACGCCGGAAACCAACGGTTTCACTCAGCGGAAAATCTGAAAACAGCGGTCCAATGGATTTTGCCGACACTGGTCCGGCTCCTGGAGACCGGATCGAGCAACAGGAAAAGGTTTACCAGTTAAACAAAGCACTCGAACGTTTGTCGACCGAGCACCGGGCAATTCTGGTTCTTCGAGAGATGGACGACTTGGACTATGACGCGATTTCGGAAATTCTGGATTTGCCGATTGGTACTGTAAGAAGTCGATTGCATCGAGCAAGAAATCACTTACGTGAACACCTCGAAGCAATCATTAAGCAAACCTGATTTTCAGGCAAAGACCCAACCAACCATGTCAGACGATTTGAAAACGAAAAACGAGCAATTGCTTTCGGCTTACCTTGATGGTGAGTTGAATGCGGCGGACATGGAGCGCGCCAAAATATTGATCGACGGAAATCTGGAGTACGCAAAATTGGTCGCTGATTGGAAATCCAATGGCGGTTCAATCGCAGAGCTTCCCAAATACAAACTGAGTGACTCATTTGTAGACACGGTCATCAGTCAAATAGGTTCAGGTAAGGTAACCACCAAGACTGCCGATACAGTCGTGCATTCGGCAAGTTGGAAAACAGGACTCGCCTCGCTGGCTGCATTGGCGGCCATGCTGCTGCTGACTTTGTTCGTGTTCCCTTCCCAACCAAAACCAACGGTTGTAGGCGATTCGGGCACATCGCCCGAGTCCGCCACTCATGATTCGACTGAGCCACTGGAAATGCTTAGCCAACCCATGTACAGCCGAGCCAAAGACCCCAACGCCCCCGCCAATTCGGAGATGGTGGCGACTGGTGGATTCAAAGGCGTGCAGCAAATGATTCAAATTTCAGCTGACGCCAACGGCCTACGTGACCTCGAAGATGTTTTTCGTAAAAACGAAATTAAGATTTCGGAACAGCGGTTTGATTCCAAATCTGAATCGGGATTCGAATCCATTTTTATTGTCTCGACTGCCTCGCAGATGAAAAAAGCAATCGCTGATTTAAAACGTGATTCCACAATTGATGTTCAAGCGGTTTCTTTGACTCCTCAAACCGTCAACGAAACAATGAATCGGCGCAATGCGACAGCCATGCAGTTGACCCCAGTTGTTCTCAAGACAAACGAACGACCTGCCAGCGCCACGCCAGAAGAAATCAAAGAGTTTGAAAGAATAGACCATTGGTTTGGGCTTACGGAATCGGATGATTCTGAATTGGTCCCCTACCTTTTGATCATCAACACAACGCGCTAACCCACCAACTATCAGCGTTCCCTCACCGACTACCCTCAATTCACTGCAAACCCGTTCTAAAAGCGCAACTGAACAAGTAGCTGATCTTGAAAGACGCCGTTGATTCGGCCTGAACAG
>CAZQQR010000178.1:0-3042 GCA_964595515.1 uncultured Pirellulaceae bacterium
GAACGCAAACGTCGTACCAACATTCATTGCAAGAATGCTATTTAATGCGGCACGATTTTGTTTGATCGGAAAAAACCTGCCTTAAACAGCTTTCAAGTACCGGAACTTTTTTGCTCCGGTCTTTCATGGGCAAGCGCGGTAGTTGGTATTCGCTTAAATCAAAAGCAGATTCGCTTGATCAACGCTTACAAAATTTGCAGGGAAAGTCCTTTCGCCAAATTACGGCAAGGATCAAATCAATAAATGCAGTTGAAGGTAAAAGCACTGTAACGCTCAATCGTTTGCTGCCTAATGAATGAACATTCCCGAAGTTACTGAAGTTGACGGGCGCGGGTTATCATCTCTTAGCAATTGAGCCCTTAGATCGAAAAGAACCATTAAAGCTTGACACGATCAGCCCAAATAAGCTTGATACGCTCAGTTTTTCGAAGAATTCCATTGATTCGAATCAACCGCAGGCCCCGATTGTTTTAATGGTGCGGTATCTAGTGAACGTTCACGGAATCGCAACTGTGTATAGGTAATGATGTCGCTCGTAGGACCACAACGTTCGACAATTTTTCGGCTGAACACAAAGACGTTCAAGTTGACTGAATCAAGGATGGAAAAATGAGCCGCAAGAAAAAAGGTTTGCAGTTACTGGTCGGACTGGTTGCTGCGGGAACGATGTCAATGACAGCCATCGCACAGGACTGCAACTCATGTGCAGGTGGAAGCGTTTACGAATCCGCTGTAGCGTCTTGTGGATGCCAGGGCGGTTGCCAAGGAGG
The DNA here is from genome assembly GCA_964595515.1 of uncultured Pirellulaceae bacterium. Classification (GTDB taxonomy): domain Bacteria; phylum Planctomycetota; class Planctomycetia; order Pirellulales; family Pirellulaceae; genus Mariniblastus. The sequence goes on from CAZQQR010000178.1 coordinate 771, forward strand.
CTGCGGAGGATCGAACCTTGGTTCACGGTTGAGCGGATTGAACATTGGTTCACGACTCAGCGGGATGAACACATGCCGCTGTGAAGGCGACGCGTTCAAACTATTCGGTCGCAACTGCGAAGATCCATGGTTGAACGTTGGCGGATGGTTCCAAGCGGGCTATCACGACGAAAGCAATGGCTTGTTCAACAATCAACCTGGCGATTTGAATTTGCATCAGGGCTGGTTGTTCGCCGAAAAAGCTGCTCAGTCCAGAAATGGTGGACTTGGTTTCGGTTTCCGTTTTGATGGAATGTACGGAATTGATGCGGGCGACACCCAGGCGTTTGGAAACCCTGGACCTACTTGGGACCTTGCACCAGGTTTCCAACGCGGTGGTGGATACGGATGGGCGATCCCACAAGCGTACGGTGAAGTCGCTGTCGGTGACTTGAGCGTCAAAGTCGGTCACTTTTTCACATTGGTTGGATACGAAGTCGTTACCGCGCCGGATAACTTTTTCTACTCACACGCCATGACGATGTACAACAGTGAGCCGTTTACTCATACGGGTGCCATCGCAACGTACAACATGAATGACAACATGACTGTTTACGGTGGTTGGACTGCCGGCTGGGACAGCGGGTTTGACTTTGCCGCGGGAAGCAACTTCCTTGGTGGTTTCAGTCGTCAGATTAATGACGACGTATCGCTGACTTACATTACGACTTTTGGAAACTTCGGAACTCGAAGTGCGGGCAACGACGATGGTTACTCACACAGTTTTGTGTTGGACATGACCATGACTGAGAACTGGAACACCGTTGTTCAGAGTGACCTGACTCGAATCGCAAGCACCGGAGAAGATTCCGTTGGTTTGATGCTTTACAACTTCTACACGATCAACTCATGCCTATCAGTTGGTTCGCGTGCAGAATGGTGGAAGGGTGACGATCTGATCGGATACGATTACGGCGGTCGGTCATTGGCCCCAACTGGCTCAACGTCATACTACTCAGCGACATACGGTGCCAATATTCGTGTTAATCCAAACGTCGTTCTACGACCTGAGTACCGTATGGATCACTCTCCAGGTTTGGACTACGACGAGAACTACTTTGCCTTTGACATGGTTGCGACTTTTTAGTTCAACAGTTGGCAAAAAAGAATGTTAAAAAACAAAGCAGGATCCTAAGTGGATCCTGCTTTTTTTATGTATCGAATTCCGGCTCTGTAAAGTACTGCAGGTCCCCAGACCTGAATCTTCTACTGGCACATCTCCATCATTTCGCGTTTGGACAATTTGCCAACCTCACGACTAACGGCTTGGCCATGGACGGAGTAGATAAAAGTTGGAACACGGCTGATTTTGTATTGCTCAGACAATTGATACTCTGAATTGCAATTGACTGTTTGAACTGTGATTCCCTGTGAGCGTAAACCAACGACCGTTGATTTTAATTTTGAAGTACACGACGGTCATGAATCGGTATAAAAATACATCAATTTGCCGGGGCTTTTGGAACTCACGTATGGCGTCCCAGAAATGGTCGGCATCTCTTGCTTGGTAATCTTCCACCGTCCGCCAGTGCTTGGAGTTGATCGACGATTGGTCGAAGTTGACCCTTTCGACCGAGATGAAGATCGTTTGGTTCGTTTTGACGAAGCTTTCGATGCAACAACCTTGGTTGGTTTTGTATCTGATTCGGATTTCTTATCCGACGTGTTTGCTTTGGTTTCCAGCTGACACGCCAAGCCCCTTTCAGAAGCTGGTTTTTTGGCGTCGGCAGTTTCAACCGTGTGAGCGCTACTCAATAAAAATGCTGCTCCAACTGGAACGGCAAAGCCTGCGAAGCAAGCGATAATAACAGCGAATTTTTGCACTTGATTTCTCCCAAAGAATGCAAGGTCTTCAAGTGAAACCTAAGTCATCTTAGGGGGTGTCTAGGTGATTTATCGATTCGGTGTGCAGCCCCTATCCCTCTCGGGTTCAGGCTTTGATGGTTTTTCCGGTTATCCGATTCGACGTGACGCTCTACGTCGCCCTTAGTTGGACAATTCCATCTCGCCGAAGCAGTCCCATGTCTGATTTGATCACCTTCCAACCGGATTCGGTGCTCAAAGAAACCATATCCCGTTTCGTGTTTCGCGGCCACCAAATATCGTCATCGGGCATCTGCCGAAACTCAGCGGGCACACCGCCGCGCCGCCAACCGTAACGATCCAGTTTTTCCCAGTTGGCATACTGGTGACAACCATAGCCACCGATTCGCATTTTGTTTCTAGCCGATTG
>CAZQQR010000178.1:3142-11665 GCA_964595515.1 uncultured Pirellulaceae bacterium
CCGATTCTTTGTTCTTCTGAGTGGCGAACACGATTGGGGATGAGGCTCAAAACGTTGCCGCTGTCGTAGCCGTAGTCGAATTCCTTTTTTAGCCAGTCAGTAGTCGGCATTTTGCACCCTTATCTTCCATGAATTATTTGCCCGAAGAATACCAAACTTCCGCACTGCAGATAAAGAGCGATCCGGTGGACGAGAGTTTGACGCCAGCATGGAGATGGCAGACAATGCTCTCCGATTAAAACAACTTCAAAATTCAGAGGAAATAATGAAGCGAGTAGTTTCTACGTTGGTTGGCATGCTGGTTGTCGGATTTTTGATGTTGTCGATTTCTCAACCTGTTTCTGCCCAAACCGCTTCTGCGAAAATTTTTGGCGACGATTTTAAGAATCTTGAATCTCTAACAGTTGGCGAATGGTGGAAGAAAAAGCCAACAAAACGCCAGTCGATGAACCTCAATGTTCCTCGCAACGAAGTCGTTGCGTTCGCTGTTTATACGCATCACGAAAGCGTCCTGAAACTTTCGGCTCAGCTGTTTCCATTGATGCCGGACGAAGCCCGTGAGGTGCGGCTGGAATTTCAGCAATCAGACAATAGCTGGAAAGAAGTCGCCAAAGAATCCGTCAAAGAGCTTGGCTGGAGTGCACACTTTCGAATCGAAGACTGGGACAACGGCCAAGATGTAGCCTATCGCGTGCGGCATGGCGAGACCGCGATGTTCGAAGGCTTGATTCGCAAAGATCCTATCGATAAAGAAGTTGTGGTTGTTGGCAACCTGAGCTGCAACAGTTCTCGAACGCCCGGTCCGCGACCATTGATGATCGAAAACCTAAAGAAGATCGATCCAGATTTTTTGTTCTTCGCTGGCGACCAATCGTACCACCATACAGAGCACACTTATGGATGGCTGGAATTTGGAATGCAGTTTCGGGACATTCTGAAGGATCGTCCCTCGGTCACGATTCCGGATGATCATGATGTTGGCCAAGCAAATATTTGGGGCGAGAACGGCAAAAAAGCCGCAACTCCTTCGGGGCCAACTGGCGGTTTCTTTTACCCTGCAAAGTACGTGAACATGGTTCAGCGATGTCAGACATGGCATCTGCCCGACCCCGCTGACCCTGCTCCCATCGATCGAGGCATCGGTGTTTACTTTACCGATTTAACTGTCGGAGGAATTAATTTTGCCATCCTGGAAGATCGGAAGTTCAAAAGTGGACCCGAAGGTAAAATCCCCAAAATGGGGCCACGGCCAGACCACATTAATGATCCCAAATACGATCGTGCTTCGGTCGACCTGCCCGGTTTAAAACTGCTAGGCGATCGCCAATTGAATTTCCTGAATCAGTGGAGCCAAGATTGGACGGACACAGAAATGAAGTGTGTCCTTTCTCAAACGGCTTTTTGTGGTGCGGTTCATTTGCACGGCAAAGAAGACAATCGCCTGTTGGCTGACCTCGACAGCAATGCTTGGCCTCAAACAGGTCGCAACAATGCTCTTCGTGAAATTAGAAGAGCTTGGGCGCCGCATCTTTGTGGTGATCAGCATTTGGCCGTCATGGTCAAACATGGAATTGATGCTGATGGCGATGGCCCTTACGCGTTCACCAGTCCGGCAATCGTGAATACGATTTACGGCCGTTGGTGGTGGCCAGAAGACGAAAAGCCGGGTCCTAACGCGGTTGCTGATAGTCCGCTCCCTTGGACAGGTGATTATCTTGATGGTTTGGGGAATCGAATTCGAATGATGGCTTATGCGAACCCACCCAATCGTCAGGATGAAAAACAACGAGGCGATGGATTCGGCGTGGTTCGATTCAACAAGTCATCACGGCAAATCACATTTGAATGCTGGCCAAGATTTGCTTCCGTTGATGATGGCGATGGAGCACAGTTCGCTGGTTGGCCGATCACCACCGACTATCGAAACAACGACGGACGCAAACCAATTGGGCATTTGCCCGAAATCGTGGTTAATGGCACTGACCGTCCTGTGATTCAAGTCATCAAAGACGATACCAAGGAGATCTTGTACACGGTTCGGGCCACATCCAATCGGTTCAAGCCTCCCGTTTACTCCAATGGTGCACACACGGTGAAGGTCGGAAAGCAGAAACCCGACATGACAACAATCGATGGTTTAATTCCCGTTGCCGAAGGCGCGAGCGCTGAGTTGTTGGTTGAGCTGGAGTGATGTTGAGTTAACAGAAGAATCAATTGCAGAGCAGATCAACACCACGCCGTGGCCGGCGTGGTTAACTGCTTGAATCCCTTCGGGATACTGAATTGTTTTGATCCACGCTCTCCGGAAATATCGCTTCGCTCAATATCCGGCTAATGGCTGGAATCCCCTTCGGGGAAATCGAACCCCAAAATCCGTTTCAACTTCATTCGCCAGAAGGCATTCAACGAGCGCTTGCGCGAGTTCGGGATGGGCTGGGGCGGGCCGGCGTGTGCGTGAAAGCGGTGTTTACAGTGAAGTCCACCCTTTCAACAAAGTGGACGTCGAGGATTACCTTCAGCATCGTCCGTGTTCTGCTCAACGACCATCTGGAATGTAGTTCAACGTGTAGTAGGCCACTGGATGCCAAAGTGGTTTGTCTTCTGACGAACGGACGCCATCGAGATGAAGCTCGTGAACATGACCTTCGTGGAGATTGTCGACGTGCAGCCGGACTGTTAGCCCGTCTTTCGAAACAACCGCTTTGGTGATCTTGCAATCAACGTGGTCGACTTCCGGAGAGCCGTAGCTTTCCTGGTAAATGTAAGTGTAGGTTGGCATCTTGTACGATGTGATGTCGGTGGCGGATACCGGATCGACGGGCTGGGTGAATGTTAGCTCGAAACCATCTGGTTTTGCTCGCATGGTTTTGACTTCAAACGGCGTAACTCCGGTCCATTCAAGTCGCTCAAGCGAAAATTTTTGCTTTCCCCGCGAGCCCCAGCCGCGATTGGTTCCACCGACAAACATCATCCCATTGGAGGCTTGTTCGATCGCCAGATTGCCCGAGCCGAATCCTTCCGTGAATGGAAAACAAGCTCCCTGGTAATGGCCATTTACTTTTTCCAAGTCAACTCGCATTACCCAACTAAACGTTTGGTCACATACAAACATTTGGCCGTCGAAAGGTCCGAATTTTCCGCCTGAACGATCACACACCATTCCAGCTGCCGACTGCCCCATTTTTTTATAAGGAAACAAAACTGCGGTCGGCTCAAGTTCCGGGATTCGTTTTGCTTCCGTCATGATTCGCGAACCGCTTTTGGGTTCCGCTGGTTTTGGGCCAATGTCGACGTTTGAATCTTCATACCACTTGTTGCCAACGGGATGGCCTTGGAACGATCCCTTTCGAAGCCATTTAAGACCGCAAGTTCCATTCCAAGGTCCCTGATTGTCCGTATAGAAAACTTCTCCATCGACATTGATGGCCATTCCTCCCGGTGAGCGAATTCCACTACAGGTCGGTGTCACCTTGCCGTCGGGCGAAACCCGGAGACACCATCCGCGGTATTTGTTGGGGCTCGTAAACGACCCGGTCAAACAGAGCGTGACCCAGATATTTCCTTCGTCATCAAATTTGGATCCAAAAGCGTATTCGTGATAGTCGCCGTTGATGCCCCAACCATCGGAAATAGTTTCGCAAACATCTGCCACACCGTCATCGTTTTCATCGGTCAGTTTGGTGACCTCACAGCGCTGGGTGGCGTAAAGCGAACCGTCTCGTTGAGCCAACCCTAGAACCTCATGTAGTCCGCCCATGAATAGTTTTGAAGTGATCTTGGAAGCATCCTGTTGAAGCGGGTCATTAAACATATAAATGTCACCGCGTCTGGAACTAGCAGCCAAACGTCCATCGGGCATGAACTCAAACGCACCGACTTCAAGCACAACGTCTGCCGGAGTTGGGACTTTCGTGATTCGGTAGTACTCGCTTTGCTGAGGGTCCTGAGCAAATGCCTGTGCCGAAACCATGCAAGTCGTGATCACAATCATCGGTACGATTTTGCGAAACACGGCAGCGACTGCAAAGTTCTTTCTTGCAATCTGCTTTGATTGGTGAGACTTGTTCAAGTGATAGGTGATGCTGGATTCGCTCATGATATCGCTATTCGTTTTCTTGAAGCTACGATCAATTTTAAAATGACGTTTGTTGGTTGTTGACAGAGTTTAGGTGTCACCAATCATAAGTTTGCAATAGGCTTGCTTCGCCATCACTTAAATCAATCTCAACGATCGTGTCGATGTTGTTTGGCAGAACATTCATTTTTGTAGAACATGAAAATCCACATTTTAGTTTTTCGCTTTTGACAACTACTTTTCCGTTAACAATTTCCATTGTGGGCTTCTTGCCAACCATCGCACGGTAATAGATTTTTTTGGAACCCTTTGATTTGAATACTAGTTTTCGTTTGAGAACCGGTTCATTTTTGTCGTTCATCATCGGAGTCGGCATATCCTCAATCGTCACGTCTCCGACTTGATAACGAAACATCGGTCGACGCGTGGTTTGCTCAAAACGATAGCCTTTGAACACTGGACGAGTTTGAAGAGAAGCACTCCCCGGCCATTTTCCATCGTCAAGCTGAGTCGTGAACGTGACGGAATCATGAAGCGTCAAAACGTTTTCACCCAGTGGTGGTTCGAAGCCCTGCCCTCGCCCCGTCCAGTGCCGCGACGCGTCAATAAAATTCTCTTGCCAGATCAAAGCCAGTCGGCACTGCTCCGCATCCAATGCAAGATTGACTTGTTCGGGATAAGCCACGCCGATCGCGCGGGCACCGGCTCCTTCAATGAAGTTTCGATAGACGATGGGAGTTTTGTCGGCTTTCAGCTCGTTCTTGGCTCGGACCAGACCCTTGGGCTTGGCGGCATTCACGCCGTCGGAAAGAAACTGCCAGATCGAGTCAATTTGTTTGTCGGCGTCACCATCGAGGATGTCTTTGTAAAAAGTGTTCCCTGATGGAAACGACTCGGGCATGCGCGTTCCTTTTCGGAACCGGGATGGTTTCAACATATAGACTTGGAACCAGTCTTTGTTCAATCGTTGCGTCATGGTTGTCATGTCAATCGACTGAACTCCCGTAGCCGGGTGAGGTCCAAACGTGTGGCATTTGATGCAGGAAAGTGCTTCGTCGCCAGTAAAAAATCTCCCATGCTTTTTGACTTGATCAACCGATTCCGATTGAACGATTTGTTTGACGTTCTGAAGCTCGTCCACCTTTCTGAGATCGTCTGCAAGTGAACCCAAGTTCGATTCGCCGAACATTGGCATGCGTGTCAACATATAGGGTCGGACTTTGGTCCCTTTGGTGAGCACTTGATCGAGCCATTGGGGTTGCAGTTTCGCTCCGGCAGCTTTTAGTGACGGAGGATGCTGGCCTTCGTCACCCATTTCGGCTTGGGTGCCTTTGAACCACTCTTTCCGGCCAAAGATCTCAACGCCCTCACCCGTCCGATCGATCACGCCGCCCACCAGAAAACCGCCGTCTAGTTCGCGATCGTGACAAGCATAACAGTTGAGCGTCATCAATTTCTTGTGTACTTGTGCTGCAGGGTTCACGACTGCTGTCGGTGGATTTTTAAGATGCGCAATAGCAGCGACAAGCGATTTTGATTGTTGCTCCGTCAGGTTAAATTTCGGAGTACCATTCGTTCCATCCAGGCAACCGCCTGTGAGGTTGATTTGTTTAAGTGGTTTCGCCGTAGGTTTCACGTCCGCGACGTTGCGAGATTTCATTTCGTGACAATTGGCGCATCCCGAGGTTGTAAAAAGCGTTTTTCCTCTCGCAGCCTTGGTCGCATCCAAGGTAAAAACCGGTTCTTGTTTTTTAGCTGATGGCGGTTCGCGTGTTGCGCGAAGCAGCGAATCCAATGGCATGGACTGAATACCATTTCCAGAGACAGTAACATCCAATCTAACGTCGCCTCCCTTGTCGAAGTATTCGATTCGAACTTCGTGGATTCCAGCTGGAATGGTGTGTTCTTTTTCTTTGTACTTCATGGCATGAATGCCATCGTTGTTGAGTTTTCTGTTTCCATCGATCACGATTCGCGATCCGTCGTCCGAGCCCAATCGGAACTTGTACTTGGCCTCGGTTTTAGTTTCCCAGTAGCCAGTGAACACGATCCCGAATTGATTTTTCTTTCCAGCAGCGGACAAATTGAACCCGGACGTCGTGCCTTGAATTGTCGGGGTAAGCTGCGAAAAATCCGGAAGCTCTTCCCAGTCGCCGTCGTAAGCGGTGTAGTTGATCCGAGAATCAACGGCGCGTTTTCGCAAAAGAAACGCCGCGATGCTTCGTGCTTCTTCTTCAGAGAGATCAAACTTCGGCATTCTACCCGAAGGTCGCACATGCAACGGGTTAAGGATGAACTGCGTCAGACCTGACATCGAATATTTGTTGTCGACAGAACCAAGCGGAACTGATGTCGAGATCGTTACCTGCTCGCCGTCGCCTTGAGGGTTGTGGCAGGCGACGCAACCGACGCTGTGAAATAGCTGCTGGCCGATCGCGACATTCTTCGAGCTGACGTTTTGGCGATTGAGAGTTCCTGAGGATGCGAGAAAATGGGCGATTGCTTCTGCGTCGGCTTGGTTGCTGATCACGCTGGGCATGGTTGTGCCTGGCTTGATCAAATGTGGATTCAGAATGAAAGATTCGAAATAGCTTGGCAAGGCGCGTGATCCGATTTCGCTGAGAATCGGTGCCTGTTTCGGAGCGACCGGCCAAGTCGATTCGGACTGATGGCAGGAGGTGCAGTTGAGTTCATTCAGCAGCAACGTCCCAAGTTCGACCTGGGAAATTGCTTCGACTTCTGCAAAACGTTCGAACGCTGGAACGATTGGATGAGCGGCTTCGCTGTTGGAGCCGAGGGAATCGACGTAGAGGTTATCCAATCGCGGATTGGATGTTGCTGATGGTTCCGAAGCACTGAGCGGGATGGTTGCCAGTAGCAAAGTCAAAACAAAACAAGCGACGCAGTTAAGAAATGGCTTCATTTCGAATTCAATCCGTTGGTATACGATTTCAACGGATCAAATTGTAGTCAGAAATGGATCGGCTTGCCGAGCGGTCGTGCCGGTATCCCGCTTGGGTGGTATCGGTCAAAGGCGTTCGAGCGAAACGACTATTCGCTTACTTGTTGTTCCACTCAGTCATGGTGATGACTCCATCACCGTTTTTGTCGATCTTGTAAAACTCAATAACTTTTTCGTCGGTCCATTTATCAGTGTACTCGTGCATGAAGACCTGCCGATCGGAATCAGCATCAAGTTTTTCGAACGACGAACTAGGACTGCTGCTGCTTCTACTGCGAGAACTGGAATAAGATCTTTTCGAAGACGTCTTGCTGCTGGACGATTTCGAATCAGACTTCCCTTTGGATACTCCCGAGAGATTATCAGACAGTTCCGTTTTGGAGATAAAGCCGTCCTTGTCTGTGTCGGCGCCGACGGGCGGACGACGCATTTTTTTGATTTCATCTTTGCTAAGTTTGCCGTCTTCATCTTTGTCGTAATTCTTGATCAAGCTTTCGGCGTAACGATCAAATTTGGCTCGGTCAGGCGTACTGGAAGAAGCCTTTGTGGATGCAGATGAGTAAGAGCGCGAGGTCGAACTTGATCCCGTCGAGCCACTGTTGCGGAACTTCTCTCGCTCTTTGGCAAGCCGTTTTCGTTTGTCGTCAGAGCTTTCAGTTTTACTGCTTCTTGATGATCTGGACGAACTCGAGGAGCTGCTAATTTTCTCTCGGGCGGAATATCGTTTTGCTAGTTCGTCTCGGGATAGTTTGCCGTCTTTGTTGAGGTCACTGGTGCGAGGATCCGGGCTTCCCCAGCGAGTTCGCTTGATCTCATCGGCATCAAGCATTCCATTCTTGTTTCCGTCATATCGATCAAGCGTCCAGTGAACGCGTTCGTTGACGCTTTTTGAATAGCCACCAGAAGTGGTCGATGAACTTCCGCTTCCAAACGGCGAGATGGCGGTTTTCGATTCAGTGTCGGTTCCGAAACCAGGAACCAACCTCGCCGTTTGTTTTTCTGAGCGGGATTTGGATGATTCCATTTTTCCCTTTGCTCTGTTGTAGTACTTCACGATCGTCGGAATCGAGTAGGTCTTTTCTGATTTGAGTCCCGATTCAGAAATGATCTTACGAACATTGCCTGACATCTCTTCCGGCTCGACCTTGTTGTTTCCATTTACGTCTTTTCTCTTCAGATAACTCTCAAGATCGAATTGTTGCCCGATGGCAGGAGTGGCAACAAAAATCGAGATCAAAAGGAAACCGATCCAAACAACAGGTTGGGCAATTCGACTCATGGCTTTCGCGTTATCCGTCAGAGTTTTCAATGTTAATGACTGGCTGAGATCAGGATCTTTGATGCAGATCCCGAGAATCCAAGCATAAGAGACGTAACCCGCTGATTCTGCGCAAGTTTTGTCAAAAGTCGAATACGAAGATGAAAATCGACCGAAAATGACGCCAAATCCCGAAATTGACGGATTTGAAGGCAGTTTTTGCAAGGC
>CAZQQR010000179.1:0-6921 GCA_964595515.1 uncultured Pirellulaceae bacterium
CAATGAGCTGCTTGGTGAATTGGCGATGCATCGCCTGGATGTGGTGATCGCTGACGCCCGACAACCATGTCCGAGCGTTCAATCACTTACTCGGAAAATGTGGCGTCACCGTTTATGGTGCAGGCAATCTGGCTCGCAAATACAAAAAGAACTTTCCCGAGTCGTTGAACTCGGCACCTGTATTATTGCCCACCCAAAACACTTCGTTGCGACGCCTGCTCGAGCAGTGGTTTGACGATAACGGAATTCATCCGATCATCGCTCATGAGTTTGAAGACAGCGCCGTCCTCAAAGTATTCGGGCAGGAGGGCCACGGTCTGTTCATGACGCCTACCGCCATCGAAGACGACGTTTGCAAACAATATTCTGTTAAAGTCGTTGGTCGTTTGCCAGAAATCGTCGAGCGATTCTACGCTATTTCAATCGAGAAGAGATTGAAACACCCAGCGGTCGTCAAAATTTCAGAATCTGCTCGCGACAATCTCTTTGGAACTAATGGTAGCGGCCAAAATTTAAAGTAACATTCGCCAAAGCAAACTTTCAGCATCGCTTAGAAACCCTAACACTTGAAGAAAGTCGTAAACGGAACCCACATGCCAACTGCAAACAAGACGGAAGCGGAAAAAGAGATCAGCCGCGCGATTATTCGGTTTGAGAAAGAGTTTATGGGCCGCGGCCCTCTCAATGCCAGAGCCTACATCATTGACGATATGGTTGTCGTCCGCCTTAAAAATGTGCTAACTCCTGCGGAAATCAAATTGGCCGGATCAGAGTCGAACCATCGAAGCCGGCAGTTAATAAAAACGGTACGTCAAGAGTTAATCGAACAAGGCAGACCAATGCTCGATGCAGCAATCAAGGAAATCCTTGGCATCGAAGTCATCAGCCTGCACACAGACATTAGCGCTAAAACAGGAGAACGCGTCATTGTATTTACCCTCGCTTCGATGCCAAATAAAGCGCTTTCTGGACAGGTTCGCTAGACAATTTGATTTGCGCCAACAAATTGGGTTAGCGTGAGTCCGACGTTCATGCGATTTTTGACCGGAGAAAAGCTAGAGCCGCTCTGTTGCATTATTTGAAACTGACCTATTCAAAAATTCTATCAATCGACACAAAACACGTCATTTATTGGTATTCTCGAAAACCAAAGTTACGACGCCTTCAATTTTCAAAAACTATCAGTTGACAATGATCACGCTGAGCAATAATTTAGCCGACGTAGTTTGAGTCGCCGGGACTAAGAGCTTTGGCGAAGCAATAAACAAATTTAAAAAACGGTTTCGTTTACGCAAGACAAAGTGCTTGTGAAAAAGGCCGGGAGATCATTCATTTGATCTTCCGGCCTTTTTTTGTAGCGAATTTTTCACCCCAATTCCGGAGTCAAGAACCATGAACCTAATGTCAAAAATCAAAACGTTGTTTTCCCTACCTCTCGCAATTGGCAAGTGGTTTTACTCGACGACGATCGCCCCAGAAAACGGTGGCAAATCTCTTCCGCCAATTCGCTACGACGGCGACCTAAACGACATTTACCTTGCCTAAGAGTAGGCCTCCATTTTCACACATAAGTTCGTACAACAATCAAAATTAAGGACCATCAAATGATCAAGACCGGATACATCTCAGCCAATTCCCACATCGACAACTTAAAGAACCAGCTTGCCCTGACAAACACAAGCCAATTGGATTACTTGATCCTTGCACACCCGGATCAATCAATGATTAGTCAACTCCAAAAAGTCTACCAAGCCCAAAACGTTGCGATCATTGGAATGGCTCAAAACTATTGGCAAATGGACTCAGAGAGCATGAGCGAGTTGGTTCAGTGGGTGCTCTCCGAGACTTCGGCTAAAGGCATTTTGTTGGTCGGTCACTCTCAAGGCGGAACACCGGCAGAAACAGTCCAAGTCTGCACCTCAGGGCAGATTTCACTGGCAAATCACCAACCTTCCAACCGCATCAGCTCATTCATGGATCGCGTGAAGAACGTTCAGTCGTGTTGCAAAAAGAATGAAGAGCACTTTGTCGCTGAACTCAACAGCTTGAAGGATCAGGTGTCCGTCCAGGGTGGACGCGTCACAAACCCAGAGCTTGTTCAGGGTTTGTTTTATCGTGCCGAAAGCGGGCTGTTTTGTGCTTACGATCCTGAAGCTTGCCAGTTCGAAGCACTGATGGTCAACCCTTCGATCGGCTAACGCAAATATCGCAGCGAAGGCGCGACTTGACCGTCCGCAACCTCAAGCTTTGTCGAGTAGCGCCGCCCTGCGATTAGTAAACCAAGACTAAAAACGAATCACTTTAATAGGAGTAAAACGACAATGGAGTCTTCAATCGAAGGCCTTCTAAGCCCGCCGATCATGTTCTTTTTTTTGGGCATGGCAGCGGTTTGGCTAAAATCGGGACTGACGATTCCCGAGCAGATTTCACGATTTCTTTCGTTGTATTTGTTGATTGGAATCGGATTTCACGGCGGAACCGAACTCGCAACCAGTGGTATCAATGCCGAAGTTGCTGGCGTCATGGGAATCACTATTTTAGCGGCGATCGTCGTTCCCATTTGGTCATTCTTTATCCTCCGCCTTCGATTGGACACTGAAAATTCTGCGGCGATCGCAGCAACGTATGGTTCCATTAGTGCCGTGACATTTATTACCGCAGTTGGTGTTCTTCAAAGCTTGGACATTCCATTTAATGGCCACATGGTTGCGGCGATGGCCTTGATGGAGTCTCCAGCAATTATTGTTGGAGTTGTGTTAGCGAGGTCCTTCCGAAACAAAGATGACGCCTCATCAAATCAGAATTCAAAAACACCATGGAGTGTGGTGCTCAGAGAAGCTTTCGCGAGCGGCCCCATTGTTTTGTTGCTAGGAAGTCTACTGATCGGTCTTGCTACTGGAAGCAAAGGCTGGGCTTCGATGGAACCAGTATTTGGAACACCTTTCAAAGGCGTACTGGTATTGTTCTTACTCGACATGGGAATCAATGCAGCTCGTCAATTACAAAAACTACCTGACTCAAGTGCGTTTCTTGTTACCTTTGCGATCGTGGCCGCGCTTGTACACGCCGGTCTGGGAATTGGGCTTGGTAGAATGCTTGACCTCGGCAAAGGCGACGCGTTGCTGCTGGCTGTGCTTTGCGGAAGTGCTAGTTACATCGCTGTCCCTGCAGCTGCGAAACTGGCCTTACCCCGAGCCAATCCGGGGATCTACGTTCCGATGTCTCTCGGGATCACTTTCCCCTTCAATGTCGTTGTTGGGATCCCGATATACCTGACCGTGATTAACTATGTCTGGGCGATCTAACAGGAGAAATAAAGCAGGCCCAAGTTTAAAAAAAGCATGCACCAATGCCCGTTCTTAAATGGCTAACGTCGCCGATTAGGGGCGGGCATTTTCATTCCGATCGTTTCATTCCTGAATTCGACAGTGATACGCAATCCCAATCCAGTCGAAACACCAACGATCTGTAGTGAGCACCGTGCATGTGTTCCAAATCCGTCAAACCGCTCAACAATGATGACTGACAATTCTGGAATTCGGCCGAGATCTAGAGAGAGTTATCTAAAAATCAAACTATTTGTTTTTTTGCATACAACGACGTCAGTTTATCTATTGGATCAATAAGTAGTTCGCGACGTATAAATAGGGGTAGTCCAAACATTATTTAGTGGCTTGAAGGGAGAGATCAATGAAGACCAAAGTATTGTCGGCAAAGACTAGACTTTCAAATTTTGAATCCAGGTCAATTCGCAAAGCACTGAAATTGATTTCGTCCTTCGTCTTGGGGTTAGTTTGCGCTTTCACATTGTTCAACGATGCGAGCGATGAACGTCAACAAGACATCATATTGGTTGAATCAGAATCAAACTCTAGCGGAGCAGGACGATGAGCAGTTCTCAAGCGATCGAGATAGCAAACGAAACTCCTGGCACGACATGGAGATCACGAAAATTGGTCAAAATGGTTGCACTATATTTTACCATGGTCTGCGTCAGCACTATCGCAATCTACTTCTTGGAGCATTCGTCGCTGTTGAACGCCTTTCGAACTGCATTGGTTGCTGCAGTAGGAAAGACGGTCGCTGCGAATTGGGTTTCAGGAATATTTGACTAATCGTGTGTTTGAGTCTGGAATCTCGTCGTTTGGAGAATCAGTATGAAATGTCCGGAATACGATTTGGACAGCAAGGACATCAAAGCGAATTACGTTTCTGCAGAACTCTCTGATCTTGCATTCCCTTTCCTCGTTGACTCAGTTCTTACAAACCCAATCAAGAATTCAACACCTTTCACCGCTTACGGAGACTTCAATGAGCAACTGGCGCAAACTAGCCCTTGTTCAGTCTTCGTTGTCGACGGTTGTGGACCTTATCCAAAATCCGGTTAACTCTCCTACCCCGGAAAAATAAATGTTTAAGATCCCGACTTATGAACGACGAATCGTTTGGCTGCTGTTTGCATTCTCGCTAACGATCGCAACTTCTTATGTTGTCGCGAGAACAATTGGCGACAGCTTGTTCCTATCTCGCATAGGCAATGACCAACTGGCATTGGTGTTTGTTTTGTCGGGCATCGTAACCGCAAGCGTTGCATCTGCATGGTACTTTTTCACTCGCAAGTACAGTGTCGCGACAACGATACAGGTATCAAGTTTTGCATTTGCGGCGATGACGTTGTCTGCTTTGCTTTTGCTGCCGACCTACCACCATTCATTTTGGTTGCTCGCGTCGATCTACCTATTGGCTGACATCAAAGGCTGTATTAACGCGATCAACATCGTTTCGGCGCTCAACACAAAACTAGGCCGAGACTCTAGCAAATCAGCCTGGGCGATTGTCGGACTCGCCGCCCCAGTCGCAGCGATTATCATGGGCAGCTTCCTAGCCATTGAGTCTTTTGCGATCAGTATTCAAACTTGGTTAATCGTAGGACTGTTTTTGGATCTTGTGGCTATGGTTATCGGGTTTTCGATTGGAAAATCCGACAATGTAAAACAACTGCTTTCGTTACAAAACTCAGGTAGTCCGCGTCAACACTCGTCGATGATGAGATCCAGAAGGGAGTCTTCAGCGGATTCCTCCAACGATTTTCGAATTCCGATTCTTGCCAAAGCGAAGACCTATGTTTGCTCGGACCAATTTCGTCGTTGGATTGGAATCTTGATCGCCGCTAAAGTCGTAGTCTTGACGATTGTTGCGTTTGAATGGAAATCGTCTGTAAACACTTATTTCGAAGGCGAGACTGAAAACCTCGTCAGATTCTTCGGCACATTCTATGGTGTCGTTGGACTGGCAACGATTGCATTTCAACTGTTGGTAACAGGCAAACTACTTGCTCGAAAAAACGTTTCACTTCCGATCCTGCTAATGCCAGTGTTACTGGTATTGGTCTCAGTGCTAATTATTTGCAGCCCGTTCGTTCTGGGAGTCTTGGTATTTTCTACTATCGGTAAATCGCTCGATGCCTGGCGACGCAGCGTCCACGATACAACGCTGAATTTTCTTTACACTCGAATTCGACGTGGGCACCGTCGGTTTACGATTTCATTCAATAGTGGAATCGTCAAACCGCTGGCTGAGGTCGCTGCAGCCTCCGTTATCTTCTTTGGCGGTACGACGTTTCATCGCTCTGTCCTTCTGGTTGTTCTGATCGTATGGATTCTGGCTGCCGTGCGATTGATTCGGTTAGTCAAAGCGCCTCAACCCTCGAAAAAAACCGACAATTTAGGTCCAACTCCAACCCACAACTACTTAATCCAGACCTAACCTTCGATGATTAACGTCAATAGGTTTTTGGCGTCCCGACCACCTTCACACTTTTTCTCGAAAGCTCCAAACTCGTGACCGAAACTTCTCCCCAAAATCGAATTTCCAGCGACGAAATTGCTGGTCTGATGCAGCGCATTTGCGAGCATCTGGGGATCGCTTTTTCGGCGAACAAAGTCTACCCAAGCCTCGCTGACCTCAATCAAGATGGTTTGACGGTAAGCGAAATCGAAGAGTTGAACGCGATTGGAAAACACTTCGGGATCCGTTTTCGTGAAATGAGAGGATCCATGCGAGACCTCACCCATACCGTGGGTGACTCAGGCATGGTCCTAGCGAAATTGACACCAAGTACAAGCAAAGAAAGCGCGGTTCTGGTTCTTGCGGCCAAAAACCGCAACCGTTTTCTGCTCAATCAAGACGATGAAGACAAAGTCGTCTCCATGGGCTCGTTACGGAAGCAACTCGACGTCGACGAGAACGGAAGCTATCAATGGCTTCTGGTTCAGCCGATGCTTTCTGCAGAGAACGCGTCAAGGTTTCACTACCAGACAGGAACCCAAGCCGAACCGTTGGAACCGCTTCGTCGATTCATGGCGTTTTTGAAACCAGAAGCCAAAGACATTCGAGCGATTTTCGTCTTCTCTGTCATTATTGGTCTGTTAAGTCTAACGACTCCTTTGGCTGTCGAAGCCGTCGTCAACACGATTGCTTTTGGTCGCTACCTACAACCACTGATCGTTCTTTGTTTCATCGTTCTGGTCTTTCTAGGTTTCCGAGCCAGTCTCAACGTACTGATGACGATCGTAACGGAGATCATTCAGCGAAAGCTGTTTGTTCGAACGGTGGAGGATCTTTCATACCGCCTCACCCGTGTACCGCTTTCGACTTAGAAAAAATACCACGGACCAGAATTGGTCAATCGGTTTTTTGATATCGTTAGCGTTCAAAAAATTACGGCCAAACTATTACTCGACTCTCTGATGCTTGGGCTTCAAACTGTCATCGGGCTGACAGTTCTGGCATTTTACCACCCGTTTCTGTTGGGCTATGACGTTGGACTGCTGGCGATGATGTCAATCGTTCTTTGGGCTATCGGCCGTGGTGCCATCAAGACCGCAAAAGACGAATCGCAGCTGAAATACGAAACGGCAG
>CAZQQR010000179.1:7021-11505 GCA_964595515.1 uncultured Pirellulaceae bacterium
CGTGGTGCCATCAAGACCGCAAAAGACGAATCGCAGCTGAAATACGAAACGGCAGCTTGGCTACAAGAAATTGTCCGGCACCCGACAACGTTTAAATACAACGGTGGTTTAGGATTTGCGATCAATCGAGCGGATGAATTGGCTGCTCAGTACGTTCACCATCGTCAAAGACACTTTAGAATTCTGATCAAGCAAATATCGTTTGCGATGGTGATGCAAGTCATCGCTGCGACGGTGTTACTGGCTTTGGGTGGCTATCTCGTTATCGCGGGTCAGATGACTTTGGGGCAATTAGTTGCGGCTGAGTTGATTGTGACCGTGATTCTTGGCTCGTTCGCAAAACTCGGAAAAGATCTAGAGAGTTTTTACGACTTGATGGCTTCAGTTGACAAACTTGGAAAGCTTTTTGACCTCCCAGTCGAGCGAATTGACAAACTGCAATTAGCCAAGCGACCTGGAGCTTACGGTATTTCATTAGTTGACATGAAACTCGACAACAACACAAACCAACCCGCGAGCATCGAGTTTCTGCCAGGTAGAACTTATTCGCTTTACGGCGCGTCAGAATTGCTGCGTGGGAAACTTACAGAGGTACTCGTTGGTCAGCTCAAACCGAGTGCTGGTCACGTATTGCTGGACGACTATCGTGTCGACGCGATCAGTGCAGAATCGCTACAGGAAAAGATCAGCCTGGTTCGAGAAATTGAATTGTTCGAAGGTTCACTTGACGAAAACCTTCGAATGGGCCGAGAGAATATTGGCTCTGCACAAATCAACGATATCATCGCAAGGCTAGGGCTGAGGAAAACGGTTTCAGCGTTGGATAACGGGCACGCAACCCGAATCAGCATCTGCGGATATCCACTTTCACAGGGGCAAGCCATTCGCTTGGTTCTGGCACGGGCGTTGATTGCAAATCCAGGAGTCCTGTTTATTGATGGTCTGCTGGACAGGCTTTCTGACGACGACACTGATGACGTGCTATCGCGGCTGGAATCGTTCACAGAGACCACAACGATTATTGTTTCGACAGGACGCAAAGCGATTGCTCGTTGGGCGAATGTGACTTTGGACGTTGGACGTGCGAATTGGACACTGGAAAGATATGCCGATTAGGCGGTTGATGGGATCAGGCCCTCAAGCTTTGAGAATTTACAACGAAAATTACGATGATATCAAACAGAGTCAACAATCGGTTTGGAACAGTTGTGCCCGCCAAAAAGCGGACTGCTGCCATTCACCTTGTACAGTCTTCGAGATTTGCTCGAAGTCTGGCAAAGTTACTTTTGGTTGGACTGTTTGCCTCCATTTTGGGGATGGCGTTTTTGCCTTGGCAACAAACCTCCCGTGGTACTGGGCAGGTTGTTGCGTTCGCTCCGCAAGAACGTCAGCAATCAGTCAAAGCTCCGACCAAGGGGATCGTTGACACGATTGCGGTCGGGCTCGTAGAGGGTTCAGTCGTCAAAAAAGGCGACTTTTTGATGGAGGTGAAGCCATTTGCCGCCAACATTGTTGAACAGCTTAAGGGACAACTTAATGAGCTGAAAATTAAAGCAGGCACCGCAACGAACAAGGCCGAAATTTACGGGCGAAACGTAGAAGATTTTACCGAGTCGAGAGACTTTGCCATTAGCGCTGCCAATGAGTTGGTCTCAGAGGCCAAAGCGAAACTGCAAAGTAAAAAGAAACTGGTTTCAGCCTACAAAGCCAAAGAGTTACAGGCTGGTTTGAATTTTGAACGACAAGAGAGCTTGTTCAAGAAAGGACTCAAGCCCGCCAAAGAAATTGAGAAACTGAGAAAAGAATGGGACGTCACCAAGGCTGACCTTGAAGCGATCGCCCAAGACGTTGTGGCGTTGCAGAACGCGTTAAAAGCAAAAGAAGAGGAGCGGGAAGAAAAACGACGAATCACCAAAACGAAAATTGACTACGCCCGAGCAATGCAACAGAACGAGCTCGGCAACGCAGCAACCATTCGCAAGGAAATTCGGGACGTTGAAATAAAACTGGGAGAAATGCGCCGGACGACCATTACCGCCCCGCGCGATGGAACAGTTTTTCGTCTCAACGTCAATGAACGTGGTGATGCCGTCAAGGAAGGTGACTCGTTGCTGACGATCGTTCCCGAGGCAGAACAAAAAGCGGTCGAGTTACACGTCAATGGCAATGATATGCCGTTGGTGAGCATCGGCCAAGAAGTTCGATTGCAGTTTGAAGGTTGGCCGGCGGTTCAATTTCCCGGTTGGCCATCGACAGCCATCGGAACGTTTAGCGGCACGGTCACAACCGTGGATGCGACGGACAATGGCAAAGGCGAATTTCGAGTCCTGATAACACCCAACGAAACCGAACAAAAATGGCCATCCGATCCCTATCTTCGTCAGGGCGTTCGCGCAAACGGATGGGTGATGTTGCGCAAAGTTTCATTAGGCTACGAGATCTGGCGACAACTCAACGGATTCCCAGTCATCGTCTCCGAAGAAGAGCCCAAGAAGGAAAAAGTCAAACCTCCGAAGCTTCCGAAATAGGGATCGGTTGTCGCTCCATTGGTCGCTGGACGTTGGTCGTTGGTCGTTTGCTGGACACTGTTATCTGGCCTCACATTGATTGGTTGCAAATCAGGCAACCCTTTCGCCCAGCAGTCGCTCCGCTCCACACCTGCTTTTACCCAACAGGCGAACGAGTCTTTCCTCGAAAAGAACCAGCTCGTCGTCGCTGACTCAAACCGCCAAACAAATCGCAGAAATTTGTTACCAAGGTCGTCCAAGGATTCAAAGAACTCGAATAAGGATCCAAAAAAAGACCTGCAGCTAGTGAGTTTTCAAAAACCCGACAACGCTGCCGAAGCGATCGCAAACCCAGTTGTTAACGCGGTTGCCGAAAACCAAACGAAAGATATCGAAGACGATTTGATCTCACTTGCTAACGAGCAGGAAAACGACCAACAAGAAGTCGACCGATTAGACCGGGAGGACACTGAAGCGGAAAACAACGATTCGAAAAACAACGATTCGAAAAATGGCAAAGCGGAAAAAGACGACTCGCCACCCAATCCTGAATCGCTCAACGATCAACAACTCAACTATTTCCAAAACACGAACAATGATTCTGAAATTCAGCGTCTTCAAAACCCGATCTCGCTGGAACAAGTTCTCGAATCAGTAAAGAACTGTTATCCGGAAATCGAAATCACAATCGGGGAAATCGAAACCGCCAACGGCAAGATCCTTTCCTCATGGGGAGAATTCGATCAAGTCTTTTCGGGTCACAGCATCGCCCAACCGCTTGGGTTTTACCAAACGTATCGCAATGGCATCGGGCTTAACCGTCCACTTTATAGCGGTGGCGAAGTCTACGGGACGTACCGAATCGGCGACGGAAATTTTGAACCCTGGTACGGCGAAAGAGAAACCAACGAAGGCGGCGAGCTGAAGGCCGGGTTCTCTCTACCGCTGCTAAAAGATCGCTTGATTGATAGTCGACGAGCCAAACTATTGTCGTCTGGACAGCAACGGGATCAGGTTTCCGCCAACATCGAAACTCGGTTGCTTCAATTCCAGCGTTTCGCAACTCAAGCCTATTGGGATTGGGTTGCGTCGGGGCAATCCGTCCAGATCCAGCGACGTTTACTTGAACTTGCTGAAACAAGAGTCTCTCAAATCAAAACCCGTGTCGAAGAAGAAGATCTTGCCGAGATCGCTCAGATCGACAATGACCGGCTGATCGCCAAACGAAAAAATGGTCTGATCAAAGCCCGCCGATCACTTGAAAAATCCGCCATCAAACTCTCTTTGTTTTGGAGAGACCCAAATTGCGAAACCGTCATCGCGAAAGAAGCCCAATTGCCGAGTGAATTTCCCGATTCCAATGCAGTCGCCATCGAAAGTCTGCAAAACGATGTTGCGACTGCCTTGACGGTCCGGCCAGAGTTAACAGAGCTGCAGGCTTTGCGTCGCGAAGTCTGCATTGATCGCGAGTATGGAGAAAACCTGACGCTTCCGAAACTCGACGTGAAAGGGTTTGCAGGCCAAGATCTCGGTGGTGAGACCAGCAGCAAGGGTGACAAAACGCCTTTTGAACTGCAACTCGGCGTGTTCTACGAGGTTCCACTGGAACGTCGCAAAGGACAAGGAAAGATTCGATCGGCCAACGGAAAACTAACTCAGATCGACGCCAAGATCCGGTTCACCAGCGATAAAATTCGTGCCGAGCTCCAGGATGCGGCTTCGGCCGTTAACGCGGCGTTTGAGCAAATCCAACAATCCCGAGAGAATTTAAGGCTCACCAAAAAATCATTGGAACTTGGACGCATTTCGTTTGACGAGGGCGACATCGACCTCATCAAGTTGAACATTTACGAAAGTGCGGTGGCAGATGCGGAACTCCAATTGCTAGACGCCCAATACAAGTACTTCTTCTACCGAGCCGTTTACGAAACCGCCAAAGTTGGAACCGCGTTTCAGCCGTAAACGATGTGCTCGGCC
>CAZQQR010000180.1:0-2720 GCA_964595515.1 uncultured Pirellulaceae bacterium
CGATGAGTCGTTTTGCATCGCCGAGTAAGGCTAAGATTTCTTCGCACAGTCTTTTAATTGGCTAGGAATGAATTACCATTCAGTATCACCATGAGTTTTCAGTCTATTTCACCCACCTATTAACCTCCTATTGAGATATGAAATTCTTAAGCTCGTTGTTTGTCTTTTTGATCCTGCATTTTGGAAGTATTGCCAGTGCTGGTCTAATTGTTTCATGGGATGTCGCTGGAGTCGACGTTGAAGTGGCGTTCCCCACAAATCCACATTCTTTCAGTGCTACGACGTCGGATGCTAATGCAAGTGGCACGTTAAGTCTTGGTGCTGGAGTTAACCCCTCAACCACAGCCGGGCAGTATGGTTTCAAGGTGTCTGCTGCTAATGCGCAAACTTCGCTTGCAGGTGCGATCGCCAACAACCATTTCCTTGAATTTTCAGTGGATGTTGGTGCTGGTTATCGTCTCAACCTGGAGAGTATTGAATTTAATGCAGAAACTTCCAGTAGCGGTGCGGACGATGTGGCATTCATGACCAGTATCGATGGATTTAGCGATGGAGATGAAATTGAGACTCTCTCAGGGCGAAGTGCTGTGGGAACGGGCGATTTGGATACTGATGGAACAGGATTTGGAGGGCCTTTTGATTTAAGTGCGGCCCAGTATCAAAATCTAACGGGGACAGTGTCTTTTCGTTTGTACGGATTCAATACTGGGTCGGGGGCCGGCGTAACATACATACGGAACTTGGAAGGCGATGATCTCGTCGTCAATGGTACTTTGGTTTTGGCATCAATTCCTGAACCAACATCTGCTGTGCTATTCGGTTCAGCATTGCTGCTCGGCTGCAACCGTAGACGACGGTAAGTAGAAAACCGAAGATTTAACAAGTTCACGCTTTCTTTTCCAACAGCGTTTTGTTGGACAGGCTGGTTGTTCTGGCTTCTTACATCAGTCGGTTCGTTCATTTACGCTGCTAGGACTTAGCCGCAAAGGCAATGTTATGAATCGCACTTCTTCTTTCGTCTCGGTCTTCCACCGTAGTACGATTTTCCCGCATCCACCAAGAATTTTCCGCGAAATGCCTCTCGGCCCAACAGCATTCGAAAGCCCATTTCATCGCGGTTGGCGAGCGTGAGTTCAACGGGCCAAGTTTGGCCAAGCAGAGTGATATTTGCAGCGATCACGGGTCGTTGGCTGGAATCACCGGAAGAACTTTTGATGATTCGGTTGTCGATGACCTTAGCCACCGCGTCGACCGTTCGGCTGCTGTTGCGATGTTTGTGATGGATCTTGAATCGAACATACTCAACGCCGTCCTCTTGGAAAGTCTCGATCTCGGAAGCATGAAGAGATGACGAACGGGCGCCGGTATCGACTTTGGCTTTGATTCGTTTGATATCAAATTGAGGCAATCCGACCCATTCACGCCATCCGATGGTTGGCAATTTCTCTTCAGCGGTTGTCGGGGGAGAATTATCGGGTTTCTGGTCTGGCGTGTTCAATGGTTTCCACGTTTTGGAACTAGTGTTGGTGGTCAAATTTGCTTGTCTCGCGTTGGCCTCAGATTGCATTCTCGCGAATGGAGTGATCAAGGTAAACGTGCTGTTGGCGAAATCAGTGAGGTTTAGTAGAACGATTTTGTGACGCCGATTTTTCAAATTCTGTCTATGATGGATCGGTCGCTAACGCAATCTGGCGTTGATTGGCTGATTTACTGTCTTTTTGAAATTGATTCTCGATGATCAAACGAATTTTAGTTGCTGGCGGAGCTGGGTTTTTGGGCTCGCATTTGTGTGAACGGTTGGTGGCGGACGGTCACGACGTGATCTGCCTTGATAACTTTTTTACCAGTCAGAAATCCAATGTTGCTCATTTGCTCAGCAATCCGAATTTTGAGCTAATTCGACACGATATCATCGACCCCATCTTGTTGGAGGTCGACGAAATTTACAATTTGGCCTGTCCGGCTGCCCCCGGTCATTACCAATACAACCCTATCAAGACGATGAAGATATCCGTTTTGGGGTCGATCAATCTTTTGGGGATGGCGAAACGCTGCAACGCCAAGATTTTCCAAGCATCAACCAGCGAAGTCTACGGCGATCCTGAAGTCCATCCGCAGCCGGAAACCTACCGAGGTTCTGTCAATCCGATTGGTCCAAGGGCTTGTTATGACGAAGGCAAGCGGGCGGCGGAAACACTGTTTTTTGACTATCACCGGATGAACCGCACCAATATTCGCGTTTGCCGGATTTTTAATACTTATGGCCCGCGAATGCACCCTTTCGACGGCCGAGTTGTAAGTAACTTTATTCGTCAAGCTTTGAAGGGCGAGGACATTACGATTTTTGGGGATGGACTTCAGACACGTTCATTTTGCTACCGTGATGATCTTGTTGATGGGTTTATTCGTTTGATGGAAGCACCCGACGAAGTGACGGGGCCGATTAACCTGGGGAATCCTGGAGAGTATTCGATCAAAGAACTGGCTGAGTTGACAATCGAGTTGGTTGGTAACGACAACAAACTTGTTTACCGGCCGCTTCCGCCTGATGATCCGACTCGGCGAAAACCTGACATCACACTTGCGAAAAAGCACTTGGGTTGGGAGCCGAAAATTTCACTGCAGGAAGGATTGCAGAAAACGATCGATTGGTTCAAGACCATCAAGGTCGAAGACTATCGTCCTCCGACTCCAAACTTTTAGGACCTTTGTTTTAAGAC
>CAZQQR010000180.1:2820-5408 GCA_964595515.1 uncultured Pirellulaceae bacterium
CTAGAAATTTGCACGTAATCGTTTGAAAGCAGTCATGTCCCGGTTAGAGAAAATTCGTTCCGCCTTGTTGGTTTTTGTGTGCGCATTGATGCTGGGATCACCGGCGCTGGAATCCCCCAACGGTTTGATGGCGGATGATTGGACGCAGTGGCGTGGCAACAATCGGGACGGTGTTTGGCGAGAGACCGGGCTGAACAAAGATTTTTCCAGTGAGAGTCTTAAACCATTGTGGCGACAAAAAATCGGTACGGGATACTCCAGCCCCACCGTCGCTGGCGGAAAAGTGTTCGTCATGGATTATGACGAGGCTCAATCTAAAGAGTCAGTTAGATGCTTTGACAGCAAAACGGGGGAACCTGTTTGGGCTCATGAGTATTCGACGGAGTATCGAATCTCTTACGCTGCTGGTCCCCGTTCAGCTGTGACCATCGATGGCGGCAAAGCCTACGCGATGGGCGCGATGGGGCAAGCGAGTTGTATCGAGATTGAGTCTGGAAAAGTAATTTGGGCGGAGGATCTCAATCGTAACTACAAAATTTCTGAGTCAAAGCGGATGCCAATCTGGGGGATGGCCTGTAGTCCGTTGATCGTTGGTGATCGTTTGATTTTGCAAATTGGAGCCAAGGAAGCCGGTGTTGTCGCGCTCGACAAAAACACTGGAAATGAAATCTGGCGTTCACTCGAAGATCGCGGCCAGTACACTTCGCCGGTATTGGCGAAACAGAATGGCAAAGACGTAGTGGTCTGCTGGACAGGCGACAGCGTAGCTGGGCTGAACCCGGAGTCAGGCGAACAATATTGGGGGTTCGATTTAAAGCCGACTCGAATGCCGATCGGAGTCGCGACTCCGGTCATCAATGGCAACAAGATATTTTTGACGTCGTTTTACGATGGTTCAACGATGCTGGAAATGACGGATGAAATGTCAGTCAAGCTGGTTTGGCGCGGTGTCGGTCCCAACGAAAAAAAGACGGAAGCCATTCATTCGATCATCAGCACGCCAATTTGGATCGGAGAACATATCTACGGCGTCGACAGCTATGGTGAACTTCGGTGTTTAAGTGCCGTTACAGGCGAGCGAATCTGGGAAGATACAAGTTTGGTTCCAATTAAACGATGGGCCACCATTCACTTTGTTCAAAACGGCGATGATGTTTGGATGCTGAATGAGGTTGGTGAACTTATGGTTGGCAAACTTGGGCCAATGGGAGCGACGGTTAAGAGTCGTGCGAAAATCATCGAGCCCAATCAAATGCGACAGCGCAACCGAAAAGACGGAGTGCTTTGGTCTCATCCCGCGTTTGCCAACAAATGCGTTTTTGTTCGAAACGATAGTGAGATCGTTTGCTACAACCTTTCCAAGAAGTAATTTTTCTCGCATGTGAATCCGGCCGTCGGCTTGTCTGATCGTTGGCAAGGCTTCAGAATTGACGGCTGTATTCTGACGGCTTGGATCAATCTTATATCGGCGGGCGTTTCTTGGCAGAAAACACGAATCATTACGATTGTATCGTGGTTGGGTTTGGCGGGATTGGCAGCGCTGCATTGCGATCGGCTGCTCTTCACGGCTGGAAAGTGCTTGGGCTGGATCGCTTTGGCCCCGCTCACGACAAAGGTAGCTCGCATGGCAGGACCCGGATCATTCGTCGGGCATATTTTGAGCATCCGAATTACGTCCCGCTGGCGAATCGGGCTTTCGAAATGTGGGATGAGCTTAACAAGCGACATCGAACATCAATTTCGGTCAAGGAGCTGATGACTCAAACGGGAGTTTTGCAAGTTGGAAATCCTGAAAGCGAGTTGATTCAGGGTGTCGCCAAAAGCGCAGAAGAGCACGGGTTGCGGGTCGAGAAGTTTGACGTCAAACAGATTCAACAGCGACTTCCGATTTTTAAAATCCCATCCAATCAGATCGGGCTATACGAGGCAGACGCGGCGATCCTGCGAGTTGAGCAATGTGTTGCCGCGGCGATCAATCAAGCCAAGATTCATGGCGCGGAAGTTCGATCCAACACAGTCGTCACGGGATGGCAAGCTGAGGATTCTGGGACTATCAAAGTCGTTACGGAAGAAGGAACGTTCCAAACAGATCGGCTAGTAATTGCTTCTGGGTCTTGGGGAAATGACCTGCTCGGGAGCCTGGGTTTGAAACTGCAGATTCTTCAAAAACAGCAGTACTGGTTTCAGTTGGACCGGGTTGATCAAAAGCTTCTCAATCAGTTTCCTTGTTTCTTGATTGAGCAATCCAATGGTGATTGTTTTTATGGAGTTCCGGAGATTGACTATCTCGGGATGAAAGTCTGCCAGCACACTGGCGGGGTTCCGCTTTCTCATCCGAGTAAAATTAACCGTGACTTGAACCAAGACGTGTTCAATCGAGTCGACCAGTTCATGAAGCAGCACATGCATTTTGGTCGAAGCCGTTTGGTTCACCATTCGACTTGCATGTACACAATGTCACCGGACGGCCATTTCATTGTTGATCGTCATCCAGAGAATTCACAAGTCGTCTTCGCGGCGGGCATGTCCGGGCACGGTTTTAAATTCGCTCCTGTTCTGGGTAAGCACCTCGTCGATTTGCTCAATGG
>CAZQQR010000180.1:5508-11481 GCA_964595515.1 uncultured Pirellulaceae bacterium
GTTTTCGAATTGCGTAAAAAGGTTGTAAATGCGAAAATCTGGGACTTCTAGATAAGATTCATCAGGAACTCAATCGTGACGGAACGCAAAGTAGACGTGGTGGTAATTGGATCAGGCCCAGGCGGTGAAGGTGCCGCCATGCAGCTTTCAAAAGCTGGGAAACAAGTGGTTCTGATCGAGCGATACGGCAAGATCGGTGGCGGTTGCACCCACTGGGGCACGATTCCAAGCAAGGCCCTTCGATTTGCGATTTATCGGTTGACCGAAGCTCTTAACAATCCGCTTCTTCAGGCTTGTGGCGTAAAAGCAAAGCCTTCGGTTGCGGAACTGACGAAATCCGCTCAACAAGTGATTTCCAGTCAGGAAACGATGCGGCGAAAATTTTACATGCGCAATGATGTAGAAGTCGTTCACGGACATGCCCGGTTCGAAGACGCCAACACGATTTCGATCGATAACGGGGATCGCATTCAAACGGATCATGTCGTCGTGGCGGTTGGTTCTCGGCCTTATCATCCCAACGGCGTTGACTTCGATCATCCTCGAGTTTTTGACAGTGACACGATTCTTGGGCTTGAGCATAAGCCGAATTCAATGACGGTCTTGGGAGCCGGCGTAATCGGCTGCGAGTACGCTTCGATGTTTCGAAACTTGGCCGTCAAAATTAACCTCGTCAACAGTCGCGATGAATTGTTGAATTTTCTCGATGATGAAATTAGCGTTGCGCTGAGTTATCACATGCGAGAACGGGGAGTCTTGATTCGACACAACGAGAGTTTTGAAAAGATTGAGCCGGTTGACGATGGTGTGATCACGCATCTTAAAAGCGGCAAACAGCTCAAGAGTGATGTCATGTTGTGGGCAACGGGGCGAACAGGAAACACGCATGATCTTGGTCTCGACAAAATCGGAATAGAGCCTGACAGTCGCGGCTATGTTTCGGTGGACGATGGATTCAAGACTCAGGTCGACAACGTCTACGCTGTTGGAGACGTGGTCGGTTTTCCTTCGCTTGCAAGTGCCGCGTACACTCAAGGGCGAGTAGCGGCGATGAACGTTTTGGGAAACAACCAAGCCGGGTTTGGGCTGGCTTCTCAGATTCCATCAGGAATTTACACCAGCCCAGAAATTAGCTGCATTGGTCGAACTGAAAAGGAACTGACCGAAGCGAAAATCCCGTATGAGGTGGGAGTTGCCCATTTTAAGCACCTGGCTCGTGCACAGATTATTGGCCAAGAAGTCGGCATGCTGAAACTGCTGTTTCACCGGGAGACACTTGAGATCTTGGGGATCCATTGTTTTGGGGCAAACGCGGCTGAAATCATTCACATTGGCCAAGCAGTTATGTCTCAAGAAGGCGACGCGAATTCAATTCGCTACTTTACCCAGACCACTTTCAACTATCCGACGATGGCTGAAGCCTATCGAGTCGCGGCACTGAACGGAATGAACCGACTGTTTTGATCCAAATTCGGTCGTTTTTCATTCGAGGTTTTCTGATCTTTTTGGGGAACCGATTTGTGTTGAACTTCGTCGAATGAGGCCTGACGTACAGCCAGAAATACGAGATTGCGATACATTAACGTCTCAGGATTGCTTCAAAACCTGTAAGAATTGCCGGATTCTGATAGTTCGACCGAAAACGTCGAATGGAAAGGAATTGCAGGTTGTAGGATTCGAAGTAGACTGAAAACAGGCATTAATTCTATATTTGCGCGCGTGGTCGGCAGACTCGACCAACCGAAATTATCTGATAATAACGATTCCAAGGGTTCGATATGGCTTCTCCGATCATTGACCTAAATGATGTAACTGTCTTCCGAAATGAAACGATTTCAGCCGTTGAGTTGTTTTCTGCAATCGATGGTGGTGATCCGATTGTGACATATTTCTTCAGCGATTTTCGCTCGAGTCCCGGTGGTGGATATTTCCAACGAAATGGAGTTCCGATCACCAACGGTTCAACTTTTTCGGTATCGGCGGATGAGCTCTCAACGATTGAATACGTTGGTGGTAACTCGGTTGCGTTCGAAGGATTCAAAGTCGTCGCCCGAGACGCGATCGGCAATTTTAGCAGTCCAGAAGTACGAGGGCGGATCTACACGACTCAGCCAAACACCAATCAGCCTCACGTTCAGGCTCCGGCGTTTCCAATTCTTGCCGACGAAACGATCGACGGGACGCAATTTATTTCTGGGTTTGATCCAGACGGTTACCCACTGACCAATTTTGAGATCACCGATGGAAGCCGGATTACGGCGGCCAGTGCCAATAATGGAGCGATGACAGTTCTTTCGCCACGACACAATTTTGTCGACGGCGAGTCTGTAACAATTAAGGGTTCGACCAACGGATTCAATGTTACGGCCAACATCAATGTAATCAACGAACACGCTTTTTGGTTTTGGGCTTCGACCGTGCCAACTGGAACGGCTTTAGGCAATATGTTCGCAGTCGACAATGGCGGAAGTCACTTTAATTATCTTGGCGAACGAAAAGAATCTGGTGTCCCTTTCTTTGTCAGTGCTGCGAATCTCGACCAACTCTTGTACGTCGGGAATGGCGACGACAACACCAAGAACTTCAGTCTCAAAGGCTTTGATGGTGTCGATTGGAGTGATGAGAAAACGGGCGTGGTCGACACATCGGCGAACATCAATCGTCCTACCGTTCAGCTGTCGTCAACTCAAACGCCTGCGGAAGAGTTCATGCCGCTGGAAGGCCGGTTTAGAATCTTCGACGTTGATGGTAACACGATGAAGAAGTACCGGTTTTTCAATACGAGCCCGCATCCATCCAAGGGTGACCTTTACCTGAATGGGGTGCCGCAGAGTCGTGATTTTTGGATCGAGGTCGACGCTGCCAACATCGGCGATATCAGTTTCAAATCGGACATCCCGTTTGATCAGCAACAGATTCGAGTCATGGGTTTCGACGGCCAACGCTGGTCGGCACCAGGAACGTTAGTAGTAAATACGAGTGAACCGGATCTGCGACCTGTGTTGCAGAACCAAGTTTCATACGTCCTGTCGGAACAATTGCGAGTTCTACCTGCTAGGAACTTTTTCTCTCAGGGCGACATTGGTCAAGCCCATGAGGTGATCGAAGTTTATGAAGGCTCGTTGGATCCAGCGAGTGGTTATTTGGCTGACGGCACAGTGCCGCTTCAGGCTGGCGTGATTCATCAATTTGACGCAGCGAGTTTTGAATCCAACGTCAATTTCTACACAGGCGACTTTTTCAGTCGTAATGCGGATTGGTATTACCAGCGTTCGCAGCGAAATGGCAAATGGAGCCAATGGGAGAAAATCCTGATCCGAACCGAGCCTGAGTATGAAGACATTTTGGCGAACCCAGGTAACCCATCGTGGAGCAATTTGGTCTCGTCAAACGCTCAAGGAAAAGACGTTATTTCGTTTAGCTTCATGCAGCAGTTTCCAAGCTACGAAACTGGAAATGCCACCAATGGAAATCCGCCAAGGCATTTCTCCGTGCTGTCGCTAGAGCAACGTGCCGACGCCCGTCGAGTCTTCAGGCACCTCGAAGGAATCATCAATGTTCAGTTCTTGGAAGTTGCAGATACTTCCGTGAATGAATTCGGCGGCCAGGGCGGAATTATTCGGATGGGTAACTACGGGCATCCAGATGACAATGCAGGCGCGTTCGCATTTTTGCCGCCTACGAGCTTGCCAGGAGCAACATTTTTTCCACAGCATGGTGACATGTGGTTCAACAGAATTCTTGGCGGATTCGAAACGTCTTTCACAGGTTTTCCAGAAGACGAATACGGTGGATACACGTTCTTGCATGAATTGGGCCATGCTCTCGGGTTAAAGCACCCACACAGCGGCACACCTCGGCTTTCGCCCGAAGTCGACACGACTGGTTTCTCAGTTATGAGCTACCAAAACCCAGATTTCTTTGTGTACGCTAACACCTATCAACTGTACGACATTATTGAGCTGCAGGAGCTGTATGGCGTCAACGATACGCACCGAACTGGAGACGATGTTTATTCAATTTTTGCGAATTGGGAACGCCAGCGATTTGTTGAGACAATCTGGGATGCAGGCGGCAACGATACTTTGTCAGCCGTCGGCTCGCCCAAAGATTCGTTGATTGATCTTCGTGAGGGTGGAAAAAGCTCGATCGGCGAGATGGTCGAGAATGTCACCATCGCGTTCGGAGCTCAAATTGAACACGGTATCGGAAGTGCATTTAATGACTCGCTATTTGGAAATCCACTCGATAATGTTTTGGTCGGTGGCGCGGGTGACGATTACTTGATGGGTAACCAAGGCGAAGATTACTTGATCGGTGGAGCTGGTAACGACACGTTTGAATGGGGCCTTGGAGATCACTCTGATACGATCGCCGAAACCGGTGGCGGAAATGACACGCTGCTGATCACTCGGTTCCCGATTGTCGGAACACTCGAAGCCGATTTCTACTTCTCCAAGAGTGGTAACGACCTCTACGTCAACCTCGCGCCGGACAATGGAGAACTCGAGGGCACGCTTCGAATCGCTGGTCAGGAGATTGGTGAATCGCGTGTTGAGACGTTGGATGTCGCAGGAACAAGAATCGATCTCGCTCACCTGACGAGCCAAGTGAACACCGAGTCGGATCAGAACAAATTCCGTTTGCTGCAAAGCTCGACACCGTTTGGTCGAATGGTTGAGTTGCTCGCGTAACTCAAGCGACGAAATTCTGCCAACGACAGTTTCCTGCCAACTGAATGTTTAAAATTTCAAGCCTCTACGTTATTCGTGGGGGCTTTTTTCATGGCCCTTGTAAATCTGGTTCGTTGCTCCTTTGGGATTTCGTTCAAAATACGAATGGCTGTGATTTGTTCATTATTTGATAGTTTCTGGGGCTTAGGTGCCTTTAGGTCTTCTGGCGGTCTGAATTTACCGTCATATGGTGGCAAACTGTCTATTTTGTGTAGAAAATGGGTTGTGGGTTTGGCTGAAAGAACTAACTTCAGGAGGAAAGGAATGAGCACTTTTGGAATGAGCACTTTTGGTGAGATCGGATCTTAAATCAGAAGCTCAACCGTTTCGTCCAACAACGGAGAATTGATCGTGTCTGTGATGGAAAAAGAAATGAACAAAACCACTTCAAGCGAAATGATTGCGAAATCCAAGATTGGAAAAGTTCAAGGAGCGGCTGCGTTTTCGAAAGGGATTGCGGTTCTTCAGTTGATCGCAGACGCCTCCCAACCGCCCACAATTTCTCAGCTGGTTAAACAGAGTGGGTTGCCGCGGCCGACACTGTACCGATTGCTTAAAGCGTTGGCCGCCGAAGACCTCGTCAATCAACGATCCGACAAAACGTTTGCTGTTGGGACCCGTTTGATCCACTTGGCGGGTCGGGCGCTAGTGCAAAACAACTTGGTCCAAGTTGCAGAGCCTGAGTTGACTCGATTGTGCGAGACGACGCAGGAAACGGCTCATCTCGCGATTCGGAGCGGCGAGCGGCTTGTTCACATTCTTCAAAAAGACAGCCCCAAAGCAGTTCGAATCGCAACTTCGTTAGGTTGCAATGTTCCATTGCATGCGACGGCAATCGGAAAATGTATGCTCGCGTTTTTGCCCGAAGAGGAACGAGAGGAAACGCTTGATTCTTTAGAGATGAACCAATTGACTCGGTTTACGAAAACCAGCAAGCCAGTTTTGCTTGAAGAATTCAAAACGATTCGTGAGCAGGGCTACGCAATCAGTCACCAAGAAACGCAATTGGAAGTCGAGTGTTTCGGAGCCGTTATTCTGGACCGTGATGGCCATCCGATTGCCGGTGTCGGGCTTAGCGTCCCTCTTTATCGGATGAACCCCAAAAAGCAGGTGTACATCAAGTCATTGCTTGCCTGTTGCAACCGAATTTCTCGCATGCTTGGCAATGATTTGAACACGTAGTTCAAAACAGACGGTTCAACAGAGCGGTTCAACAGAGCGGTTCAACAGAGCGGTTCAA
>CAZQQR010000181.1:0-7806 GCA_964595515.1 uncultured Pirellulaceae bacterium
AGTCACTATTGGGATCGCGAACTAATCTCGCTCAGCGTTTGATCCAATGCCTCAATTAGACTCTTGGCGTTTTCGATCGAAAACGGCATGGGCGGCCGAACTTTCAGAACATTATTAAGCGGCCCATCGGTTCCAATCAAAATTCGACGTTCACGCATTCGATTGGCGACATAGCTTGCTTCTCGATCAGCTGGCTCCAAAGTCTCATGATCACGAACAAGCTCGATACCAAGAAACAAACCGCGTCCCCGAACATCACCAATGATCTTGTGGCGTTTTTTGAGTTCACGAAAATTAGAAAGCAAAAACTCACCCACCGATTTTGCGTGGTCGGCGAGCCTTTCTTCATGGACAATATCCAGGACCGATTTACCAACGACGGCAGAAACCGTATTGCCTCCAAACGTACTAAAAAACTCCATCCCATTGGCAAACGAATCCGCAATCTCACGAGTCGTTACCAGCGCCGCGATTGGATGGCCATTGCCAATCGGTTTACCCAGCACAACGATATCCGGAACAACAGTTTCTTCGGCGGTATCCTGTTGCTGGAATCCGTAAAACCACTCACCTAATCGGCCGTAGCCCGTTTGCACTTCGTCTGCGATACAAACTCCGCCTGCTGCCCGAATTCGGCGGTAAACGTCAGCGAGATAACCTTCGGGAAAAAGAATCTGACCGCCAACGCTTGGACAGGACTCGGCGATGAAACCACAGACTTGGCGTCCGTTTTCATTTACACGATCAATAATTTCGCCAACTGATTCTGCATATTTGCTGCCGGCGGTTTTCGCGTCGCGGTAACTGCCACGATAAACATCAGCCACCGGCGCGGTGTGAACCCAATCAGGTGCGCCATTGCCTCCCGGGCCATCGTGTTTGTAAGGACTAATGTCGATCAAAGTCGTACTGTGACCATGATAGGCGCCTTCCAGCACGATCAGATCTTTGCCACCCGTTTTCGCGCGGGCCAATCGCAACGCCAACTCGTTTGCTTCACTGGCAGAATTCAAAAAATAACAAACATCGAGGCCTTCGGGCATCGTGTCTGCCAGTGCTTCGGCGTATTGAATCACGGTATCCGACAGATACCTGGTGTTTGTGTTCAGTCGTTTTGCTTGCGAGTGCAACGCCTTCACGACGCGCGGATGACAATGCCCTACGTGCGGGACGTTATTATAGGCATCGATGAACTTCTGGCCATTTTCATCGTAAAGATACTGCTTCCAACCTCGAACGGGCTTAAGCGGTTCTTGGTATCCGATACTCAGATTGCCTCCCATTCTCGACTTTCGCACTTTCAACGTTGTCGATTTTGGTAGTGGCTGTTTGGGAAATCTGTCAGCGGGAATGCCCAACATCAAATTCGGGTCAGGACAAAACTGACGCCAAGTCGAAACTCGACTGGCGCGGCCAACTCCTGGAAAATCAGTGCCCATTCCGAAAAGATCTACAATCAACTGAAAATGCAAATGGGGAGGCCATCCACCATTTTCATGAGGCCCACCGAGGGTCGCAAACGTCTCACCGGCCTTGATAGGTTGTCCTACCTCAAGTGATTCCAAACTTGTTCTGGCAAGATGCCCGTACAACGAAAAGAACTCATCGCTTTCGTCGGTTTTGTGTTTCAGAATAATGACGGGGCCGTAATCAAGCGGCGAAGTGTTATCGTGAAAAAGATAGACTTCACCGTCCAGTGGAGCTTTGACGCATGTTCCGGCTTGGTCGAACACGTCCATCCCTAGATGAATCGTTCGGCTTTCCCGACAATCTTTCGAATCAAACAACTCGGAATCATAGATCAGCCTTGGTTCCAGATATCGACCGATGACGACCTTTGCCGATTCTGCTTTCATCTCGTCACAGATGACTTGAGACAAAACGGGCTCGGTAATTGAATCAGGCCCGATCATGTGAGGGCTTTCGACACCCAAATCCATAACGAGCATTTCGCTGTCCAATGGTCGCTGATCGCCCGTTGGAAAAACGAAATTTCCCGATTGGTTGACCAACCAATCATGAACACGCTGAGCCGGTCCGGACGTCTCCATTCCGATTCGTTGTTTGATTAATGTCTCCGCGAACTCGAATGGAACCTCCGTCAACAACGGCAACGTCCGCGCGATCGGTGCTTGGCTAATCGAAAGATAGGGATCGTCTGGACGCTGGCTTTGCTGCTCCGCCGCCATCACGACGCTGGTACATAGCCGCATGCAAACCAAGCCGTAGAGCGATGCTGCCTCGGTTTCTGTTAACTGCCTTTTGTCTTGGTAGCCATCGATCACTTTGCACATGGCTTCAATCGGATCGGCGTGGTCGAGGATGGCATAGGCGATTGCGATCGCAAGCTCGCCTACTGTCCAGCTCCAAACTGCGTCACCGAA
The DNA here is from genome assembly GCA_964595515.1 of uncultured Pirellulaceae bacterium. Lineage (GTDB taxonomy): Bacteria > Planctomycetota > Planctomycetia > Pirellulales > Pirellulaceae > Mariniblastus. The sequence goes on from CAZQQR010000181.1 coordinate 2,385, forward strand.
ATCTATAATCCCTGCGATTCGGTTGGGCACGACGGAGTCAGTTGTTCTCCCGACAATTAAGTTTCCATCGTTCGCGTCGTTGTGAATCACACTTTGAGGTAGATCGGCCACTCGCGGGAGAGTGTGCCGCTTAAACCGCTGGAGTAACAACTCAACGGAAGTTCGTTTCTCAATCTCAACAAGTTTAATCCTTGACTCAATCGTTGAGACACAATTCGCGAGGTCCCAATGAAAATCACGATGGAAGGCCGGATCGTCAAACCCTTCTAACGAATTGGTGATCGAACCAACCGTAGCACCAAGATCCAAAAGCAATTCGTCACAATAGTGTCTCAAGCTTGCCATCGGTTTGCCGGCAACAAATGTGACCAACCGAACTAAGTGTTGCTGGCTGTCACCAGCTTTGGACTCAACGGTTTCAATGAACTCGCCTGAAAGCGATTGGATGACTTGAACCGAATCCTGCCCCGACCAATCATCACGAGTGGCGGTTTTCGCAATCATCTCGTTTTGAGCTGACAACGCCGCGAGATTTTCAGCTGCGTTGGAGATCTTTAGAACAAACTGACCACGAGAGCTCTCAATCAAAAAGTTTTGATCGCGCTCACTGGCAAGCTGTTTGGTCGACGAAACTATTTCGAGGCCAAACAATTGCTTAGCAAAGTCGTCAGCATCCGAAACTTCAAATCTGGGCGTCTGTGCAAGCAGAGACATTTGAGAACTCCAATTATCCAAACTCAATGCCTTGAGCCAAAGGCAAATCGTCTGACCAGTTGATGGTGTTGGTCTGCCTTCGCATATAAAGTTTCCACGAATCAGAACCCGACTCTCGCCCACCGCCGGTGTCTTTCTCACCGCCGAACGCTCCTCCAATTTCCGCACCGCTGGTCCCGATATTCACGTTGGCGATGCCGCAATCGGATCCCGACGCTGCAAGGAAAGCTTCCGCTGTCTGCAAATTGGTAGTGAAAATCGCACTGGAGAGACCTTGGGGAACCGCGTTTTGCAAATCAATCGCATCAGATAGCGAATCGTATTCCATCAAGTAAAGAATCGGAGCAAACGTTTCGGCACAGACTTGTTTTGTTTGAGCCGGCATCCGAATGATCGTCGGCTCGACAAAATTCCCAGGCCGATCAGCCAACACGCCGCCTCCACATATTACTTCGCCGCCCTCGGCCAATGCTGCCTGAATCGCGTTTTGCATTGTCTCAACAGAATGCTTGGTAATAAGCGGTCCCATCAGTGTGCCTTGCTCAAGCGGATCACCGATGGAGACTTGACCGTAGGCAGCAACGAGTGACTCGGTCAACTGAGCAGCGACAGAACGATGCACAAACACGCGCCGCGTCGAAGTACACCGCTGACCAGCCGTCCCAACAGCCCCAAACAGGATGCCACGAATGGCCAGATCCATGTTCGCGTCTGCCTCGACGATAATGGCATTGTTACCGCCCAGTTCTAGTAAAGTTTTTCCCATTCGAGCACCCACGTTTTGGGCAACTTGTTTGCCGATCTCGCAGGATCCAGTGAAACTAATCAACGGTAACCGTCGGTCAGCCACCATTCGAGTTGCAATCGAATCGTTGGCTCCTATTGCCAAATTGAATACGCCGGAAACTTTGTGGTCAGCCATCACTTCATTGCAGATATGCTGAACAGCGACCGCAGTCAACGGAGTTTGCGGAGAAGGCTTCCACGTCATCGTGTCTCCACAGATCGCCGCAAGTGCTGCATTCCAAGACCACACAGCCACCGGAAAATTGAAGGCGCTGATGATTCCGATCGGACCCAACGGATGCCACTGTTCATACATCCGATGCCCGGGGCGTTCGGAGTGCATTGTGTTTCCGCAAAGCTGTCGTGAAAGTCCGACTGCGAAATCACAAATGTCAATCATCTCTTGAACTTCGCCAATTCCTTCGGCTTTGATTTTACCCATCTCGAGAGTGACCAATTCGCCAAGCGGTTCTCGCAAGTCTCTCAGCCGGTTGCCAAGATCGCGAACCATTTGCCCTCTCAACGGGGCAGGGAGGGATCGCCATTTTTCGAACGCGCCAACAGAATGATCGACAATTTTGTCGTAGCTGGCTTCGTTCACCATCTCCACGTCAGCAATTTTTTCGCCCGTCGCGGGTGAGTATGAACTTAACGTTTCGCCTCCACCCAGCCACTGACCGACGCCGGTACAACCACCAACGTTTTGTGATGCGATTTGCAGTTTATCCAGCAGAGTTTTCATCGTTTGCTCGTTCCGTTTGATCGCTGTAGGTGCTTTCGAAAATCTTGTCCGCGTTACTGGCTTCAAAACCTTCACGGCGATGCTGACGCCCCGGCTTTTCGCCATCTGAAGATTCGGCATTAGGCAAAACGCGTCGCTCCGCAAATTCGACATAGGAACCTGCAATAGGATGCGTCACGGTTCCGCCGTTTCCATCATCAAACTCAGCGTCGACCATTTCGGCGACCGTGGAGCTTTGAATTAACAATCCGTCCGCGCTCGTTTTCGCTTTGCCACCAGAATCATTTAACTTCAAACCGCCAGATTCCAGAAACGCATTGAATTTCGTAATCGTGTTATGTGACTCCGCCAAGTTGTGAACGCTAATGGTAAAGTGATTTAAGTAGTACCGGTTGTAGATCACCCACGCAGCGTACTCACTTTCCTTGGCAAGACTCTGATAGTCCTCCCATGTTGGGGTTCGCCAAAGGGGACTATGAAGAAATTGATCAACGGCGAGACCGTCATCGAGATCAAGATCATCAACGGGATCAGATTTTACTTCGTCGGTGTATTGCCGAATGATGGTTTGTGATTCGGGCGAAAGATCGCCGACCCTGAGTTCGCTCAGAAAAATTCTGGGCAGATGCGGCTGAGGAGGCGAGTACCAAAACGCATCCAGTTTTTTCGCTTCGAATTGATAGGGATCGCGTCGCTCATAGCCACAATGCAGGAAGATCTTTTCAAGCGATTTCATTCCAAGCTGTGGAACACCCATCGTCCGAAAAGCGATATGGTCATTCTCGATATCGTTTACCGATTGAATCAGCTGATGCTGAGTCATCAACTCGATCACCCGGGCGACATCAGGAACTCTCTCTTGATACCGGCGCATTAATCCGCTCAAAATCACATCGAGCGTTGTTTCGTTTTTTTCCATAGCTCAAAGTTCGCTTGCGTTCAGTTGTTATGTAGACATAATAAATTACTGAAATTAGTTTGCCTACATACTAACTTTATAAGCACGACGTGCAACCATGAACAACAAATTATCTACGAAATCGGCAAACCCAGCCAATGACCAGTCACACCGCTTGAGCCTGCTTCTGCGCTCGGCCTATTTTTCGATGCGACGGCGTTGCAATTCGCTTTGCAATGAACACGGGTGTAACGGAGATCAGTTTGTTATTTTAAGCGTCTTAGCTGAATGCGAAGCCGGCGTGACGCAAACAGAAGTGGTTGAGCAATCGGGCTACGATCCCGCTACGACAGGAGCAATGCTGAAAAACCTGGAAGAAAAAAAGCTGGTTCGGCGAAAACCTCACCCGGATGATGGCCGCGCAAAACTGGTAACAATCACCGCCAATGGCAGAAGACTATTTCAGAAACTCTGGCAATCAACGTTGCCGGTACGCTCCAATCTGTGGAATTCGATCAACACCTCAGATCGAGAAGCGACCATCCGAAGCCTTGAGAACATTGAAGCCAAGATGAACGAGTTTTCGCAGTAGGCGAATTCCCAATTCAAACCTGAGCACATCAAGTTTTGACTCAATGGACGGCTCGACGTAGCCAAGCTCGCTAAAACTGGCGTTTTACGATCCGATCTGATCTATCCCCGATTGATTTTCATTTTTCTAAGTTTCGCTGTCCGATCGCCGAGCAAACGGCTTCTCTTATTTCGGAATCACCAGCCCAAAGCAATCGGTTTTGCCATTCTGTTTCGTCAAACTGATTACTTCCCAGCTCCGAATCTCTGACCGCAATTCGCCAATGAACTCAGCAATACTTGAGTGTCCACGACCTAGCAGGTCACAACCCCCGCAACAATCTCGCGCTACACAAATTGATTCGGCAGCTGGCTCCAGCAACTTATCCGGGACCGTTACCAATGCGATTCAAAACAAAATTTGCCAAAGTAACACGTTTGAACATCGCTCACGATTGACAAAAATGTCCGGTGCGATGAACATCGAAACTGACGATTCGTCCTTGGCCAAAGTTTCGACTACGTGTTGTATGACAGAAAACCAGCCGCCAGAAATTGACCTGGCCACAATCAGTCATTTAGTCACTGCTGCAAAAGCGGGAGACCAGACCGCCCACAGCGAAATCTGTCGACACGTTCAAGATCGGCTGAACCGGATGGCCAACCAGCAGCTTGATCAACAGCTGCGGCGAAAATTAAATCCATCAGACATCGTTCAGGCCACACTGACTCAAATGGTTCAGGGCTTTGGGGATTTTAGAGGTTCGACGTCTGCTGAATTTTACGGTTGGATGAACTCAATCTTGAAAAACGAAGTGCATCGCACGCGGCGAGACCTTCATCGACAGCGACGCGACATTCGTCGAGAGCGAGAACCGGCAGTCGATGGGACAACGATGGACCAGCGTGCCGATTACGAAGCCCCTGATGATGCAGTACAAAAAAAAGAACAACTGGCGAGATTTCGCCAAGTGATCAAGCGTCTTCCTCCTGATTACGCCCAAGTCATTGAGCTTCGCAGTATTCAAGAACTTCCGTTCATCGATGTTGCCCAACAGATGGATCGCAGCGTTGATGCTGTATCAAAACTATGGGGCAGGGCACTCGTAAAACTTCAACAGGAACTATCCAAAATTGACGACTCCTTCTCATAACGACAATCAGCCGAAAGCCCACGCAGCCAATTTCGCTGGCGACCATGAGACGTCAACGAACCTTCGCGACGACACCGTGTCAGCCAAACCGGCCAGTCTCGATGTCTTGCCAGACGATCTTTCGGACAACGAACGGTTGCAGGCCAACGAGGCCTTGGGATTTCTTACTCAAGTTCGGGCTGCGGTACGCGAATCTAGCTCGATCCCGAAAACGATAGGAAGGTACTCCATTCTGCGGTCACTTGGGCGAGGTGGATTTGCCGAAGTGTTCCTGGCAAACGACGAAGAGCTCGATCGCAGCGTCGCACTGAAGGTCCCATTGTTCAACACTTCGGTCAACGATCCTATTCGGCAAAGATTCGAACGCGAAGCCAGACTCGCGGCATCACTTGGCCATCCACAAATCGTTCCAGTTTACGAATATGGTGAACTTGGACCGGTTCAATTCATCGCATTCGCTTGGTGCGATGGCCCGACACTTTCAGATTGGATGAACAACCATGGCTCGGTAGAATTCGAAACGGCGGCGCAGGTCGTGCTTCATCTGGCTGAAGCCGT
>CAZQQR010000181.1:7906-11446 GCA_964595515.1 uncultured Pirellulaceae bacterium
GCTCGGTAGAATTCGAAACGGCGGCGCAGGTCGTGCTTCATCTGGCTGAAGCCGTGCAACATGCGCATCAACGCGGGGTTGTGCATCGCGACTTGAAACCAGCAAACATTCTGGTTGACGCAACGGCAACGTCCGACGACGATCCCGTCTGGGAAAAAATCCGTATTACGGATTTCGGATTGGCTCGTAATTTTGCCGAGCATGACAACACATTGACTCAGGATGGCCAGATTGTTGGAACGCCGGCTTACATGGCTCCCGAGCAAGCCGATGGTAAATTCGAGGCTGGCCCACCTGCAGACGTCTGGGCGCTCGGCATGATCTTGTTCGAAATGCTGACCAAACAACTTCCATTCCGACGTTCAGAAATGTTGGCGACTGCGAGGGCAATTTGTGATGAACCGGCTCCTCGAGTTCGATCACTTAGACCTAAAACCCCAGCGGGTTTGGACGCAATCGTCGATCTTTGCCTCAGAAAGGATCCATCTAGCCGATACGAATCAGCTCATGACCTGGCACAAGATCTACGTCGCTGGCTAAACAACGAACCTGTCAAAGCTCGACCGCTCTCACGACTTTCAAAATTTGCCATGTGGTCCCGGCGCAATCCGGTCGTCGCTGCACTTATCGGATTGACGATCGCCTCGCTGTCGATCGGATTAGGCGTTGCATTGTGGCAACGCGATATCGCCATTCGAAATTTGGAGGAAGCCAATGCTCAAACGATTCGGGCTGACGGCAACCTGGAGACAGCCCAAACACTGATTGAAGAAATTGTCGCGCTCGAGCAGAAACTTTCCAGCCAGTCCCAGTTTGCAAAAGAGAGAACAAGTTTGATAAAGCGGGCCGCCGATTTACAAGTCAAACTGAATCGGGACGAAGAACAAACTCCTGAAATCCGTTTCAACACCGCAAAGACTCTGGCGAAACTATCGCCATTGCTGCTAAGGCTGGGCGAACGAAAAGCCTCATTCGACAACACTCAGGTCGTCCTTGATTTACTGAAAAATCTTGACAAGGAACATCCATTGGATGCTACCCGGAACCAGATATATCGGATGCGGTTCAAGCAACGCATGAGTATGGGGTCCGTTTTAGTTGTTTCTGCCCCAAACCGTGCTCTGGAACTTTTTGACGCCAACGAAGCGGATGTTCCCCCGCCTGATTTTAATGAGTTCGAAGACGCGACTCTGCGAGCCGAGAACCTCCGAGCACGCTCAATGGTTTTTCATGCGAAGCAAGACCGCAAGTCTGCCTCCGAGGCGCTTCATCGTGCGGTCGCATGCTTTGATGGTATCTCTCCCAAGAACCCTGCCCAAGAGCTTCCATTCCATTACGTTCAATGCAATCTCTACGCAACGCTGGGCATGCTCGCAGCTGAAGTCAACAACATGCATGACGCTGAAAAGTATTTCACTAAGGCCAACGACAACTTGCTGCCACTCAAAGCTTCATTTTCAGAACGAGCTGACGTAAAGAACACGATCGGGTTAATTTCGATGCAGCGAGGGGGAATTTTCGAAAACAAAAAAGACATTGATTCCGCCATCGAGCAGTATCAAATCTGTCGTAACACATATTTGGCGCTGTACACAGAAAACTCCGATGTCGGGAATTATGGAAACTTCTACGTTTTGGCAAGCGTGGCACTTTGCCGCTGTCACTTCGCCAACGAGTCACCAGATCTTGGCAATCAAGTCGCAGCCGAAACTTTCAAAACGGCTGAAGCATTTTCGGACAAAATCAAGAACTCCCAATCGTTCAAAGACAACATCAACTTCATAAAACGCTCTGTTCAAAACGCAGCAAAAGCAAAAAGCGATTAGATTGGTCGGCGCTGTCATTCGAAGCAGCAACTGCCGCCAGAGATAGTCAACATTGGCTATTCCATGATGATCTTCTTCAAACTATCGGCGAACTGGATCATCCTCACGTAATCCAGCAATTGAGCCAACCTGAAATTGTTATTAAAAATCAGGAGCGCTTCGCCGTTGCTTTCAATGTGGTTCAAGCGGCTGATTTCGAATAGCGCCTTGAATTCTTCCGTCAGGAATTCGTCCATCGCCTTTTTGTCTTCCACCCTGACCACAAAATCGTCGAGGAAGTCGTTATAGACCACGTCGTCGATATCCTTGTGCTCTGATAGATGCAGGAACCGATCCAAAAAGCCCTTTCTCTCAATGGTAAACTTCGGAATAGAAAACGGCATCTTGAGGAGGCCAACCGTCGTTTCGTATTCGTCCGGGAATATATCCGAACCTTCTTCGAAGGTAACATCAATCAACTCTAGGTGAACGTCTTTGTTCTGATCGGATATGCAATTGCTCTCAGCCTCGACAGGGCGAGTTTTGAAAAAATGAAACGATTGGAAATAATCAAAATCCTCGAGCGGGTCGACTTGAAAATTCCAACCGTAGCTTTCCGCCATCTCCTTCAACATCTTTTGGCGCGGATTCAATGGTTCGGTGGGGTCGATCTTAAATTTCAGCGCAAGTTTGTGATTATTCGTTGAAGCATGTGAATCGTGACCGCTGATTTCTACTGCCCCCCCCGTATTCTCGTGCAGTTTTTGAAAGTCGTACAAATGCTCCATCACTGTGAACCCGACCAAGCGTGTTTCCGCAAGATCGACCGTTACTTTTGCACCGGCGGGTATTTGCTCCAACAATTTGTCGAGACTCAAGATACTGAGAAAGTTTGAAATCCCCCTCACTTTCAAGTCGTAACTACCGTCTGGTTTCATCACCAGGTTAGAACCTCCCCGGAAGATCAAATTGAAGAAACGTGGAATGGAAACTTTCGCCAGCAACATTTGGGAAACTAATGCCAAAAGGAGGCCCCCGAACAACCCGACCAGTAAGTTGGTGTACAAGGTCAGAATCATGGTTCCCACAAAGAAGATCAACTGTTCAATTCCGTGACTGAACACATGTTTAAATACGGCGGGCGATGCCAATTTAAATCCGGTGTGCACCAGTAGAATCGCAAAGGCACAGAGCGGCACCTGCTGCATAATTGGCCCAAGTACGACGATAAGCAACAGCAACAATAGCCCCTGATACATGTTGGACCATTTTGTTTTTGCACCGTTGTGTACGTTTACCGTACTTCGAATGATGACTGCAATGATCGGCAAGCCGCCGAGGCAACCGGCAGCCATAGTGCTGAGTCCGATTCCGGTTAAATCTTTGTTGAGATCCGTTTTCCTCTTGTAAGGATCAATTTTGTCAATCGCTTTGGCAATCGCCAGTGATTCGATAGTACTGATCAGTAGGATTGAAAAGACCGTAATCCAAAACCCCGGCGTATCGATCATGCCAAAATTCGGATGCATGATAGATGCCATCACGTTGTCAGGAATATCCAGCAACAACTTCGGTCCAACATGGTAAGCCTCACCGAACAGCGACATGTCGTGGTCTTGAAAAAAGTCAAAGAAGTAGGCAAAAGGAATCGAAAGAGCAATGACCCACATCGGCGTCGGGAGGAAGTGGAAAAACTTGTAGCTAATCTTGGAGTGAAAGATCATCAAAGCAAAAC
>CAZQQR010000182.1:0-11351 GCA_964595515.1 uncultured Pirellulaceae bacterium
TATGACTTTCGGGTAGGCTGCTTGAGCGTTCCAGCAATGGTCCGCCTAGATAAATGATCGTGCCGAGTAATCGGTTACAGGACCCGGCTTACGACCAACTCCCATTTTTTGTTGCATTCGAATACCAGTTGAAAATATTCAACAATCGAGAAGTAATTCAGATCTTCATCGAGCGGCAGACAAAGTCCCGTTTGTCGTAACGAATGCCTAGGTCATTGCTCAAAATCGGATCCTGAAACAATGTTCCCATCTTGGTGCTGCAACAAGTAACTCCAAGTTTTGTCAGGCGTAGCAAGGGGCACGCGGTAGGTAGAACCGTCTGCGATAGCAACATCGATAGATGTTCGACCATCTCGCAACATCGCTTTGGGGTTTTCCAAGTCGACTTGCCAGTCAACCGGCTTTGACCATTCGATTGCATGTTTCGAACTCAACGTGGCCATCAACAGAATGTTACTTGACCCATCATGCATGTCACCGAATTTTGTTTCCTGGTTTCCATTGAACATCATCCCGTTACCAGCGGGAACTTGAAAAATGGTTTTTCCAGCTTGATTGTTCTCAAGTGAATCTGGATTCGGGTCCCAATAAATCCTGGGCATCTTTTCAACAAGCTTGATATTGTGGTCGCTATCCCATGGCTGATCCAAGTTAAACTCGGCATGCAACTGAGCTGCTTTTTCACTAATAAAAGGAAGAATATGAACACGCCAACTCAGCAAGGCTTTTCCATTGTCGTCAAATGACCCTTGGGCTGGAAAATGGGTGTGCGCAGATTCATAGTTGTGCATTGCAATTGCAAACGTTCTTAATTGCTTTAAGCGAGAATTGGAAACGGCACGGGCGCGCGCTGCCTTGACCTGTAGCCCAAGCGCTTTGGAAAGCCGACCCTGTTCCTTCGCGAGTTGTTTTCCCGAAATTTCGATCTGGGTTCCTGTACGATTCGGGATGAGACTACCAAACACGAAATCCATTTCAGCTTGTGGGATGTACTCTTTAGATTTTGGCGATTGTTTCAGAACTTCGATCAAAGCCAAGAGTGACGCCTCAATTTTCTTTGCTGTCGTTTCATCTGCTGCGCTTGCTTTGACCACAAAATCAGTTTTCCCTTGCAAAAGCGCTGCCAGTCCAGCCCATTCTACGTTCGCCAATGTTTCCCCCGAAACGTTTTCAAATGGTGTTGGCAAACTTGGCATCAACTCGCGAATGATTTTTCGTGAATCATCATTTCCAAACAACACCAACCCGATGGATCCATTGCCTAGTTCCTTCCACATCTCCCTCAGCTCACGTTTTGACTTGGGTCGATTTATCTTGAGGGCTTCCAATTGTTCCTCAGACGACGCTGCCAGAATAAAACCGTCCTGGGATGCAAGTTTGTCCGCCAATGGCCATTCGGGGATCGCTTTTGCCAAGAACGCTTTGCAAATCGCCGAAGCAGCGACCGGATCACTACCCGCTTTCAAAGGAATCACCCATGAGCTTCTTTGCGAACCCAAGCTCTCAGCTCGAATCAACGAATAGAGCTGATTCACTCCATTGGACTTGAGTTTTTCGACCAACATTTTTGTCGCGTCCAACTCAACGCCTAGGTTGGCGAATTCGTCTTCCAATTCAAATCCTAATGCACTTGCCGCTGTAACTGTCGCCTCCCAATCAAGTTTTTCCAGATCTAGATAAAAAACACCTACTACGTCATCGGTGAGATAGTTCTCGATCGCACTCGCGTGATTTACTTGAGCCAAGACGCAACTTGACGCAGGGAAATAAGCGACAAGGGCAATAGCAAGGACCTGAATTGCCCGCTGACCAAAACGTTGAACAAACATATTTTTTCTCTACAAAGGAATGAATTTTCAATTAGTTGGCGATCGTAATTTCATACCGTCGCTTAGAGTTACTTTCAGGAACACTCAAGACTGCAGTGTCTCCTTTCAACTCGTAATCGAACGGTTCACCGGAGAATGGATTGATGTAAGTCGGAAGTTCGAGCTCAGAGAGCTTGCCTGGAAGTTTGCCCGTCGTCGCAGCATGGTGGCGAATCGCTTCAATGTTGATGAGCATGTTCAAATCGGCCTGGGCTTGTGTCGTGTAAAGACGAACTTGCCAGGTCGCAGGTGCGAGAACATCAACAATCTTGGCCCCCAACCGTGTCTTGGCAGCCTCGCGAATCAATTCATTGGCTTTGTGATCAAACTCCTCGACTCTTGCATGAGGAACATAAATTGCTTTTTCAACCAACCCTTTGAAATAGTTCATGTCACGAACTGCATCGATCAACAAGACTTGAGCGACTGGCATCTGGGTAACAGCTTTTGAGTCCATCCCAGAATCCAACAATCGTTTTTTGGCCTGCGTGTATCCAGTCATCGCATTCCGCAACGCCTGTAGCTCAGTTTGCATTGGAACGTCGGTGTCGGCTGTCTTGCCGATTCCGGCGATTAACTGTGTGACCTCAACGAGCAGACGCTTCCACTTTCCAATTGAAAATTCGGCATTTTCTACATCCATCAGCTCTGGAAAAATCCGAATCACATTCGACAAATCGATTCTCATCGGTTTTCGAATTGAGAGAACGGGACGAGGTAATTCGCTGAGCGCCCAATACATGTTGGGCGATGCTCCCGCTCCCACAAAATGGATCATGCCGTCGTTGGCCATTCCAATTTCGGCCATTCCGACAAGACTGGAAACAAGTACACCCATCTCATTGACGTTTTGACCAAGTTGATAAGTCATTCTCAAATTGTCGATGGAATCTTCAAAGCGACGATCAATCAAAGCCAACCTGGATTTCAAAACAAGTATTCGTGCCATCGAGCGAGTCTGCTGAACACTTGGCAGTCGAAAGTCGATGACTTCGCGGCCTCGGAGGTCTTGAACCGCCAGTCCCCAGTCAGCCTCCCTGCAAAGTGACGCCCGCTTTAAATAGTTTTCTACATAGTCATCAAACATCGAACAGGCTTCGCGAAGTTTATCCGCGGGGACATCGCGCTCAGGCATTGAGATGGATGACCAGTCGTAAAAGTTGTAGCCAAATTTATGCGAAGCAGCTTTGAGTGGTCCATCCAATGCATCCTCACCGAGTGAACGAATGTAGTGAGTAATGGCGTTGCCCGGAACGGTCTTGTAGGGCTCTACGGTCAGACGATATTTGAACGCCGGAATAACTTCTTTTGCGGGTGTGATCTCAATCTTGACGGACATCATGCCCGTCTGCCCATCCACCTCAATTTCAACATCCGCCAAGACGCTGTTGGCAAAAGAGGCGACAAAAAAGAAGAGCAACAATATTTGAATAGCTTTCATTCTTTTCATCCAATTTCTCACAAATCTAAACTGAAATTCAAAACTCGTCACAGGATCAACCAGCGTCTTTTAGTAATTCATTTCGCAACTCAAAATTTGAAAGCGGTCCAACGTTCTGGGAATCAAAATCATTGTGGTCCACTTGATCGACTCGCTGGGTCGAACGTCGTTGATCCCCTTTAACCAACGAGCCGGTACTGAGATGTTTCGAAAATTCGATCAAGCTAGAAAGCTGATTACGCCGACCGACAGTTCCGTTTGCCAACTCCGAGCCGCCATCCTCAACAAGTTCGATACTCGATGGTTCACTGGCATCACTAGAGACGATGCTGCCTTGCTTGCCATCCGGCTCCCCCGAACCTTGCATAAAGAACAAGCACAGTAGCATTGCAGCAAGTGTCGCCAATGCAGTCGTCGCCTTTCCTCGCTCCGACTTTAATTCGAACCGAGGCACGGCCGGCGAAACAGGCTGATCATTTCGACCGACCTGCCCAAGTTGCGCCAACGCCGCTTCCCAGCCAGCTTGGTACATCAAATTGTCACGATCAAGCTTTGATTCAGGTAAAGCAACAATGCGAAGTAATGCTTCAACTCTTTTCAATTCTGGTGGTATAAATTGTTCGTCAGCCATTTTTGTTTTCCGATGTCGTGTTGACCATTCTTGCTTTAACTAGCTGAAGTGCACGGTTGTAGCTTCGACAGGCGGAACTAGATGATGTCCCAGCTATCTCCGCGATCTGGTTCCAATTCAACCCACTCCAAATCCGAAGTACCACCAACTCCCGCAACTCGCCTGGAAGCGTCTCTAATGTTTTCAGAAGAAACGCCTGTTCGTCTGCCTTCTCAAGCGACTTTGCGGGGTCAAGTGAATCGTTTGCCGATCTGGCGAACTTTTCTTCTCGCGCTTTTCGACGTTGATTGGAACGACTCAAATTGATCGCTCGATGGCGAACCACTTTGAATAGCCACGCTGCCGGATTATCGGGACGAACCGATTGAGCCGCCAGTTTTACAAACGCATCTTGAACACAATCTTCGGGCGCGGAAGTCCACTGAGAAGCAAACAGGGTCAATGATTGCCCATGCTCATCCAGCAGATGCGATAATTCTTTGGCTTCCACACGCTTCAATGAATGCTCTCCACTTGTCGCTTTCTTTTAAGACATCACTGACCACCCAGCTTCCCAGCATTTTTCAAAATGAGCAAACTTTCCCGAACAACCAACGAAAAAAACATCTAAAGTTTGACAAACACGGAGAAGGGCCATACCTTGCAAGCCTGAATGAACGCGGACACCAAACAAGATTGGTCTTTTATGATCCGTTTCAAAACCGTTCTTACTTCCTTCGCTTGTTGGATCGCTTTGGTTCAGCTGGGTGCATGTCAAAATCCGCTTCGGGATCAGACGGATCAAAACCAGCAACCAGATTTCCAAACTGAGCTTCGCCAGACTCCCACCTCAGAACCGGAAGAGCAACGTTCGCCAAAATCCCAGGAGGACGGCAAAGCCAGAGGTAAGCGCAAACTCTTCAAGACGGCAGAACAGGTCATCGACAACTATGTTCTTAAACTGGGTGGTTATGAACTGCTCGATAGTCGACAGTCAATTCACTACACATGCAGGGCTCGCCGAGGCAGCGATGAGTTCAACTACGAAGTCTTTATGACCAGCGGACAATATTACACGTCCTATAGGTATGACAACGGTAGGCATTTTGAGCGAGGAATGAAAAACGGAGTAGCTTGGTCAAGCACCAATGGATCCGCCCGTCGTATCACAGGCGAAGAGCTTCGTGGATTCGTCTCGCGCCACAAACACATTACATCGGTAACAAGGTGGACGGAAAAAAGCCAGTCACTACGGTTGGCTGGAATCGAAAACGTCAACGGCAAGCAGGCATATCGCGTGGAGTTCGTTGACGAAGATGGATTCAAAAAAACGCGATTTTTCGATTTGAAATCAGGGATGATGGTCAAATCAATCGCTGAGGAGGTCTATGTCGACCAAACCAGAACTGTCACACGGTACTATTCCGATTTCATCCAACTGGGTGACGCTTTGATCCCTCGAGTTCGAAAGGTGATCTCTCGACGTTCAAGCGGAACCACGGAATACGTTTTTGAAATTCAGGATTACGAGGTTGATTGCAAAATCCCAAAAGGAACTTTTGATTTGCCTCGTGTGATCCAACAAGAAGTACGGATGGCGAGGCTGAACAAAAAGATCGAGGCTGTGATTGAAAAGCCAAACAAGTAAAATCGGTTTTAGCTGATGGCTTCTGGCAATAACTGCTTCCATGACAACTTAAAATTGGCCGAATGGTCAATCCTTTTAGAGACTGGCTGTCCCAAGCGTCTCTTGAGGAACAACAACAGCTCTTGGCTTTTCTTCAACTCGACTTTTTTTAACTCGTAATAACACTGCCGTCTCGACTACTTCAACCAACTCGCGTCAGCTTGGCGATTTTTCTTGGCTCTCTTCCAATGGCGATTCTGCCAATTCGACTTGCCACTCGTGAATTGTTTGAAGCGCTTTGATCGGCGTCATTTGATTGGCATCGAGCGCTTTGATTTTGTCGACTAGCGGATGGTGCGCGAGGCCAAACATTGTCATTTGAATTTGGCCTTGGGCGTTGGGGCGATTGATTCGGTCGGATTCCGCAGAGAGGATCGCTTCTTTATTGGCTTCGACATCGCCGCTTGATTCCAGTTTGTCCAAGATTTGCTCGGCACGCCGATTCACCCATTGGGGAACGCCTGCCAATCGAGCCACATGAATCCCGTAACTTTTGTCGGCACTACCGGGGACAATTTTGTGCAAGAACACAATCTTTTCGTCCCACTCTCGGACCGCAACGTTGTAGTTGCACACGCCCTCAAAATCGCGTTCCAACTCTGTCAACTCATGATAGTGGGTCGCAAATAATGTTCGGCAAGCGACTTGATCATGCAAATACTCAACGATCGCCCAAGCCAATGAGACGCCATCATAAGTACTCGTCCCGCGTCCAATCTCGTCGAGGATCACAAGACTTCGATTGGACGCCGTATTCAGAATTCTGGCCGTCTCCGTCATTTCAACCATAAACGTTGACTGGCCTTTGGAAAGCTCGTCACTCGCGCCCACCCGAGCGAAGATCTTGTCGACCACTCCCAGAGTGGCTTTCTTGGCAGGAACAAAACTGCCGATCTGAGCCAACAGACTGATCAAGGCGACCTGCCGAATATAAGTACTCTTTCCCGCCATGTTGGGGCCAGTGATCAGATGCAAAAATCCGTTCTCATCGTTCACTTGAGTGTCGTTAGGAATGAACGCGCCCAGAGGTTCAATGATATCGAGAACCGGATGCCGACCTTCTTCGATTTGAGTGACGTTGTCTTCGACCATTTCAGGCCGACAATAGTTTTGCTCGACCGCCAATTGGGCAAGTCCACAAATCGCATCCAAAGTCGCGATGATTTCCGCGTTAGACTTAAGCCTCGCCGTTTGCGTTCGCACCATTTCCCGCAACGCATCAAAAAGCTTGTGCTCTAATTCGCTGGCAAGGTTATCCGCCGAAAGCACTTTTTCTTCGTACTCTTTTAGTTCCGGCGTAATGTACCGTTCCGCATTCTTGAGCGTTTGCTTGCGAATAAAATCGGCGGGAACTTTGTCTTTGTGCGTATTGGTCGCCTCCAGATAGTAACCAAACACTTTGTTGAAACCGACTTTGAGACTTGGGATCCCCGTCTCATCACAAATACGTTTTTGGTAGTTGGCGATCCATTGCTTTCCACCTGCAGCAAGTTGCCGCAACTCATCCAGTTTCGTATCAAATCCTTCTTTGATAAATCCGCCATCTTTTAACTGAGCAGGGCAGGGATCAGCGAGTGCGTTTTCAAGTTCAGTTCGAAGGTCAAGACAAACATCGAGATCGGATTCAAGTTGTTGCAACCACTCGCTTTTTCGGCCAGCCAGTTTTTCCTTAAGTGAAGGAACGGTTGAAAGAGTTTTCGTAATGTGACTCAGATCTCGCGGCGTTGCTCGGCC
This sequence comes from uncultured Pirellulaceae bacterium, assembly GCA_964595515.1. Taxonomy (GTDB): domain Bacteria; phylum Planctomycetota; class Planctomycetia; order Pirellulales; family Pirellulaceae; genus Mariniblastus. The sequence goes on from CAZQQR010000182.1 coordinate 7,341, forward strand.
GGTTGCGACACGCGCTAACAACCGCTGCAGGTCATAAACCTCTTTGAGGTAATCTCGCACGCTGGTTCTAAGCTTCTGCTCGTCCGCCATTTCACCCACGGCATCGAGTCGACGATTGACTTGATCAAGTTCCGTCAGCGGATTGGTCAACCACTCTCCCAACAATCGGCTACCCATCGGCGTCTGACAACGATCCATTACGCCAAACAACGATCCCTCTCGTTGGCCGGTCCGAATCGTTTGGGAGATCTCCAGGCTTCGCCAACTTGCTGAATCAATCTCGACGAAATTGCTTTGACGGAAAGCCTGAATTCGGTCGAAATGTTCCAATGACGATTTCTGGGTTTCACTCAGGTAATCCAGAATTGCTCCCGCTGCTCCGATGGCAAGATCACCAAATTCGTTAAGGCCAAATCCATCCAACGACGCTACACGGAATTGCTTTTGCAATTTTTCTCTGGCTGTTTGAGCTCCAAAGCTCCACCCCGGACGCGGCGTGATCATCGTGTCAGAGTATCCGTCTGGAAACGGACCGCTGCCCTCAGGAATCAGAATTTCACTCGCCCCTAGTCTGGCCATCAAATCGAACAGCTGGTCTGGCCCGACGACGGTCGCATAAAAGCGTCCGGTCGAAATGTCGGCCCACGCAATCCCGAAGCCTTCGGGGATTGAATTCTGTTTTTGTTTTTTCTTGCTAATCGAAGTGTGGGGCAAGACAGCAACCAGATAGTTACTAACAGCCGGATCCAACAGGGCTTGGTCAGTGATCGTCCCGGGAGAAACGATTTGTTGGACTTCTCGCTTTACTAGTCCCTTAGCGGTTTTGGGATCCTCGACTTGATCACAGACTGCGACTCGAAAACCTTGCTTGATCAGCTTTCCCATGTACGAATCAAGCTGGTGATGCGGAAAGCCCGCCATGGGGACGGTTTTCGATTTATCTCGACTAGTCAGCGACAGTCCAAGCACCTTGGCTGCCGTTTTAGCGTCCTCATGAAACAACTCGTAAAAGTCGCCCATCCGAAAAAAGAGAAGGGCGTCCCCACACGCGTTCTTGGCCGCGTCATACTGTTTCATCATTGGCGTTTTAGACATGGCAAGAATTTAACAATCTTCGCCTCGCTGGATAAGTAGCAATTCACCCTGCTTTGCCATGAACGTCCAATTTAAAGATGGACCAAATCTACCGCTTTTTACCAACCCGAAAAGTTTGACTCAGTACGAAAAACCACCTGAAATTCCAACACGGGTTTGACCGGAGGACTCAGCCTCGATTTACTCGATTGTCCTGCTTCTTTCTCCTGCCAAAGAATACTTTCATTCTGTTGCAAGCAAACCCAGTTAGGGTAATAAACCCCGCGTATTATTGCGGAAACCCAACATTGCGGCGAATGAAATGCTTGAGGTTGACGAAGATATTGATATATTGGGTAAACCGCGATAAGTCACTGGAAATGCTCTTCGCGCGCTCAATTCACAAAGAATCAATCGATTCTGGGTGGATCGCATTCCTTGCGCCACTTGCTTTGCTTCTTGGAGGATAATCCGTTGGAACAATTTCCACACCAACCTGGTCAACAACCCCCGTTTATTCTGGCCCACCCCGGAGAATCTGGCGAAGAGGGCGGATTCGATTTTTGGGGAGTCCTTAGCCGTCGAAAATGGCTGGTATTTCTTGGTCTGATCTGCGGAATGGCTTTAGGCGCGTTATATAACGCCCAGTGTGCCGACGTGTATCGTTCGCAGGCTCGCGTTCGAATTGAGCCGAAAGATCCAATGATGATCTTTCAAAACATTCACCAGCCGGGAATCTTGCCGGGTGCCAGCGATATGTCGATTCGCCATGACCAATTGATCGGTCAGCCGAACATCGTCAAAAAATGCATCCTCAACAATGGATTGGAAAAACTCAAATCGTTTACGGACACTCCAGACAACGACATCATCAGCGAAGTCGTTGATAACCTTGAGATCACGCAGAACAAAGAAGAAGTCATTCTTTATGACTTGGTCTACTACAGCCCCGTCCCGAGTGATTGCCAGACGATCCTGAACAATCTGATCGCAACCTACGCCAAAGACCTTGAGCAACAGTACAAGGACGAAAGCCAGAAGGTTGAAACGCTGGTTCGAACGATGAACGACAAGTTCGAAATCGAATACAAGCAACTTCAAGAGGAAGCCAAAAAGCTTCACGCCAACTATTCGGCCCCAATCGTCGACGTAGGAAATCGTAATGTTCACGACATCAAGATTCTCGAACTCGGTCGTGCGATGCAAGATAAGAAAGATCAATTGAGCTTTCTGACTCAGGACGAACAACGAGCGTCTGAGGTCTTGCGGATGGGAAAAGAGCCAGTGAAGTCATTGATCTGGATTCTTCAAAATGAAGGCAAGATCAAGATTCGCCAAAAAGATAACCGCATTAAAGACGAGCGAGCGAAACAGCAAGCTGAAATGTCCATTCGTGAAGATAAAATGCGGCTTCGCGAAATGCAGGTCCGACTTGGTGAAGGCCACCCGAAAGTTATTGCTCTCAAAGAAACGATCGCAGACTGGCAAGGATTTATAGACAACTCAGATGATGGCACCGATGACGAACCATTCGAAGCTGAACCAGAAGAAATCTTGCGTCGTTACGTTGTTAGCCTCCAGCAGCAAATCCGCGATATTCAAGTCGCCCTTTCGAAAATGCAACCTGAGTATATCTTGCATCACGAAAAAGCATCCGAAATCGCCAAGAACCAGCGAGAGATCGAATCAGTCGAGCAAAAGATCGCTGACGTTCGTGACTTTATGCAGATCACGAAAGAAAAATTGATCGACATTGATTCAGGTGACACCGACGGTGGCCGCAGTCGTCACGAAGGCTTCCGTTTTGCGACCCTTCGAAATGCGAGCTACGGCGAAAAGGTCTGGCCAATCTTGCCACTGATTCTGGGATTGGGTGGATTCCTTGGTTCACTTGCTGGATTCGGACTTGGATGCTTGGTCGAACTTGCTGACAAGACCTTCCATAATCCTGATGAAATCATGAAGCAGTTAAACGTGCCGCTAATCGGTCATGTTCCTGTGATTGGTCAAAGCAAGCGATACTTGATCGAGAACTCTTTGATCGACCCAATCGTTTGTACTTACCATAGGCCGAAATCCCAAGTCTCCGAAGCGTTCCGCGCCGTGCGAACCGCGTTGTACTTTAACACGCAAGGGAAACAGCATTCGGTCATCCAGGTAACCAGCCCGACTCCGGGTGATGGAAAATCGACTTTGGCGTCCAACCTCGCTGTCTCGATCGCACAATCTGGCAAGAAAGTCTTGTTGGTGGATGCGGATATGCGGCGACCTCGCCAACACTCAACGTTTGGTATCGAAGCCCGCGAAGGTTTCGCCACCGTGCTCAGTGGAAAATCACACTGGCGTGACGTGATGTTCGAGTGCGAAGAAATCGAAGGCTTGATCGTTATGCCTTGTGGGGCCAAGCCAAACAATCCTGCCGAGCTTAGTTCGTCACCTCAGGTCAAAGAACTGATCGACGAAATGCGACAGGAATTTGACTTCATCATTATCGACACACCTCCGCTTCTGGCGGTTACCGACCCTTGCCCAATCGCGGCACGAGTCGACGGTGTTGTTCTTTGTCTTCGAATCAAGAAAAACGTTCGAGTCAGTGCAGGTCGAGCGATTGAAATGCTTGGCAACCTCGGAGCCAACTGCATTGGCTTGGTGGTCAATGGTGTGGGTGCTCAATCCGGATACGGAAGCCAGTACACCTACGGAGCTTACCGAGCGGGTTACTCGTACAACGGTTACGGGTATGGCTACGGCTATGGCAACGGCAAGTACTACGATGAGGACAAGCGGGGCCGACAGGCTACCGTGGCCCCTCCAAAACACCTTGAGAATCAAGCAGCCAAGGCAAGTCAACGGCCTCCAGTGGCTTAGTCGATTCGAAAGAATTGACAGTCGATTAAGGCGATCCCAGAATCCTCCGGGGTCGCCTTTTTAATGCGC
>CAZQQR010000183.1:0-8289 GCA_964595515.1 uncultured Pirellulaceae bacterium
GCAAAGCAATCGACTTGTTGGATCAACTGCTTAAAAGTGGTGAGCATCCTCTGGCGTTGTTTGGTCAGTTGTCTTGGTCGCTAAGGCGATATGCCGTCGCGACTGAGATTGTAATGCGGCAATTGAGACGGGGGCGAAAACCGAATCTGGATCACGCCGTCAAGGAAGCAGGATTTCGGGCTTGGGGTGGCGAGATCGAATCGTCCCAGGCGAATCTAAAACAGCTTGGGCGTGAACGGGCGCAATTGTTGATCGATTGGCTGCTCGAAGCCGACATGCAGCTAAAGCGATCACACTCAAAAGAAGGCCGTGGGCGATTGGTCTTGGAAAAACTGTTTGTGAAAATGTCTCGGGAGTTGGGGCCGTTGGCTGCCTGAGCAGATCATCGGTAACTGATGGGGCGGGGATTTCGATGAAAATCCGCTGGGTTAAATTGAGATTCCGCAGGTTGTCTTGAGGCGAAATCTTGGAGCCCTCTCCGCCGCTGAGACGGCGACTCTCCCAGAGGGAGAGTGTTGGGTGTATGCATACACAAGTCAAAATCATCAGTAGGGATGGTCGGCGATTTCGACGAAATTCTGCTGGGTTAAATTGAGATTCCGCAGGTTGACTTGAGATTCTGCAGGACGACCTGAGGCAAAATCCTGGAACCCTCTCCGCCGCTGAGACGGCGACTCTCCCCGAGGGAGAGTGTTGAGTGTTTGGGGTGGGATTTGAAGTCGAAGGTGTTTTGTTTCTCCAAATTCTCCTGTGGCGGAGCTTGTCCGGCCATGGAATTCCTCAAACACAGGCGAAGGAACTCCGCCAGCATGGCTTGCTGTCTCTGAAATTGCTGCCTTGAACCCGGGGCACGATTTCTCTAACATCCGCCGCGAATATCGACAGGTTTGGTCGCAAGGAAGCGACGAATTGTCATCCCCCTTTGAATTTGGGTATCAAAATGCCGGCACGGAATCTGGTAAATCAATTTGAGTTGATGCGGAAACTGCCTTTCTCGGTGAATAGCGGACTCGTTTTGCTGATCGCGTTTACTTTGCTTAGTCACGCCGGTTGCTCAAAATTCGCAGGGCCTGCACACAGCAATTTTCTAAATCGAACCAACGATTTGGGCTGGCAAACTGATCCTGATTTGCCATCCAATAATTTCGAATCGGCAGCGAGATACATTGCGGATGCAAAGGTCGAATCAGAAGAAGCCATTGCACAGTCCGGTGAGGATGCGGCCAGCGATTTGGCCCGAATTGTCAATTCATCCCAGGTTATGGACGACATAGCAGAAACAAATCCGATTCGGTTGACTGCCAATTCTGCCAATTCGGATTTTTCGAACATGGCTCCGCCAATAATTGATCAGTCAGAGAGTTCAAACTGTGATCACGAATTCGAATGCGATTGCCACAAAAGAAAACAGCCTCCAAAGTTGGCTTCTGTTAAGCCTATCGATCCTGCGACTTTGATTCCCGTCAACGAACCGCTCGGCGAGCCCGTAAATGAGCCAGCAAACAACTTCGTCGTTTCTGATCCCAATCAAGTCACTCCTTCCAAAAATGTATCGCCGCCTTTGGCGGTTGCGCGGCAGCCGTTGAGTCCGCTTACACCGTTAATGTTTGACGAAGAAACACGACAGGTCGATTTGGACCACCAAGCCATCAAGCAGAACGAACTTCGGGCGTTGGCGTTAAGAGCTGTTTCAGATGCGGACTTGGTGCAGGCAGGTTTCGATAGCCCGGTCGCCAATGAGCAGGCATTTGACGTCGAACCGTCCCCATCGTTTGTCGATTCTTCGACGTCGTTAGCAAACGAATCGGCTTTTGTAGGTGGGCCAGCCGAACCGTTGGCGGAGATGGAGCCGCTACGGCAATTGCCCGCGCCCGTCGTTGAATCAGTTAAAAATCAATCGATCAAAATTGTTGCCACTGTGTCAAACGAAACACCACCGTTTGCCGAACCACCCGTTGCCGAAATGGTCGAGATCGATCAGTTCAGTAATTCAGAACCTCAGCCAGCAACGGTTGAAATCGTTGAGCCAGTTTTCAATCCATCCGAGGATGAGTTTTACGAGTTGCTACAGTCTTATGCTGACTCACAGCGTGAACAAGTCTACACCGGCCAGTTGACGGCTCACCAAGTCGAAACCGAGCCACAACCAGTTGCGATTGAAACTCCAGAGGTCGTCGAACCAGCGAGCTACGCGGGAGCTTTCGAGCCAATGACGAATGGTTTTGTGACGCAATCAACTCCGCCTGTAGCAGACATGTCAATTGAAACGGCGGATGCGATCGTTTCAGAATCAGACGCGGTCGTTTACGGGGATCTCTCAGACGACGCGTGCAAACAGCTTTTCGAAAAACAACCTTCTCAGCCATGTTCAGGAAATTGCCTTGGCTGTCAGCAAGGTTTTTGCCAGTCAGCAAAATGCCAAACCGAAACGGCTCCTTGTGAGAAAGCGGAGTTTGCAACCGAAGAGTTTGTTTCCGAAGAGATCAATCAAGCCCAGCCAGTTGACACAACGGCGGTTGAAAATGGATTTGCTGCGGCCAGCCATGTTGCCGAAGTTCCTGAAGCCAAATTTGAAGTTCCAGCAATCGAGATGACGGAGATGCCGCTCGAAATTGAATTGCCAGAAAACGAATTTGTGCCTTTTGCACCCGTCGAGCCATCTGATGCGGATGTTTCAACTGAATCCGAAACAACGCCCATCAAGCCGGAGCCATCGGATTTCACGATGGAAGCCGTGGACCTTCCGATTATCAACCGCGAACCAGAACCGAAGATCATTCACACCGTTGAAATTGTGGATAACACGGTTCCTTGGGATGTGCAAATTCAGCAAGCCATCGACAAAGTACAAGGGCGAATCGAATCGGAGACGGATGAGCTGGGCCGAAACGGGCTCGAGGTTAATTTGCGATTGTTGCAAATGCTGAAACGACAGATGGCAGACGTGGAAGACAAACGGCCATCGCTTTCAAATCAAGAGCGTGCTTACTGGCAACATCAGCTTGACGCGATCAACGCGATGTTGGAGTCAGGACCTAATGCAACGGACCAGGCTCGTCATGCGACGACGCTGAGTACGCTCAAGCATCTTCGAAAAGCCGTAGAGCGACTTGAGTCGATTGCGAATCTTGGTGTCACCAACCCGGCGTTCTGTCGCGAAGTTTCTGGCTATGGAAAGTTCCGACCATTTGAAACAACCAGTTTTAAAACGGATCAGAAAATGCTGGTTTACTGTGAGATTGAAAACTACAAATCGATTCTTAAAACAGCCAATCTCGATTCCCGGTATCACACGAAACTACGAGGCAGTTACGCGATCTACGATTCGCAGGGCAGGGCGGTACAGCAGGCTGAGTATCCTGTGGTCGAAGACGTTGTTCGAAATCGAAGACGTGATTTTTACATGTACTTTCCGGTCCAATTGAACAAACTTGACGCCGGTGGCTACCGGATGGAGTTGATGATCGAAGATTTGAATGGAAATAAGTCGGCCAGTTTGCCGCCGATGGAATTTCAAGTTCAATGATCCTTTGAGAACGGGTTTCAGTCCGTTAGGTATGTGTCATGGAAGCGCTGCTTCTAGTAATTCCAATTCTCTTTGTCGCGTTTTGCATTTGGCTCAGGTGTGTACCTCAAGGCCAAATGTCACTTCCGATTCTTGCGCTGGCAGTCGTGTTGATCGGTAGCGTTTTCGGACGAGAATTTTTTGCAATCGAAAGTGGCCCGATCCCGCTGACGCTCGACCGCGTCTTGTTGGCGGGTCTAATTGGGTTTTTCTTTTTGAGATACCTTCGCGGTCAAGAGAACATTCGGCCGCTTAACAAATTAGACATTCTGCTGATCATTTGGATCATCTTTATTACTTACAGCACCGTGACTCACGACTGGAAGTATCTCAAGAAAATGCCGGCTTCGCGGTTGTTGTTTTTTAACATTATGCCGCTTGCACTTTATTTTCTTGTTCGAAATTTACACCTTCAAGTCAGAGATTTGAAAGTGATCGCGATCGCAACCGGCGTGTTTGGGATCTATCTCGCGCTCACGGCCGTTGCAGAAGTCAAAGACATCGGCGCGATCGTGTTCCCGCGTTACATCATGACTTCAGAGACGACCGAGTTTCTCGGGCGTGGTCGAGGGCCGTTCATCAATCCTGTATCCAATGGGATTTTTCAGATAGCAAGTTTTTGTTGCATTTTGATGTGGTGGCCAAGATCGACTCGGCTTCAAAAAGGAATGATTTTGGTCGGGGCAGTTGTTCTGGCTGGCGGTGTGTATTTTACGCTGACTCGAAGTGTTTGGCTTGGTTTGATCGTAGCTTGTGGGTGGTTCATTTGGATCCCCGCCGACCGTCAGCTAAAAGGCGGAATGGTGATCATCGCAACGCTGGTTGGGATCGTCGCTTTTCCGGTGGTTGCGGAAAAAGTGTTCTCGTTTAAACGAGATAAAGAAGTCTCCGTTGACGAGATGGAAATCTCCGCCCAGATGCGACCGATGTTTGCGACGGTCGCTTGGAATATGTTTCAGGATAAACCGATGCTTGGCGTTGGGTTTGGGCAGTATGGTCAAACGAAGCATCCCTATCTCCGAGATCCTCGCACGGGACGACCGCTGACGATTACGAAATCGTTGATGCAACACAACGTCTTCTTGGCGTATGTGACTGAAACGGGTTTGGTCGGTTTGGGGATTCTCTGTTTGATTTTGCTTGGAGCGACGATCATCTGTTGGGAAATCTGGAACAACAAACAGCTTCATTTGCTTGCCAGACAGTTCGGGTTGCTGGGGCTTGTGATTATTTCTAACTATGCAATCAACGGAATGTTCCATGATGTATCGATCATTCCTCAGATGCACATGTTGATGTTCGCCTTGTTTGGGATTGCCAATAACATTCACACCAATCAGTACGCTGTAAGTTTGGTTCACGGTGGTTACGCGTTTCAAGGTGGATACAACGTTGCTCCACGACCGGTTGCCAATCCTGTTGGAGCTGGCCAACAGGCAATGACGTAAACTATCTTGGTGCGTTTGGTCGTCATATTTTAATGCCGTCCCTCCGGGACTAGAAAGCATGTGGTGCTTTTTCCCGGCACTGAAGTGCCGGGCTAGAAAATGTCGTTCCTCCGGAACTAAACACTCGCGTAAAACGATTGCATCAAAATTCGCATTGAATATTTGAGTCAAGAGACGTGATGGACAGTCGTATCAAACAATCGTATCGGAATTCGCAAACATGTGGTGCTTTTTCCCGGCACTGAAGTGCCGGGCTAGAAAATGTCGTTCCTCCGGAACTAGACGTGTGGTTGCGTCATTTTTGTCAGGACCGGGATTTTACCAGGGGCCATCGCGAGTTTGCGACACGACGATAAACAACGCTTGCGAAAGACATCACGACGTAGGCCGGATAAGGAGCTTGCGACGCGAATCCGGCAATCCGCGCCGACCACAGGCGAGTTGGATGAACGACTCTCGAATTTGCGCGCTTTTGGAAACTTTGACGCGTGAGTGGGGATTATTGGTGTCGACTTCCTGCCTGCCGAGTTTGGGTTAGTATCGCTGCTTTGGGTTTCCGTTTTCAATTTGCGTTTCGCTACTCAGGGTCGCATTCACGATATTTTCCTACCAAAGATGCCAAGCACCCACGCTTAGGACATAGATTCCCAGTAGTAAATTCGTAACGCTGTGGGCGACAATACAATCCCAGAGATTGCCGGTTCGCCGCATTAAGAGAGTGACGAGACCGAACCATAAAAATGCTGCCACGGCTTCCATGGGATGGGCAACGACGCCGTAGACGCTCGCCGCGAGTAGTGCCTTGGTTGATAAACTCGTCAGCGTAACGTGCTTCCAATTGGGACTTTCTACCCAACGAATTAGCCAGCCGCGAACGAAAAGCTCTTCAACGACAGGTACGATCAAGCATAGTACCGAGAATCGAACGAACAAAAACAACGTTCGGATTCCGTCGTCTCCGATCACACCCGGATTGAATGACGGACGGCTAAAGTCACCAAAAATCGAAAGCAATCGGCCTTCCAGTTGCGGATAACAAGCTGCGATCCAGAGAACGACGCCGATGATTCCTACGACGATCGAAAGCCCGGAAACTCTGAACGGAAATTGTCGAAGCAATGGTTTGCGGTAATAGACCAGGATTCCAATCGCTACAACAATTTGAAGGCTAAGCACCCCAATGTACGACCAGGTTTCGGGTGTCATGGTTGGGATTGTGTTGGCGTCGAAGCCGTCGCCCTCATAGGACCCCGCAACGTCGGGAATCAAGAGCGCCCCGATCACCAGATGTGCGACCAATGGAAGAACCAGTGGGATCTCGGATGTTTTCGATTCTTGCAGAACAGGATCATCTCCTTGGCTGGAAATGGTTGCGGTTGGTTTGGTCATGATCAGAAGATTGATCGGATTTGATTGTCTGGGAAACTAGTGAGTCAATTTAAAAAAACAACTTCTCAAAACTGAAATTAGTGTTCGATTGATAAAGATTAGTGTTCCCTTGTTTTGTTCCACCACCGACGTCTTTCAAACACTAATTTCCGCTAATGTACACTAATTCAGTCTTGGTTCACCCATCTTATTTTTTCGATCTACAGCGGAGGATCAAGGCTGTTTGCATAGAAGCTCATTGAGACGGAAGTGATGCCTTGACGAAGTCCACGTAGTCGGCTCTCGGAAATAATTTTAGGTGTCTATTGCGGTTTTAAAATGGAATTTCGAGTCGGCGACCGTAGCACAGCGTTCGAGACTTAGGTTGTCAAATAATTTGCCTAAGACCTATTCTCGGTTTAGAACCGAACCGCGTTAGCCGCAGTTGGCTTGATAAAAAACCGTGGCTACAGCCGAAACGCTTAATCTTGGGGTTGGCGGATAGATTCTTAGTCCTATAAGCGTCATTGCCGGAGACGCTATAATGAACCGGGCGAGGATTAGGCATAATTGTCGATCAATATTCGGCAACGTTAACCAAGGGTAGAGCCAAGGGTAGAGTCAATGAACAAACTGCTTGTTTCCTGTTTATTCGTTTTTGTTGGACTGTTCTGCTTTCCGAGTATCAACGCTGATGCGTTTCAACGGGAGGCGGAATACACACGCCAACGTGAAAAGATGGTTGAGATTGCCGTCAAAGGCGCTGGCGTTACCGACTCTCGCGTGATTGCTTCGATGCTGGCAACGAAACGCCATGAGTTCGTTCCACAGAAGATTCGCCGAACTCAGTCGTATCTGGATGCAGGCGTTCCGATCGGAAAAAGCCAAACGATCTCATCTCCTTTTATCGTCGCCTATATGACTCAAGAACTTGACCCTCAGCCAACGGACAAAGTGTTGGAGATTGGGACGGGTAGCGGTTACCAAGCCGCGATTCTCAGCCCGTTGGTGGGCGAAGTTTATTCGATCGAGATTGTGGAAAAGCTTGGCAAGACAGCGGCAAAAGTTCTCAAGAAACTCAAATACAAGAACGTGTTTACCAAGATTGGTGATGGCTACAAAGGCTGGGCAGAGCACGCGCCCTTCGATAAAGTCATCGTGACTTGTTCTCCGGAAGACATTCCTCAGCCGTTGATCGACCAACTCAAAGAAGGCGGCGTGATCGTTGTCCCGATGGGCGAGCGTCACCAGCAGACGCTTTACTTGATGGAGAAAAAAGATGGCAAGATGGTGCGCAAAGCGTTACGACCCACGTTGTTTGTTCCGATGACGGGACAAGCGGAAGAAAATCGTCGTGTGCTTCCCGACCCCAAAAATCCAACGCTTCGAAACGGAGATTTTGAGAATGGTTTGGACGAGAACGGTTTTGCTAATGGCTGGTACTACCAGCGCCAATTGACATTGGAGAAGAGCGCAGAAGCTCCCAGCGGGGAACACTTTGTTCAGTTTAAGAATGTTGTTCCCGGTCAACTCGCGCAGGTCATGCAAGGTTTTTCTATTGATGGACGGGAAGTTCCCCAAGTGCGATTCTCGATGTCGTTTGCCTGTGAAGATGTTGTCGTTGGGCCGCGGAGGAATGACTATCCAGTGGCTGCGATTTCATTTTTTGACGAGGATCGAAAAGAACTTGGGATGCATTTGCTTGGCCCTCACAAAGGAACCAAAGATTGGCTTTCGATGGGGCAAGACATTCGAGTTCCAATCTCGGCGCGGGAAGGCATTGTGCGCATAGGTTTGTTTGGTGCTACTGGCACCGCCAAGTTTGATAACCTTTCGGTCAAAGCGATCAAGAAATAAGGTTCACCTTGCCCGTTCGACGTTTTGTATTCGACAACGGCGTTCGATTCG
>CAZQQR010000183.1:8389-11307 GCA_964595515.1 uncultured Pirellulaceae bacterium
TGATGTGGTTGTGTTAAACTGCGACCGGAATTCGGTGAACGTTGGGAACAGAACGTGTCAGTGGACGTCAAGACATTTCATGAGGACTTGAAAGCTGCGGTCATGCTTGGGGCGCCGCTTGAATTCCCAGCATCAAAAACGGGTCGACTGACGGTTGAAAAGCTGGAACAGCTACAGTCAGAGTTGAGACAGCCGGTTGATTACTCTCAATTGGGTCTTCCAAAATCTTATCTGGCGGCCCTGAAGGTTTACGAATTGACGGGAACGATGGTCCCCGTTTTGGATTGTTTGACGCTGGGTCGTCAGTCACGGATTCGAGTCCGCAAAATTCTTCGCTCAGCCTTTTTGTATTTGCTGGTGTTACTTTTGGTTGCTAGTTTGGGGCTTTGGTGGTTCTCAGATCGAGTCTATCCGATCATTCACGATATTAAATCTGATTTGGCTTTGGCGAGAGGAATTCAAAACGTGGCTGAATTGTCTTTGGCCGGATCGTACGCACCATTGTTGGCCAAAGTGTTTGCTGTTTTGTTTTTGCTCCTCATTCTGTGGGCGATTTTGGGCGGAACGTCCAAGCTGGCAATGTGGCTGGGAGGGAGTGCATATTTGCGTACCCAAAAAGCAAAGAACGCGGTTTCGACACTTCATTTTTTGCAGCAATCAGATGTGTCTACAACAGAAGCAATTCAGGTTAGTTGCGATCTGGTGGGCGCGGATCAGAATCAGAAGGATGACTTTGAAAAGTTTTTAAAACGCGAGCAGTCTGAGGACAAAGTTGCTTCCTCAGATTATCTGGCGACGCTTGGTGACTATTTTTCGATGACATTGCACTCGCGTATTAACTACGTCAAAACAATTGTTCCAGTTTGGATCGTCGCGGTGTTAGGAGGGGGCGTCGCATTGATTTATTGCTTGATCGTTTTTGGTCCGATCGTCTCTTTGGTTCGTGAGCTGACAAAGATCGGGGTGCGATTTGGAGGATAGTGAAATCCAAACGAACGATCTAACTACGAACGTTCTAACTAAAAAGTGGGATTCTTTTCTTGCAGTGCGAGGGCAATTGGTCCAAGAGCTGCTCAAGATTGCTGAAGATTTACCCGGTGATGAAAAGCGTGAATTTGAGTCGATCGTTGATTGGTTGAAAGATCAACCAACGGCCGAGGCAATGTTATTGCGTGCCGATATTTTAGCGCTCTGTCTTCCCCTTATCGAGAGACTCCCGGAAACAGGCAGCCTGGCTGAATTATCGATTCCAGAGGCGGCCCGAGAGGGCTACTGCAAAATGCGCCGCAACGGTGCTCGAAGTCAAAAACTGATGAAGAAGCTTCTTTATCCGTTTTTGATATTGGCGTGTGTGTCAGTCCTGGTCGTCGTGTTTAGTTTCTGGGTTGCTCCACAGTTCGAAGAAATATATTCCGAATTCGGGATTGGTTTGCCTGGCGGCACACAATTGGTTTTGGGTTTTGCTTCTTACTTGCGCACTTGGTGGGGGATTCTGCCGATGCTGGGTGCCGGTGCGGTTTGTTTTTGGTTTTTCAATCGTGGAGGAAGTAACCGTCGGCCGGCGAATTTGACTTGGCTGGATCATGAATTCATGGGAACTCGAAGCGCGATTGCTTCATGGGCTTGGCATATTTCGTTGCTGTTGGAGGCTGGGCTGGGAAGTGCTGAAGCAATTCGAACGGCTGGTTTGTCATCTTCTAAGACATGGCTTCGTTTGTCGTCGCGAGCTTGGGCGAGTGAGCTTAAGCAGGAACAACTACCCGGTGAAACCCAATATTTTTACCGTGACAAATTTCAACTGGTCAACAACGCGATGAAATTGCCTCCATCTGAAGGGAAGGTTGCGGCGCTTCAGCAGGCTGCGCTTTACTATTGGGACCGGACGGGGACGCTTGGCGATTGGTGGATCGAATGGTTGGTCGCGATCTTTTTGTGGGTTGTCGGAGCAGCTTTTATTGGGGCTGTTTTCATGCTGTTTCTACCGCTCTTTCAATTGGTTGGAGGGTTGACGGGGTGAACCGCATAAAAAACTCTCGGCAGTTGGTTTTTAACAGTTCGGTGGCTAGCGAAGTCTGGCAATCTTGCAGCTCTCGTCAGCGAGCTTTGTTAGGAATTCTGGCTACGGCCCGTGTTCATCAGTTTGATCCTGCTCCATTGATCGAGGGACTGGCGGCCGAAAATAAAAAGGTCTTTCAATTAAGAGCAAGACGGCTGGCAGAGCGATTACGATCTGGTGAACACGAAGTCGATATTATTGACGAACTGCCAGGACTAGTTCCGCCGGGCGGATTGATGGCGCTGCAACTTGCGAAAAAAGAAGACAGGCTTTCGGATTTTTACCGCGCGTTTTTACGGCAGGCCAGGGAGTGGAAGCCTGTCTACACTGCGGGCGAGAATCGAAACTGGTCGAGGCTTTCGGGATTGTTTCTCAAGCTGACCTTTGTTGCGTTTGTTCTGGTATTCATCGCGATGAAAATCCTGCCTGAGTTCATGAAAATACTTGAGGAATTTGAGCTTGAAGCACCGCCTGTTTTGTCGACTTTGATGGCATCAATGGACATCGCATTGAAGCTTTGGTTTATCCCTTTCCTGATCATGCTATGTTTCGCACCGTTCTTCTGGTCATTGTTTTGGCAGTACCTCAGACGTTGGCGACCTTCACTTTGGAGAACGAAGCCTTCTTCAATTCAAGTCGAGAGTCGACGTTCACTTGCTCTGACAACTCAGGCAGGTGAACCAGTTTACTCTGGTGTGCGGACGATTTTGAAGAGCCAGTTCTTTTCCAAATTCAAACGGAGATTCAACAAAGCCAAAATAAGAATGGAGTCTGGAAAGGGAGAGCTGGAGTCCCTGGTTTCGTCCAAAGTGATTTCCGGCAAAGAGGCGAGGGCGATCGAAGTTTCATCAAGCCAGGACAC
>CAZQQR010000184.1:0-2041 GCA_964595515.1 uncultured Pirellulaceae bacterium
GAAGTCATCGTCCTATTATCGCACGGTTCTCCCTGCTATTCAAAAAGGTTGATATCAATACAATCGGCCCTTATGAAGGTAGTCTCGCTGCAGTCAGGAAGTAACGGCAACTGCTTTTTCGTCGAGTCGGGCGAAACGCGATTATTGTTCGACGCTGGGATCAGTGGAAAACAAGCGGAGGAACGACTCGCAACGCATGGCCGTGACATACGCGATGTGGATGCGCTATTTATTTCGCATGACCACAGTGATCATACGCGCGGTGTTGGGGTGTTTCAGCGTAAGTTCGGAATGCCGGTCTACATTACACCGCGGACGTTAAAAGCGATTCAGCGGCATCAAAAAATTGGTCGAATGGATCGCGTTCGTTTGTTCACTGCTGGTAGCTCACAGTCATTTGGCAATGTAACCGTTCACTCCGTTCCGACCCCGCACGACAGTGTGGATGGCGTTGCGTTTGTGGTCGAAGACAACCAGCACCGGGTTGGAATCTTGACGGATCTCGGTCACGCATTTGAAGGATTGAAAGAGGTCTTAAAATCACTCGACGCGGTCGTGATCGAAAGCAACTATGACGATCAGATGCTTGAAACAGGGCCTTATCCTCAACACCTGAAACGTCGAATTCGCGGAGAAGGTGGCCACCTCTCTAATAAAGACTCCGCTGAACTGCTGAAGCATTTTAAAAGCGATCGTCTCAAATGGGCTTGTTTGTGCCATCTTTCTGAGGAAAACAATGAGCCCGAACGTGCCAGAAGAGCACACGAAGAAATTCTCGGTGACGATGTTTCGATTCATGTGGCGAGTCGATACAAAGTCAGCGAGATGTTGGAGATTTAATTGCCAAAACCTTCGGCGATGGTCTTGGGTAAAATACAGAGAAATGATCCTTCTTTGAATGCTTGAGATTCTCATGGCGTGTGGCAAAATTTTTTTTCTTTTGGTTGTGCTTGTCTGGTTTGGAATCGCTTCGTTTGCCCGAGCGACGACGCAAGAATTGACTAAACCGTCGGATTTAAAAGACGACGTTCCAGTCACTCAAATGCTTGAGCGGATGTTGAGGGGCAAAAAGTACCCTGGAGCTATTGCAGCGATCGCTAAACAGGGTGAAGCCATCCGAATCGGCGCGACTGGCGTTCGCAAATTTGGCAAAGACGTCAAGATCACGACGGGGGACATGATTCATCTTGGATCTTGCACCAAAGCAATGACGGCATCCGTTGTTGCAAGGTTCGTTGAGAGAAAACTGGTTTCTTGGAATACGACGCTGGAGCAAGCTTGGCCAGAAGTCGCCGACAAAGTGCACGCGGACTGGCGAAAGGTAACATTCGCCCAGCTATTGATGCATCGTTCAGGATTGCCCGCCAACACGAACTATCACAAGTTTAAAAAAGATGAGATCCGATTGCAGCGTAAGAAGCTCGCCATCATGGCAATGCAGAAAGAGCCAGTTCATCAGCCGGGAACCAACTATGAGTATTCCAACCTTGGCTATATGGTCGCGGGCGGGATGCTTGAGTCAACGACGGGAAAGTCTTGGGAAGAGCTAATGCGAGAAGAGATTTTTGGCCCGCTTGAGATGCCGAGCGCCGGGTTCGGGGTCGTCGGGGAGAAAGGAAAAATTGATCAGCCATGGGGCCATGTTCGATCGATCTTTGGCAAGCCGTCTCCGATTCAAACGGACAACGGAGCTTCTTTGGGGCCCGCCGGAACGGTCAAACTTACGATGCCAGATTGGGCGAAATTTGTCCTGGCACATTGTGACGGTGGCGACCAAAAATTTCTCTCGTCTGAATCGCGGGAAAAGCTTCATACGATTGGCCCCAAGAGAAACTATGCGATGGGCTGGATTGTGATTGATCAGCCTTGGGCGGGCGGCGATGCGTTGCATCATGGCGGCACGAATACGACTTGGTATGCCCTCGTTTGGGCTTCGCCTAAAAATAACACGGCTTACTTGGTCGCAATGAATTGCTTTAGTTCTAAAACGCCAGCGATGGCGCAAAAAATCTTTGAAGAGCTGCTTGAACTTAACAAGCCA
>CAZQQR010000184.1:2141-11237 GCA_964595515.1 uncultured Pirellulaceae bacterium
TCCTGACCGGGCTGGATGAATACTTCAGCTCGAAAGCTGATTCAAGAATTTTAGTGAAAGCTCTCGAAAATCAAAACTCAAAATGAAGAATTTTTGGAAATTGAGAACTTTGGTTTCACCGATTGAAGATTATCTCTGGAGGACGATTCGCATTTGAATCTGCTGTCCGCGTTTGGATTGGTTGTGCTGTGTTCGCCTTTTGCATTGGCAGTAGCTGGTCAGATCGATCATTCGAAAAGACTAGGTCATTCCCAGCGGCTTGTGTGTGGCATTTGATGCAAGTTGTCGTTCTCCCAACTAGCTTTTTAGGAGAAGTGTAGGCACTGGCTTGTCGTAAACCGTTTGAGTTTTGAACTTGAGCGAAATCCGCACCAGACATTTGCTTGATGGATCCATCTGGATTGTAGACCGCCCAGAACCAGTCATTTGCTTGAGGATTGAATCCACGACTTCGGTACATTACCGCGATCGATTCTAACGAACGGTCTGATCGGTAATTTTCTACGACCAGTGTCGATTCATGTGCAAATCCGTTTGTGCTCGCTGTGGCGGTTCGATTCACATAGGATTTTGTATACACGCCATGTGGGTTGGTCGCGGGGTTCTGGTTGGCGACAAAGTCAGTTGATTTTCCTTTGGGCGGTGACCAGTGTTTGTAGTTATTGCTCAGCAAGTAGCTCCAGAATTTTTCCGCGAACAACGTGTGCTTTTTTGTTTCCTTTGCGGAATCAGATTGGTGATCCAGAGATTTCGGTTCACTCGTTCGAGTTGGTATCGGCTCAATCGAGGTGGCAGCGGGTTCGTTCAAGCTGGAAGGAAAGCTCGAAACGTTGGGCATTTGAAATGGTTCTGAATCGTCAAATTGAAAATCGTTCTGTGAGTAGAGTTTAGAGCTGAAACACAGCAACAAAATACAAGTGAACCAAATTTGGTGTTTGCCAAAATAGGTCATAAGAATCCTTCCTGGATGACGAGATGCATATCGAAGTGGTGGCGAACCTCATGTTCGCGGGGCCACTATTCTTATCTCGCAAGCGATTCTGACAAACATGAATTTGTCGGTGCTAGCAGCAGTTTATTACTATCGAATTTGATGGCCGTCAATGATGCGTTGTGAATGTCGTGCACCGCAATCCGTTGAACGAAATTGTGGATCTGACTATTTTATTTGAGGCCACTATTTTCGATTCTCGTCACTCGGGATCACCATTTTCAGAAGTCCAGTCAACTCCGGTTGAACACCTAGTGATGCGTCATCGATGAAAAATCGCAAGGAAGCTTTGGACGTTTCAATTAGGACTTCAAACTGAAATCCGGCTCCTTGGCCCTGTCCTCGATTGACCCGAGGAACGCGTTCCCAGTCTGTTTGGTCGATAAATCGATGCAGGTTTTGAAGCGTATTGGGGCCAATGGTCCAAGCTTCATTTTTTCGTTTTGCACCGTAATCCGTTGCCCCGTTTGGCGAGATGGTTTGAGTTTGTGGTGACATATTGGGCCCAGTTGTTTTGACGATGATGCTTCGGAAAGAAGTCAGCGCGGGGAGGGTTGGCAACTGGTTGGGTAGATTGTCTTGCAAACTGCTTTTTGCTGGGGCTTTAGGCTCGATCGAACCAAGCTCGCGTGTTTGGCGATCCATTTTGATGTCGCCTGGCACGATTCCACCACCAACGTTTTTGGCCTTGAGGGCCTGATTGTTTTGGGCCTGGTTGTTATCAGCCAAACTGATGGTGTCGACTTTGACAACCATTCGATCGGGAACTTCGACACCACGAACTCGCCGAAGTGCTCCAGTGACGCGAGCCAGCGAGCGACCGCTCAAGACTTCTGCCATGGCGAGCTTCTTGGGATCTTTTTGAAAATCAAGCTCCCACACGATGCCGTTACTTGCGATCACGGTGCCGGTTGTTTCACCGCCAATAGCCATCAAACCTGTTTGTACTTTCCCAACGACCTCGACCTGAATTCCTTCTTTCGATTGAGGTTTGCCAATCGGAATGGCAGGTTCAGTTACTGGTGGAAGTAGAGGTTTTGGGATCAAAGGTTTTTCGGTTATTGGTTTCCCGTTCACGGATTTGATTCCGGTTTTTGGAATGATCAACATGACGTAACCGAAGCCTTCGCCCGCCATTCTGGTTGAAGCAACCGCGTATTTAAGATCGCCAGAATTGCTCAGGATCATCTTGTTGGTGAACACGTTGTTAGGGCCGTCCACAATTTCAACGATCACAAGGTGATTCTTAAAATCAACTGATGGGAGTGGTTTGGTTGGTTGCCAAGCGGCCCACAAATTTTGAAAGGCAGCGTTGTCAAGAATGACCCCGTTTTTAGGAGCCATGGACCGAAGCGGATTTAGTTTGTTGGTTCCCGAAAATTGTTCAGTCGGTTTTATTTCTTGATCCGCGTAGCAATTAGGGTGGCACGCAACGATGCTAAGGAACAAGGTCAAAGTCAAAATTCGAAACATAGATTTTTGCTATCGGTAGAAACAAACAATGAAGCGACTTACCTGATTGTAGACCTTGGCGAAACCAATACGATACTTAACTCGCCCAACCGTAAAAGATTTCACAACGTAGCAAGCTTTGAAGAAACCCAGCTTAATCCTGAAAGAGGTTTTCGGTCACGATCAGTTTCGTGATCGTCAACTGGACATCGTTGAGAGGATCTACGAAGGGAAGCACTGTCTGGTCATCATGCCGACGGGGATGGGAAAAAGCGTTTGTTATCAAGTTCCCGCGATCGCTTTGGCGGAAGCCAGTCGAAGTGATGATCGCGAGGAAGGTCGTGAGCGAAATGAATCGACTGACCAAGATGGCGACGCAGCCGGCAATCGTCCGCCGTTGTCTCTCGTGATTTCACCCTTGATCGCTTTGATGAAAGATCAGGTTGACGGTTTGGTCGCCAAAGGTGTGGACGCGACGTTCGTTAACTCGTCTCTAACTCGTCAAGAACGGTTGCAGCGGTACGCGGGCATCGGCGACGGCAAATACGATTTGCTCTATGTGACTCCCGAGCGATTTCGAAAACCCGATTTTGTTGAGATGATCTCAAAACGTGAGATCGTCTTGTTGGCGGTAGACGAAGCCCACTGCATCAGCGAATGGGGGCATGATTTTCGGCCCGATTACACGCGGGTCGGTGAAATTCGCAAATCGCTTGGTTCGCCAACCACCATCGCGCTGACCGCGACTGCTACGCCCGATGTTCAATCGGATATCGTGCGGCAACTAAATCTCTTGCCAGAAGAAATGGAGCTGTTTCACGCTGGAATCGATCGTCCCAATCTTTCGCTCGATGTCGAATACGTTTGGGATGACGATGGAAAATTTGATCTGATAGTGGAAACGCGAAAAGAGATCGCGGGCAGCGGAATCGTTTACTTTACGTTGATTCGAAAATTGATGGAATTCAGCAACCGGCTGTGGGAGTCCAATATTCCCCATCTGGTCTACCATGGAGATCTTCGGCGCGATGGCCGGCGCGCGATTCAGGATTCTTTTATGTCCGAAGAAGGCCATCTTGTTCTGGCGACCAATGCCTTTGGGATGGGCGTGGACAAAGAAGACATTCGATTTGTGCTTCATGCCGATCTGCCTGGTTCGCTAGAGTCGTACTATCAGGAAATTGGCCGCGCGGGACGAGATGGGTTGCCGTCAAAATGTTTGTTGATGTACGACGAGCGAGATCTTGCCACGCAGATGGAATTTTTGCAGTGGAGCAATCCGGGACCAGAGTTTTATGAACGGGTGTTCGATTTCTTGAGGAACGATCTTGAACAAGTGAACGCGTTCGGGCTCGAGTGGTTGCGGGAACGTTTGCATCACAAACAAAAACATGATCGCCGTTTGGAAACGACGTTGTCGATGCTGGATCGTTGGGGAGTGATCCAAGGCTCGATTCATCCGCCGCTCGAGTTAACAGTCTTGATGGAGACTTTGCCTGATAAACTCAAGAACGCAGTTGGGCTTGGGGAAAAACTCAAACGCGACCAAACAAAATTGTTGTCGATGGTTCAGTATGTAAAACATGAAGGCGATCGGCGTCAGTTTATTCTCGAGTATTTCGGGCTCGGGTAGTGTCAAACCGCATGAGAATCTGCGTCGGTCACTGCCTGATGTACTCTGTGATCGGACCTGACAATGCATCCGAGTGAACTTTGAAATTCATTCATTGGTTCTTGTTAGAATTAGGTGCCCGAGTTTTCATCGCTAAAATAAGTCGCGAAAACGACACGAAGATTCATCCTTGTTAATAACCCAACAACGATCCAACTTAATCACATAAAACAATGACCAACAAAAAAGAATCGCCGAACCGCGAACAGCAGGCCAATCTCAATCGGCGCGAGTTTGTCGCCAAAACGGCGGCTGTTACAGCAGGGGCGATCGCCGCATCGTCGCTTGTCGGAAACGTGTCTGCCGCAACGCCTCTTGTTCCAACCAAGTTTGATTTTGCCAAACCTGATTCACTGTTTCACGGCCACCAGTGGCAAACTTTGAATCCGGGATATTGGAAAGTCGAAAATGGTGCGCTTCGGCGGCGACTGGTGAACTACGGTGACCGAGCCCGACGTACTGGTTTTCCTTTCCACGCCGAAACACACTCGTTCGAATATAAAACAGACTACGATCCGTCTCTTAAAAGTGGAATTATTTACCAGCCCAATTGGAACCTGAACAAGAAATACACGATCAAGGCAAAATTTACTTATCGTGGTGACCGTCCAGAGCCCAAAGAAAAAGACAACCCGCAATGGCAGATGTACCAGGACGGTTATGGCTTGATGGGAATTGCGATTGGTGCGAAATCCGTTTTTGAAAGCTATAACAAAACGACGAACGCTATTCAAATCGGCTGGACCGATGACCACAAAGTTCGAGTTCTTTATCCGGGCAATCGTGACAAAGGAAAACAATCCGGGAATCAAATTGCGGCTGATCAAGGTGGCGTTCAAGACTCCGTCCCACTCAAGGCCGGCGATCAGTGCGAGTTGGTGGTGTCGGTCGAACCAGTTGATGCGAAAAATTCAAAGGTCATGATCGCATTCACTGCAAATGGAACGACAACAACGCTGGCCCCAACGCTGGCGTCCGCCAAAGTCAGCGGGTTCACTGGGATTGCTTCTCGGGGATTGATTGATTTTGAAATTAACGATTTCGAAGTCATTCCAGAGGAAAATAAGCCACTCAACGTAGGTACATCTGACTGTGTTGTTTGCTATCCGCTCGGTGACACTCTCAAAAAGGTCGACGGCAAATGGCAAGTTCGCTTTGTTGGAATGTTCGCGTCCGATGGTGAAACAGTTGAGGTTAGAGTTTCCGATTCTGAGCAACCAGCTGGCGGCTGGGCAAACGTGCCCGTCAGCGGGACGGCAAAGATTGTTAACAATGAGTGGCGGCGAAACACGTCGGTCATTGAGGTAACGCTTCCAGAAAATCCGGCCAACCAATCGTTGTTCTATACGATCTGGAAAGACGGAAAAGACGTGACGGCGGACGGGCGGATTGGAACCGATGCTTGCGGTCCTGGTACGGGCCTGGTGGGCGATGTTCCAACCAGCGGCGCTTATGTTGGTCGGCTTCCTCAACTCAAGGCTCCCTACAAACTATGTGGGCTTAGTTGCCATGCGGTTACTTCTGGATTGCAGCAGCGAAAAGAAGACGGTTGGAAAATGGACGGTGGTCGAGCTGAGTGGCAATTCCGCGACCAGCCAACTGTCGAAGCTTACAAACATCTTGATGACTACAATTTCCAAGTCATGGTCTGGGAAGACGACGTTTGGTACATGGAGTTGGTGCTCTATCCGCCAAGCACTGATGATGCGTACAAAATCATTGCTCTTTCAATTTGTGGGCCCGCTAGTCGTTGGCAGATGATGCGGCACTGGAATGTGATCAATCCAGGTGATCACGATTATGGCATGGACGATGTCAAAGGTCCTGAGCAGATCGTAATTCGCAAAACGGAAGGGCTTGGCCAAGACCCGGCTTACATGCGACGCAACTTTCAAATCGTGCATCACCTCACGACGGGTGCAGAAGAGGTCGATCCTTACGAGAATCCAAAGAAATGGCGTTCGTGGAAGATGCCCAATCGTGATTTTACGTTCGTTGTTCTTGATTCAAGATTGTGGCGTAGTAGCCAAAGCGTTGATATGTGGAGCGAGCAAGGTTGGAACGATTTCAAAAGTCTTTACGATCGGACGGACCCGACCCGAAGTCTATTGGGTGAGGAACAATTCGGTTGGTTACAAGAATTGATCACGACGGATTCATCGCCTTTGATTTGTCTGACAGGAATCAATGGTTTGCACACGATTTGGGCGGGAGCCAAGAACGGAAAATCAGCCAGCAAGGACCACCCCAAGAATTTCGAGCAGCGTGATCGTGTTTGTGCGGACTACGCGGGGTGGGTCAAAGCTGGTTGTGATCGCGTAATTGAATTGCTCGGCAGTCGCGATGGAGTGGTATCGGTTTATGGTGATGTGCACAACGGTTGCCTGATGAAAAATGTTGATCATCGCTTAATCGAATGCAGTTTTGGTCCGATTGGTCGTTCCGGAGGCCGGGCGCTCATCCCAGGTTTTGGTCCAAGGATGAAAGACGTTGATGATCGCGACGTTGAAGTGTTTTCGCTTTACCATTCCAAGTTTGCCTCCCCGAGTCAGGATCCTCATGGGAAAAATGATCCGTACTACTGGAATTTTCTTGAGATGGAGTTTGATACCAATGCTGTGGATCCCAAAATTGGTATGCGTGTTCGAAACATGGTGGACGCTCCGACCGAAGATCCACGCGGCGGGGGAAGCCTCGAAGATACGGCTTCTAATACCGGTCGTCCGGTGAGTTGCCGGTTGCCGCAAATCAAAACGCTTGCCAATGCCGACGTCTTTTTTACTTCGACGAATGGTAAATCGATTCGCGGCTCACGCTCAACAAGTGACGGTGTCGTCAATGTAAATGGGCTGATCAATGTTGAGCCGGGGACCAAAATTGTCATCAACGCATTTGATGGCGAAGAGTCACATTCCCAAGTCGTTACGACTTTGTCTGTGTAGCGTCGGCGAGCAATCCCTTCTAAAAATCTATCTGTCAGTTTTAAACGATATTCGGATTACAAAATGCAGAATCAAATTAAAGCCGCGCATCACTGTGCTTTGCATCAACGTAATTTTCACGCGACGATGGCGTGGTTGGCTTTCGCGATTGTCGCTTTTTGTTCATCCAATTCTTTTGCTGGCGAAGTTTCTGATCCAAAACCTAAACCAATCTCCAAACCGAATGTCTTGATCATTACGGTTGATGATATGAGTTGTGATTCGATCGGTGCGTTTGGTTGCAAGTTGGCTGAGACGACACCGAATATCGATCAGTTTGCGACTCAGTCGCTTCGTTATGAACATGCTCATGTCCAAGTCGGCAATTGCATGCCGTCTCGCAATGTTTTGTTTTCAGGTCTGTATCCTCACAACAACGGGAAAGAAGGTTTTTACGCAATCGATAAACCGGAATATCCAGTGATGGCGGATCTAATGAAAGCGGAGGGTTACTTTGTGGCGATTCGCGGCAAGGTGACGCACTCGACGCCGTACTATCCGTACCCGGCTTGGGATACTGACCTGACGATTCTTGATGGTAAGAAACAGGATATGAAAAATGCTGATTCTTATTACGCTTCGACCAAAACTGGGATCGCGATGGCAAAGCAGCAGAAGAAGCCGTTTTGCCTCAATATCAATATTTCCGATCCTCACAAACCGTTTTATGCCATGGGCAAAAAAGGCGATGTCGTACCCGACAAGAATGTGCCGAGCAAAGTGTTCACGCCCGAAGAAATTCCGATTCCCGGTTTTCTATTCGAGGACGGTGACGTTCGAAAAGAGCTTGCCCATTACTATTCGTCGGTTCGACGTGCGGACGATTGTTTTGGAGCAACCATGAAAGCGCTAAGGGAATCGGGCGAATTTGAAAACACCGTCGTCGTTTTTCTCTCTGATCATGGGATGCCATTACCATTCGCGAAAACCGCACTCTATCATCACAGCACGCGGACGCCGCTGATTATTCACTGGCCGGGCGTCACCGCTGCTGGAGCAGTTGACCAGGAGCACATGGTTTCGGCGGTTGATTTTATGCCGACGCTGTTAGAGATCGTCGGCGCGCCGCCGCTTAAACGAACGGATGGCCGTTCGTTTGCAGCTACGATTCGAGGCGAAGCTCAGGCTGGCCGCGACGCGGTTTTCAAAGTCTACAACGAAAACGCGGGTGGTAATCGCCATCCGATGAGAGGTATTCAGACAAAGCAATTTGGCTATTTGTTTAACCCTTGGGCTGATGGCGAAAACTCATTTGCAACAGCAACCAAAGGCACGATGACGTATCGGCAGATGCAAAAATTGGCGGAAACTAATACGGAGATCGCAGCCCGGTTAGATCTATTTGACCATCGAATCGTGGAAGAGTTCTACGACTATCGGAATGACCCTGATGGTCTAAATAACTTAATCGACGATCCGAGTTATCAAGAAGTCATTCAGCAACATCGCGAGCGGTTACTTTCGATGATGAAAGAGTCGAACGATCACGCTGTTGACGTGTTTATGAATCGTTCCGATCCGGCCGCCAGAGCCGCTTACATGACGAAAGTCAATGCTGAGGCGAAGGCTCGCCGTGCCAATCGACGAAAAGGCAAATCAAACAACGAGTCAGATTCAAAAAACAGATCGAAGGAAAAGAAAGGCTCGGCTGACAGACCAAATCGAAAACCAGACAAAAGCCTGTTCACGATGAAATTGCCAGAATCCGTCCAGGCGGGAACCAATGTTTCAGTCGTGATCGCTCACAAGTTATCAACTGAACTTGGCGAACAGAAATTTCACGTAACCATGAAAGATGCTGACGGCAATCGGTTGGATCGCAAAGTTGTGTCAGCCAAAGGAACAGGTGAACTGGAGGTTAGGTTTGACCTTCCCAAAACCTACGCAGAAACAGGGGTCATCTTTTCAGCTTTCATTGGTGAGGACTATCAATCCAATTTGTTGCATTTGACAGACGGACCCATTCCAACGAAGTGATAAAGGCGATGCGACCAAAAGCC
>CAZQQR010000185.1:0-10940 GCA_964595515.1 uncultured Pirellulaceae bacterium
CCTAACCCACTCTGCATTTCTCCGTCGCCTAACCGTCATGCGGCAAAAGAGATACAATTACAGCATGAGTGAGAAGGAACCCAAAAAGCCCACTGATGACTCGTCAGAGCAGGACGAAACGTTGACGGCTTACGAGCGGACCGCCGCCAAAGTCAAAACGTTTCCTCAATCGCCGGGCGTCTACCTGATGAAGAACGACGGCGGCGTCGTCATCTACGTGGGCAAAGCCACCAACCTTCGGTCGCGCGCCGGCAGCTACTTTTTAAAAGCCGCAATGGAAGACTCACGAACGGCAGATTGGGTAGGCTCCATTGCCGACGCTGATTTTATGGAGTGCGAAAGTGAAGTCGACGCGCTGTTGGTCGAATCTCGATTGATAAAAGACATTCAACCGCAGCACAACAAAATTCTCAAGGACGACAAGACATTTCCCTATTTGCAAATTTCGACTTACGAAGACTATCCTCGTGTCGAGGTTACCAGAGAGCCAGAATCAAAGGGCGTCAAACTTTACGGGCCGTTTCCTAGCGCGGGATCACTACGCGGAGCAGTCCAAGTGCTGCAGCGGATTTTCAAATTCCGAACGTGCACGTTGGATATCGCTGCTGACGACGAGCGTTGGAAATGGTTTCGGCCCTGTTTGCTCGCAAGTATCAAACAATGCACTGCTCCTTGTAACTTGAGAATTTCCAAAGAGGACTATCGTAAGGATATCAAGAAGCTCCAAATGTTCCTTGCAGGAAACAAAAAAAAGCTTCTTAAACAGATGCATGACGAAATGATGGCGGCTTCAAAGGCGATGGAGTTTGAAAAGGCAGCCAAGCTTCGCGATGAGATAAAAATGCTGGATTCGCTGGACGAACGAGGTGAACTTGACACCCACGTTCAGCCCGAAGTTTTTCATATCGATCCCAAAAAGGGTCTCGCTGGACTTAAACAAGTTCTAAAGCTCAAGGAAATGCCTCGCACGATCGAGGGCGTAGATATTGCTCACTTGGGTGGCGGCGAAACCGTCGCGAGTTTGGTCAAGTTTATTGACGGATTGCCGTTTAAACCTGGCTATCGGCGTTTTAAAATCAAAAACGTGAAAGGCATTGATGACTTTCGAAGCATCCACGAAGTCGTTTCGCGTCGGTTCAAACGACTGTACGATGAGCAAGACTCCTTTCCGGACATTCTGCTGATTGATGGTGGAAAAGGACAATTGAGTAGTGCCGTGGCCGCTTTTGAAGCACTTGAAATTGATCCGCCGATTCTGTTGTCACTCGCCAAAAAGAACGAAGAGATTTTCAGGCCTGGCGAATCCGACCCGATTCGGCTCAGTCGCCATGCGTTTTCACTTCGACTGTTGCAATACGTTCGCGACGAAGCCCACCGATTCGCCCAGCATTATCATCATATCCTGCGCAGCAAATCGCAATTCGAATAGGTTTCGCTCATTCCGTGCCTTTTGAACGTAGCCGCCGCAATCAAGAAAAACGGCTTCTCAGCCGCATGATTAGCATAACGAGAACGAACCGATCAACTCGTTGATTGGATCGTCACTTCAGACTGCATAACACGTAATTCCCGGCTTCTTTGATTTCAAAGTGCAGGTTTTCCCGAAATGCGGAGTCAATGGCAGCGCTGATATCGTTCCCCAACCTATCTTTCATCGATGTCTACCCCATTAGCATCATTCCATCCCCCGCGTTGCCGACCTGGCTGCGTCCAAAATCTGTTCAAGATGAAAAAAACGAAAACAACAAAAGCGAAACCAGGCGCGCGCCCGGTTGGCTTCCAAGTGAAAGGGAGTTCTCCTAGGACAAAGCCTTCCACGTTGACAAAGCCAGCCACGAGCGAGCGCCCATCGGTCGAGGCACAGCCATCGGCAACGGCACCGGTTCGCATGAACGCCCGCAACGCTCCGCCAATGAAAAAACGGGCGAAGGGCAGTCGTTTTCTAAGCGCACTTTTTTTGAGTGCGTTTTGTGTCATCGGCTACTTCGTTTGGTCCTCGGTTCTTCAATATCAAACTTACGGAGTCATCGAAGGACGCTTGATCTCTGTTTCAGCGCCTTGGGACGGAACCGTCAATAGTTGGATGGTTCGTGAAGGCGATGTTGTCGTCCAAGGCCAAATTCTCGCCAAAATTTCAAACCTTGAAATGAGTCATGAATTGGCTGGACTTCAAGACGAATTGAAAATGAATCAGGCGCTGCTCGAAGCTGAAATCTCCAAAATCAAATTCGATGTTCAGGATCACTCCGATCGTACTCAAAAAGCCGTCGCCGAGTACTTACAGTCTCATGGAGAGTTGTTGGCCGAACAAGCGACGCTTGAAGAGCTTGATCGGAAATTCGAACGCACAAAGAGGTTGCTTGCGAAAAAGAACGTTGCTCGATCTGAGTTCGAAAAAATCTATTTCCAACTTGCCGGACAAAAGAAGAAGATTCGCAAGCTGGAGGATGCCGTCGACATCCTAAAACTACGCAGCACAGAAGCAAACTTAAACAAAGACAACGGTTCAAGCCGTCTAAAACCAATCCTTGCAAAAATTGACTTGACCCAATCAAAGATCGGTCGAATTCGCGAACGAATTGGCCAAGGTGAAATCAAGGCCCCTGCTTCGGGTCGAATTTCCAGAAGGTATTGTTTGACCGGCGAATCTTCGAAGACCGGTGAACCCATCATTGAAATTCTCGAAGACAATTCGATCGAAGCGGTTTTGTATGTACCCCAGCGAATTGTTGAGGAGTTCGACGTGGGCAAAGAAATTGCCATTACGCTTGAGCCTTACGACAGCCCATTCGTTTGCACCGTCGATCGATTAGGCAATCGTTTCGAAGAGCCTCCAGCGTCGCTAAAAACGTTTTACCGTCTCAACCAGCCGCTGCTGCCGGTTTACCTGCGACCGAATCACGAAGCCGCCGGTTATATGGCATCTCGTGTTGGCGGAACAATCAAGCGGCCGTACGAATACAAAAAAGCAGTTGGAAAGATCGTCTCAGAAACGCGTTGCTGGTTGGATTCGCTTCAGGATCACTATCAAGCAAATACGGAAACGACTAGCCACCAATCGCAAAACCAAAACGATCACACAGTCGGCGCGACAACCATCGTGAGCCCTGCCACGATCGCTTCTGTACAAATTGCCGAAGATAGTGTTCAACAAGCTCATCCGGCGATTCCTCGTTTGATCTCTGGCCCATCAACATGGGAAACATCAAAGGATGACAAATGAAAGGCGAACATCCGTTCAATATTCCGATCATTGGCGCGGACGCAGAGCTGCAGGCGCGCATGCGAACCGACGTACAGGGTCGACGAACGGAAAAAAAACAACGTTCGCGTGACAAAGTATCGGCATTCAATCGAAATTCGCGAAAAAATGCTCGCTACGACATCACAGTCCCCGTGACCTGTTTTCCAGTTCTGGATAGCCGTGAAGTTTCTGACAACTGCACGTTGGTTGGCATTGGCTTAGACATCGGTGTCGGCGGAATGAAGGTCTTGGTCGACAATATCCAGCCACATGTTGGGATGGAAGTCGTTGTCGCGATTGAATTTAGCCCCGGGGACTTTCGTTTCCGCGGAGGGATTGTCGTTTCTACGGTTGCGGTCGCATCTGGACACGAAATGTCGATCGACTTTCGAGGCTTCATGCATGAGGTGTTCGAGAATGAACATATCATTCCGCAGCTTGATCGCGATGGGCTGTGCTACGGCCTGCCCTACTCTGAATCCGTCCTAGCTTCGTTGTGCAAAATTGGTGCAGCGACGTCCGTCGAACTGGACCGAATGCTGCTCTGCCCAAATTGCCAAAGCATTCCTACGTTTCGGTTTGGATGTAGTTTGTGTCTTTCAAGCAACGTCAAAGCATCACGCATGATCCACCACTTCGCCTGCGCGAATGTTGATTTTGTGGAAGTGTTTGAGCAAGAGGACGAGCTTTGCTGTCCGAAGTGTTTGATGCGACGCATGATTATTGGGTCGGACTATGAATATCTTGAAGGCCCGAAAATGTGTTTCGATTGCGGCCAAGCCAACCTTGAAAAAATTCAAATCGGCCACTGTTTAAGTTGCGAAAACCGCTTTCCAGCGGCAAACGCTTACGATATGAAAGTCATGGGATACCGTGTTACAGGAATGGACATATTGGCTTTCATCAATTCCCAGCGATGAATTGGTTTGGCTGCTCTTGCCATTCCTGCTGTTTGATGGAACTCGTTACACCATCGCGACTGCGATGATGCTGTTCTATGATGCGCTCGTCAGCTCTGCGAAATTTGTCTTTGGTATCAAAGAGAATGAAGAAGACTGGAGCTATTGCCCGTCAGTAGCCGTCATGATTGTCGGTCTCAACGAAGGCGAAACGATCCAATCGGCGCTGGAGTCTGTTTACGACACCTATCCGCGGATGGAACTATTTGTTGTCGACGATGGTTCAACCGATGGGATGGCTGAAAAAGCGGAAGAGTTTGCCCGAGAGCACCGAGGTGTGACGGTGCTTAGCCGAAAACTAAGAGGCGGAAAATCCTCCGCGATGAACATGCCGCTTCCACTGATCAAGTCCGAAATTGTGGTAGTGATCGATTCTGATTCTCACCTTGCACCCGGTGCTATCTGGAATATCGTTCAGCCCTTTAAAGATCCAGTCGTTGGCGCGGTCTCAGGAAGTGTTAGCGCTCGAAACCCATTTGAGAACTTGTGCACGATTCTTCAAGCGATGGAATACCGTCGATCCATTTTCCTTGGCAGAATTTTGCTGGCCAGACTCGATGTTCTTGGAATCGTATCCGGTGCCTTGGGCGCGTTTCGAATGTCGGCACTTCAAAAATTTGGTGGCTGGGACGTAGGGCCGGGTGAAGACGGTGATTTAACGATTAAGTTCAGAAAGGCCGGATACAAAATCGGATACGTTCCGGAAGCCTCATGTTTAACCAACGTACCTACGAAATTTGGCACGCTCACACGACAACGCCGCCGCTGGGAATGGGCTGCGATTACGTTTGAATGTCGCAAACATATCGACGCTGGTAACCCGTTCTCGAAACATTTCCAGTTTCGAAACTTCATCATGATGCTTGAACGCTGGACGTTCAACGTGGTACTGGTGTATGCCAGTCTGTTCTATTGGTTCTATTTGTGGACTAGATTTCCAGTGGACGAAATTTTTCGTCTGGGAATCTTGTTTTACCTCCTTTATTCGATCTGCGACGTGCTGCAGGTGGTCATGCTAATCTACTACTCGCCAAACAAATGGGCTGATGTAAAACTATCCATGATCTCGCCTTTCATGCCGATCTACTACGCTTACCAAAAAGTCGTCACCTTCATCGCGATTACAGAAGAATTGATTTGGCGTAAATCTTTCCAAAGCAACTTCGTTCCCGAACGCGTTCGAAATGCGACTTGGCATTGGTAATCTGACGATTGCCTGCAAAATTGGGGTCGGTACATCTGGTTGAGGGCCAGCGAAAAAGGCCGGTCCTTTCCAGAACCGGCCTTAGTTATTTCAACTTCCTACGGACCAATCAAAGCCACCCTAACTGGCGTCCACCTCGTAACCTTTGCGCTGTTCTCTTTCGATGAATGAATTCGCAAGTTTGTCGTCACCAAAATCTTCAGTCTTGGTATCGAAAGTGACTTTACGGTTGAGACGCATCGCAATATTAACGGCGTGACAAACGTTTAGCATGCGATGATGAGACTGCATATCTGACGCAGGTGTCTTGCGCGTTTTCACGCATTCCATAAAGTTCTTCATGTGGAAACCATCGCCACCAAAATCTTCATCTGAAGATGGATCATCGACGAACAATTTGCTAACGGCGTCATCAGCAAGCGGTTTTGTCTTTAGCTCGTCAACGGCGCGACCTGCAAGTTTCCCTCGATTAACGATGTAGCGACCTTTTTCGCCGGTGAACATGATTCCATTGCCGAACCCGAGATCTTTGGCTTCATCGCGAACAAACATTTCAAGTCCGTCTTCGAACGTGCATTTGACTTTGAAACTTGTCGCACAGTTGAATCGGTCGTCCGACTTTGGCATTCCTGATTCGTCAAACTCAACCGGATGAGTGACCGAGATCGGATCAAATTCGATTTTACCGACATCGGGGCCAAGCCGGTCCAATGCCCAAAGCGCGATATCAACATGGTGCGCGCCCCAGTCGGTCAGTTTTCCACCTGAGTATTCATAGAACCAACGATAGTACCGGTGTGCTCGGCTGAACGGATGCCCAGCTCCCCAGCCTTGGACGTCGACAATCTCATCGGCGGCGCGATAAGGAACGACAGGACATTGTCCCAACCATTCGTTCCAGTCCAAGCTTTTGGGAGGATCGCAAACTTTCAATTCTCCGCATTCGCGAGAGCCGCCAAGTGCGATGTGAATGTGTTTGAGTTTTCCAACTCGATTTTCCCTCTGCATGGCCGCAGCAGTCGAAAATCGCTTTGAAAATTCGGTCCGTTGCTGCGTTCCGACTTGAACGACTTTGTTTGTCTCTTTCATGACCTTAAGGATTTGTTGACCTTCACGAATGGTCAACGTTACTGGTTTTTCACAATAGACATCCTTACCAGCTCTCATGGCGTCGATGGCAATTTTGGAGTGCCAGTGATCGACGGTTCCAATCACGACAACATCAACATCCTTGTTGTCCAGCAACCGGCGGTAGTCCGCACAGGCAATTGATGTCAAATCTCTTTTTTGTTCGCGGTGATGGTCAATGGCGACTTGGAGTGCGCGACCAGCTTGAACTCCGTCGACGTCACAAACGCCAACGCAAGGTCCAAATTTAAGTGCCTGTTTTCCATGGTAGGTATGGAAACGAATTCCCGTTCCAATAAACCCGATCCCTGGCTGTTCGTTAACAGAGCGAAATCCAGGTGCATATCCGCTGGCCAAAGTTGTCGCAGCCGAGCCACTCAGATATCCAGCGGCACACGTTGCTCCGGCGGCTTTCAAAAAACTACGCCGATTAGTATTACGTTTCATGGTTTTCCTTTTTCTATAATCCCGATCCTATTCGCTCGCACACGAGGGCTGGATCTTTTCACTTATCTTAGTTCGACAACACCGTTCGCGACAGAATTCGAAACGACGAAAAACGTTCTTGTTTCTAAGCCTTTGTCATGATGCTTCAACATCTAGTCGACCTGTGCCTTACTCCACGGGAAAACCGCGTTTTCGAAGCAGAGCTTTTGTATCCACGTCACGGCCTCTGAATTTGCGGAAACCTTCGGCTGGATCAATCGTGTCTCCAACTGACATAATATTGTCGTAGAGACTCTTTGCGATTTCGGGATCGTAGTATGTACCGGCTTCTTCGAACACTTCTGCGGCATCTGCCGTCAAAGCGTCCGACCAAAGATAGCTGTAGTAGCCAGCGGAATAGCCATCACTGGAAAAAACGTGGCTAAACTGTGGTGTGCGATGCCGCATGACAACCTCTTTTGGCATCCCAAGTTCTGCCAGAGTCTCTTTTTCAAACTTGTCAGCATCAATCAGCACGTTGCCGGCCAAGTGCAATTTCATGTCGATCAAAGCACTTCCGAGATACTCGACCGTGCTGAATCCCTGGTTAAACGTGGCGGCCTTTTCGATTTTATCCAAGAGCTCTTTTGGCATTGGTTTGCCAGTCTGGTAGTGAACCGCAAATTTGGAAAGTACTTCCGGAGTCGACAACCAGTGTTCGTTCAATTGCGATGGAAACTCGACGTAATCGCGAGCGACTGACGTGCCCGCTTGGGATGGATAGTTCGCATCACTACACAATCCGTGCAACGCGTGTCCAAATTCGTGGAACAACGTTACGGCGTCATCCCAAGAAATCAGTACTGGTTCGCCGGGTTTACCTTTTACAAAGTTAGAATTGTTAGAAACGATCGGTGTGATCGGCCCATCTATGTTTTCTTGGATCCGATAAGCCGTCATCCAGGCACCACTTCGTTTGCCGCGCCGGGCGAATGGATCAAAATACCAAAGCCCAACGTGATCCCCGTTGCGGGTGACTTCCCAAACGGTGACGTCGGGATGGAAAACCGGGACGTTGGAGACTTTTTTGAATTCAAAACCATACAATTCTCCGGCCGTCCACATCATGCCTTCGCGCAGTTTGTCCAACTGAAGATACGGTTTAACTTCGTTGAAGTCCAAATCGTATTTCTCTTTTCGTACTTTTTCGGCGTAGTAGCGATAGTCCCATGGTTCGATCGTGATGCCAGCGCCTTCTTTGTCAGCAATCGCCTGCATGTCTGCGACTTCTTCTTTTACGCGGGCGACGGCTTTGGGCCAAACCTTGAGCATCAAGTCCATGGCCTTCGATGGATCCTTTGCCATTTGCGGCTCAAGTCTCCAGTGTGCGTGAGTTTCGTAGCCAAGCAATTTGGCACGCTGCGCGCGAAGCTTCAAAATCACGCTAATAATTTCGTTGGTATCGTTTTCGTCACCGTTGTCTCCGCGGTTGTAATAATTTCGCCAGACCTTTTCTCGAAGCTCGCGGTTGTCCGAATAAGTCAAAAAGGGTTCCATCGAACTTCGTGTGTTTGTGATCGCCCATTTTCCGTTTTTTTCTTCCGCATCGTTGGCAGCGTTGACCATTCCATCGATGATGCTCTGAGGAAGTCCTTTAAGATCTTCTTCATTGTCAATCCAAGTTATCCAACCGCCTTCGTCGGCCAAGACTTTTTGGCTGAACTGAGTGAATAAACCTGCGAGTGCCGAGTTAGCCTGCGACAAGTTCTTCTTTTTCTCAGAATCCAGTTTCGCGCCCTGCCTTACGAATGAGTTGTAAAGGTCTTTGACCAAACGAGATTGGGCAGGCGTCCAGTCCGATTGGTCTCCTTGGTGCAATGTCTCGATTCGCTTGAACAAGTTTTCGTTTTGTGTAATCCAGTCGTAATGTTTCGAAAGTTCTGGAGCGACTTTTTCTTCGATATCAGGAATTGGACCAAGGTTCAAATTTGATGTGTGGACTCCAAAGACTGATTCCAAACGCGATAGCGTTTTACCAGCCTGTTCCATTTTTTTGATCGTATTATCAAAAGTCGGTGCGTTCGGATCATCCGCTATCGTGTTCAATTCACCTTTTGCTTGTTCAATAGCTGCATCAAACGCACCAAGGAACTCCTCAGGCCTTACCTGCTTCCAAGGCGGCACCCCTCCGTAAGGTCCAACCCAGGGCTTGAGCAACGCCGAATTATTATCCACCACGTTCGTACCTTCCTGTCCCAAGGATGAATTACAAGCGAAAAAACTGATCGCCAAAACAGCGATCAGTGACACAAAATTTTGATTGGTTTTCATAGTCGTCTCGAATTCGAAATTGCTTACCCGATTTTATGCTTTGCCCATCTAGTTGATAATACCCGTCCGGCAATTTGTTGATTGATCGTTTCAAAGCCGTCCCGGTTGGGCCGGTTGTTTCTGCTACGGATCTTTTTCCAGTTGGGCACATTTTGCCCTAACGGTTCGGCGATCAAGCCCAATCGCAGCGGCGGCTTTTTCATACGTTCCATGTTTTTGGTACGCGAGCTGGCAGTACCGGGCGAGCAAACCATCCGCGGTCAATGACACATCGGTGATCAAAGTCTCAAACGAATCGCGGCCAGTGTGGTTTTGCTGGAGAGAGGGTTGGTAGTCATTGTGAATCATGACGTTGCGGACGCACTGCTCTAGCTCTCTCATATTGCCAGGCCAGTGATGGTTGCGTCCAGAACGTTGGCGCCAATCCAGCACATCCTTTTTCAAGCCCGCTGCTTCGGCTGGAGCAATTCGGTGACAGATAAAATCCGTCAAGAACTCAAATTCGTCTGCCGAGTCTTCCAGTTGTTCAACTAGCGAAGGCGTCTCGATGACGTCTGAGCAAAGCCGATAGTAAAAGTCTTCTCGAAAATTCCCGCTTTCAATCTCTTCGGCAAGATTCCGGTTGGTTGCCGCGATAAACTTTCCGTCAAAACGACGCGTCTTGGTTTCACCGGTTCGTTGAAATTGTCGATTTTGTATCACACGAAGAAGTTTGACTTGGATTGCGAGGTCCAGCTCACCGATCTCATCAAGAAAAACGGTGCCATACTGGCTGCAGGATTCCAACCATCCCTGTCTCGCACTCGTTGCTCCCGTGAATGCTCCTTTTTCATGACCGAACAACTCCGACTCAATAAGTGTCGGCGTAAAGGCTGTTAGGTTAAGTGCCACGAATCGTTCTTTTCCCAATCCCATAAACTTCTTGGTTTTGGAGTTGAACGGAGAATATTGCGAAAGCCCAACGGCTCTGGCAACCAGCTCCTTGCCGGTACCCGTTGGTCCAACAACAAGCGTCGTGACTTCATTCATCGACGCGAACAAACCATTTCGGCAACGACGCATATCATGCGTGAAAATCGATTCAAAAATTCTCGCTCTCAATTTCGCGATTGGCCACGAACGTCCGATCACGCAAAGAAAAATGTTGTGAAAGGCGCGACGAATTTGATGAAGGAATGCAAAAACGTGCTCCGGTTGTTTAAAACTGGCTGATTTTTTCCCATCCACGTTCATCCAATGCTCAAACGCGTTCCGAAAGTCATCCCAGTCTTGAGCACGAATCTCACCCGTCTTTGGATCCCCCTCGCAGCGCACGATTTGTTGGTAATAGAGGACGTAAAGCGCGAGATCGTCGTAGAGTTCAAAATCTTCTTTGGAGACCTTATTGCATTCAGAGATCTTCTCACGAACTTTGGCCGTCAATTCGATCACGCGCTCCGTCAACGCGATTACATTCGGACGATCCAATTCGTCATCCAGCGTCCAACTCCAATAGGGACGGGTTGATTTGTCGAAATCTTTTCCGAGTGCCTCTCTTTCGAGTTCAACTCTTTCTGGCAGGAACGGATTCGCATGAGCCAGCTTGCTGATCGTCAAAGCAAATTTGTGTTCGGATTTGGAAAAGATCATCTTGTTCGCTCAACGTGCT
>CAZQQR010000186.1:0-648 GCA_964595515.1 uncultured Pirellulaceae bacterium
TGCTTAACAAAGTTGGCCAAGTCATCGAAAAGAAAAACGAAACAGCATTCGTTGACGAGACTGCGATCCGCCAAGGGCTTCGAACAACCTCGCTCTCCGGTCGCACCGAAGTCGTGTCGACTTCGCCAACAGTCGTGATCGACATGGCACACAATCTGGCTTCGATTCTGGCGCTAACCGAGACGTTGAAAAATGATCTCGAGAATTGGAGCACCAGTTCAAAGAAGTCCCTGATCGTGGCGATCAGCCGTGACAAGGACGCCAAAGAAATCTTGCAGCCTCTGCTGACTTGCTTTGACGAAATCGTCATTACCAAATATCAATCCAACCCACGTGGCTGCGAACCGGCGGACTTGCTGGAGATCGCCAGCGAAATTCGCGAAGAGCTAATCAAGCTTGGCCAACCTTCGGCCCGTTTATCCATTGCCCAGACACCTGAGGAAGCGTGGAGTCGAGTCTGGGAAAACGTCGAACCAAATCATACGGTTTGTCTGACGGGTTCGGCTTTCCTGGTCGCCGAACTACGAAAAACAGTGTTGGCTGCACTCAATCGCTAAGAGTTCGTCAAAACTGAAAAATAGGATTGACCGTAGTGGGGGGGGGGTGGGGGGGGGGGGGGGGGTTTTGGGGGGAGGGGGGGGAGACCGC
>CAZQQR010000186.1:658-8554 GCA_964595515.1 uncultured Pirellulaceae bacterium
GGACGAGGTTACGAGTCCCTTGCGTTTGTTGGCTCGAAAGGACTCGTAACCTCGTCCACTACCCCAATCTTTACCTGACTGATCATTAGTCTTAAATTCTGCTAACAATGTTGTTAGCGGATACGAAATTAAAGCGATGACTGGTAGCGGAACTCGTCAAGAGTTCTGAAGCCTAATCAACCGAGAATCCATCGTCGAAAGCGGGCCTCCCAATCTGCAATAGGTTCATTGCTTCGGATCTTCTCTGGTGTCTCGCAATCTTGCTGCAACCGACGTTGCCAATAAACGACTGCTGAATGGCAGCAATCCATGTCGCTCATCCCCAGGCCAAAATCGCGTAGACAGCGCCGCCAATGGCCAGCAAGTGCAACACGGCCGCGATGGTTGCCACCGCTTTGAATTTCCACTTTTGCGTTTTATGGCGAAAGAATTGTTGGCCAGCGATTGCGCCCGGCCAGCCTCCAAGCAGCGAAAAACGATGAAGTCGCTTTTCTGGAACCCGCCAGCCGTTTTGCTTTGCCTGACGCTTGTCCCAGCCATAAATCACAAATGTGATTAAGCTGAGCGTTGCGCTATACGCCAGATAAGCCAAAGCCAAAATCTTCACGAAACTCGCCTCCTTTCAAAATTCGCTTTGATTGCAACCGATTACCATCTCGCGACTTCCCGATTATTCTCGTTTTGTATCAGTTGATCTCAGATGATGTTATCTTAGCCTTGTCCCGAGAGAAAATGTTAAGAGCGTTTTTACGTTTTATGATTTAGTTGTTCGTATGAGTGATACTGATGCCACGAAAAATTCTGCTAACTGTTTTCACGATTCTCGCCTGCTTGAATTTTGCAGTTGGCAAGATTGTTAACGCAAACGATAACTCTGCTCGAAACGCGACTCCGAATATCCTGTTTGTATTCCTGGATGATTTTGGCTGGAAAGACACCGGCTATATGGGGTCCGATTTTTATGAGACTCCGAATCTCGACAAGCTTGCGCGCGGCGGGATGATTTTTGATAACGCCTATTCTTGTGCCGCAAACTGCGCTCCAGCGCGGGCTTGTTTGCTGTCTGGTCAGTACACGCCGCGTCATGAGATCTACAACGTTGGGACGACGCCCCGAGGGAAGAAAGCCCATCGTCGACTTGAGCATATCGGCGGAAAGAAAACGCTTGACCCAAAAATTCGAACGTGGGCCCATCAGCTTCAGGCTGCCGGGTACAAAACAGCGACTATGGGAAAATGGCATTTGAGCGATGATCCGATTCCGTATGGATTTGATTTGAACATCGGTGGAACACATTCGGGCGGTCCACCCAAAGGCTACTATCCACCGCATGGCAAAGTGCCAAATTTGGAGGATTCACCCAAGGGCGAATACGTTACGGATCGACTGGGAGATGAGGCATGTAAATTCATCACGGAGAACAAAGACAGCCCCTGGATGCTGTACCTGACTCATTTTGCAGTTCACACGCCTCTGCATGCCAAGAAAGAACTGGTTGCAAAATATGAGAACAAACAGCCGGGGAAAATACACAACCACGTGGCAATGGCGACCATGATTCAGTCGGTCGATGACGGCGTTGGCAAGATCATGAAAACATTGGATGAGCTTGGGATTCGTGACAACACAGTTGTTTTGTTTTATTCAGACAATGGAGGTTACGGACCGGCAACTGATATGCAACCACTCAAAGGATACAAAGGAACCTACTACGAAGGCGGAATCCGGGTTCCGTTTTTTGTGAACTGGCCCGGCAAAGTCAAACCCGGTCAGACTTGCGATGAGCCAATCATCGGAGTTGATTTGTTTCCCACGCTTTGCGAAATGGCTGGTGCGAAACTTCCTCCGGGGCAAACCAATGATGGCGTAAGTTTGGTTTCGCTATTTCAGGGCAAGGTCGATGACTTAAACCAAGACGGAGCCCCCCGTTCGGTCTACTGGCACTTTCCTGCCTATTTACAATCCTACGGCCAAACTTGGGCCGAGCAGCGTGACCCACTATTCCGGTCGCGTCCATGCAGCACGATCCGTAAAGGGAAGTGGAAACTGATTCAGTATTTTGAGTCGGGAGATTTGGAGCTGTTTGACTTAAGTCAAGACATTGCAGAGGCGGCTAATTTGTCCGACGACAAACCGGATGTCGTAGAAACGCTGTTGGCTGATCTTGAAGCTTGGCAAAAAGAAACGAAAGCCGCCATTCCTGTCGTTCTTAATCCTGATTTCGATGAAGCCGCCGAGCAATCAACGATCGCCCGAATGAGATCCAAAACTCTCGGTAATGGTGGCAGCAAGAAGAAAAAGAAGAAGTGATAATCTATTCGCAAGCATTCGCAAGCATTCGCAAACATTCGCGAAATTCAATGAGGTAGTCAGGTGAAACCAAATCAACTCTTAGTCCTAATCGCAATCGCGTTTCTGGTTTTCAGTTCTTCAGTCTTGGCCCAAAACCAAGCGACTGATAAACCGATCAAGGAACTCATCCTGGAGGGTGAAACTTTTTTGGTAAACGACCGCCCGGCATTCATTCTTTGGC
The DNA here is from genome assembly GCA_964595515.1 of uncultured Pirellulaceae bacterium. GTDB lineage: Bacteria > Planctomycetota > Planctomycetia > Pirellulales > Pirellulaceae > Mariniblastus. Next base: position 3,192 of record CAZQQR010000186.1, read on the forward strand.
CTGAAAAAGAAAGACGCACCACTCCGCAGCCTTGGATCATGTATTCGCCAACGCTGCCGTGCTGCCCGGATGTTCATGAAAAATGGATGCACGAGCAGTTTCTTGCTGCTGGAGTTGCTGTCGCCGGTATTGATGTTGGTGAAGGTTATGGATCGCCAGCTGGCCGTAAGCTTTTTTCGGCCTTTTACAAAGAGCTGGTTCGAAATCGCGGTTTTGCAGCCAAGCCATGTTTGCTCGGCCGAAGTCGGGGTGGTTTGTGGTCAAGTAGTTGGGCCATTCGCAACACAGACAAAGTTGCTGGGCTAGCCGGAATCTATCCTGTATTTGATTTGACGACGTATCCAAACGTCGAACGAGCGGCACCGGCCTATGAGATGACGACAGAAGAATTGAATGCTTCGCTCAATCAGCACAATCCAATTGAAAAAATCGGTGTGTTGGCAAAGGCGAAGATCCCTGTTTTCATCATCCACGGGGACACCGATAAAGTCGTCCCGCTAGAAGAAAACTCCGCTCGTTTGATGGAAACGTATCAGCGACTGGGGGCTGGCCAGTTTGCCGAACTTGAAGTCGCCTCCGGACAAGGGCACAATTATTTCAAAGGCTTTTTTAATTCTCAAAAGCTTGTCGACTTTGCGATCGCAAGAGCCAACGAAGGAGCCAAGGCAAAGCTTCGGGTGAAAAAATATGCGGCGCCACCCGAAGGCGTCGAAGTACTCCGTGATCTTCAGTACTCCGTGATTGGCGACAAAAAGTTATTGCTGGATCTATATCGACCGAAAAAACTCACGGGTAAATTGCCAGTCGTAGTTTGGGTTCACGGTGGCGGTTGGAAGAATGGCAGCAAAGATCGTTGTCCGGCAGCTTGGTTGGCTAAACACGGATTCGCGGTTGCGAGTATTAATTTTCGTATGACCCAAGAGGCGAAATGGCCTGCTCAGATTGATGATTGTCGAGCGGCGGTTCGGTGGGCCCGAACAAACGCCGACGTGTATCAGTTTGACGGAGATCATGTTGGAGCTTGGGGTAGTTCCTCGGGAGGTCACCTGGTCGCGTTGATGGGAACGTTGGATATTCCGAAAACTGAACAAGGCTCCAGTCGCGTTCAGGCGGTATGCGATTGGTTTGGGCCGACAGACCTTCTGACGATGCCATACAACATGCTGACGGATGGCCGCACCGAAGCCGATATCGCTAACTCAAATGGAGCCAAATTGCTTGGCGGAACCGTTCGTGATCGGCCAGAGTTGGCAAGACAAGCCAGCGCCTTTTATCAGGTCTCAAAAGACGACGCGCCCTTCTTGATCATGCATGGTGAAAAAGACCCTGGCGTTCCATTGACCCAAAGCCAGCGGCTCCATGAAAAACTGCGGGCTGCGGGTGTGCCTTCTCAATTCGAAATCGTTAAGGGTGCCGGGCACGGCGGCAAAGAGTTTCAATCGCTTGAGGTCAAGCAGACGGTGCTTGAGTTTTTCAATCGAACATTGAAACAGTAGTTGAGTTTGGAACAGTAGTTGTTAGATGATTGTGGTAACCCGGGCCTTTTGTTGTACCGAACTGTGGTCTCACAATAGTCAGCCAACGTGTCCTTCAACTCTGCTAACCTGCGGATAAAAAAGAACTACCAGACATGTTCAGGCTCGACATAAACCGTTGCTGAACATCCAGGAATGTCTCCAATAATTCTTGCGGTGACGATTCGACTCGTTTGGTGACTTGGATCGTTCGGTTTTCCAATCGAATCGTAGCCAGAAGATCGAGCATGTTGATTTCGCACCAAGTCAGATCTTTGTCGTAGTCGAGCTCCACCAAATCTAATTCAGCGTCCTCGATGTGGTCGACGATCGCCTCGAGATCCAGTTCGTCATGCGTTCCGACTTCGAGTTCGGAAAAACGGTTCCCGAACACCTGTTCAAACGGACCGGCGAATACGCGAGCTGGCTCGCTGATCTCAACGATCGACCGAGTCCACGTTACATGGTTTGGACGCTCGGTGTTTTGCTCGATTTGAATCAAGTATCGAAAGAATGGAGTCAGGATCGTGCCGCCGCCATCGGATGGACCATCCACCTGAATCTCTTTTCGTTTCAGGCCGTAAGCTTTTCGGAGCGCCGAAAATGTGGATTGCAAATCGTCATCCATTTCAGTCGCACTCAAGTCCACGATAAATCGCTGGTCAGAGTCGCTCTTGGAGACGGGGGCTCGGTGATGCTTTTGAAAACCACTCAACTGATTGACGGGAACCGAAGTACGATCGATTAGTTGCACCGAACCAACGGATTGATCCGATTGTTTTCCATCTTCGTTCATCAGTGCTCCGTGCTGTTGATTCAAGCGTGGTCTTCGCTACTTCAACGACTAATTACTTCAACGATCAATTAGACGCTTGGCATTCCTTGGATTCTACGCCATGCGCTGACTTGTCCCAGGTGAATGTTTTCGTGATTGAACATCAGATAGGGAAGTGCAACGCCTGCGATCGGCATCACGTTGGCCCAGCGAGGGAGCTTAACCGGATTGGCAAATATGGAATCGTCTGCGTTTCCAAGGAGCTCGATGACTGTTTCGTGACCCTGAACAAAGTTTGCAATCAGTTCTTCTTTCGAAGCGTAAACGTCACGGTTGGCCTGCGGTTTGGAGAGCATTCCAAACTCATGTTCTTTGGGATCTTCGAACGCTTCGTTCTTGATGATCGCGCCGACGATGGGAACATAAACGTTGAGGTGGCTGAGCACCCAGGCCGGATGATTGGATGGTGAGTCGGGATTTTCGGCAGGTTGAGAAACCATTTGGGCTTCTTCCAAATCAGCAACCAGTTTCTGGCCGTAGTCCAGATTTTTTTTCCAAGCGAACAGGCAGCCATCAATTACAGGCGTCGACATCTTTTTTCTCACGGTACAACAGGATTTCGAACTATCGTTTTAGCATGGAAGGTCGGCGGAGCGAAAGTGGCGGTTCACAGAGTGGCTCATTCATTCGCTGTCCATCAAATGGCAGACCAGACATTTTGGCGCAGGTTCATTTTTGCTTTCGGCTGCTCCCATCAGGTAGAAACGGTTACAATCGACGTTCGCGATTCCAGGCCAAAATGAATTGTTCCCGAGCAATGAACGATCCAAATCCAAAAAACGAACCAGTAACGTCTTTCAACCTTGAAATCAAAGATGCGCAGGTGATCTTTGAAACGGTTTGGGAAAACCTTGAAGAAGAGGTTGGGCGTGAGAATCTGCATTTTCCCAAGGAACTAATTCTGCTTGGCGGTGCTCCTGGCGCCGGAAAAGGCACGCACACGCGATTCATCACGGCGGCTCGCGGATTGACTTGTCCGCCAATCGTTGTCAGTCAGCTTTTGAATACGCCAGAAGCGAAAGCGATCAAAGACCGCGGCCAGATGGTTGGCGATACCGAAGTCGTCGGGATCATACTACGCGAGCTGTTGAAGCCTGAGTATCGAGACGGTGCGCTATTGGATGGGTTTCCCCGAACTCAGGTCCAGGTCGATTGCCTGAAACTGTTGGTTGAGCAAATTGATCAACTGCACAGTGAATTTGGCGAGACTGAATTGGCAATCCATTTTCGCAGACCAACCATCCATGCGATGGTTTTGTTCGCCAGCGAGCAAACCAGCGTTGACCGACAGCTCGCGCGCGGAAAACAAATCGCTGAACACAATGAAAAAGTCGATGAGACTGGTGTTGGTGAAAAAAGAGAATTACGAGCGACCGATTTAAGTCTGGAGAAAGCCTCTCAGCGGTACCGCGTATTCAAAGAAAAAACATGGGACGCACTTCAGTCTCTCAAGAATATTTACCATTACCACTTCATCAATGCCGAAGGCCCAATCGAAGAGGTGGAGGAGAATATCCTCAAAGAGCTTCAGTATCAAAGTTCTCTGGAGCTTGACCCAAGGACCTTTGATCGGTTGAGACCACTGCCTCTTGCAGAAGAAATTATCGTTCACGCCAGGCAGGAATTGGTCCGGCGGCTGGATAGCTATGAATTAAAGCACAATGAAAAATTCGTCAAAGTCGTCGAGATGATTGATGAAAAATTCATGCCGATCATCACGCCACATGCTTTGTCGGGGCGTGCGAACGTAAATTCAGAAGACGAAATTTTTGACGATCCACTCGCGCTTGCGATGTTGATTGACATTTTTTCGGAGCGAGGTTATCACGCGATGGTCGACAAGCGTCGACAGGATGTGCCTGAACGAATCGACCTGGAAACCGGTCTGATTCATTGTCGCGAGAAAATGGTCTACCGAATTCAAATTCACTTTGAAGGCTCGGAAATCCGGCGCGGCCGATAGCGAAGGCTGGATTGGCTGAGGGCGATGTCGGTAGGCACGCAGCCAAGTATCTGATCAACGCTCATAGTGGTCGAGACGAGTTGGCCGTTAATTGAGGTTGGCCACTAATTGAAGTTGGACGTTGATTGATTAAGTTCGATTGAACGCGCGGCGAATCGACTTGGTTGTGGCAAAGTCTTTGTTATTTTCTTCCAGCAAGATCAACTGGTCGTCCATCCACTCCGAAAACGCTTCGAGGCTTTCGAAGGTTGGTTTCGAAGTTGGTGCGTTATCAGGTGGATTTCCTTCGGTCGTTTCCCACGACTCGGGCTCGATATGAAACATGGTAAATCGCTTTCTAAAGTTGCGAATGGCTTTGTCTATTAGTTAGTACGCATTTCCGATGCCGTCCTTATCACAATTCCTGGATTTTCCTTAAATCGTTCAAAATACAGGGTTTAGAACTGTAAATTGATCGTTTCTTTTCAAACCAAGACGTTCGATCTGACTACAAGACCGTTCAAACCTGACACAGGTTCATTGGTTATCGACATCGAGCCTAATTTTTGGCGGATGTATCCAAGAACGACCGCCAACGGAATTGTGTTGAATTGCTAACTTTATTTGCGGAACCAAATGAGATTGGTTCATGCAAACTGAAAGTCCAAAATTTCAGCTTAGTACTCGATTAGTGGACCGCATCAAGAGGCTGGCAAGAATTCCAACCGCGGCGAAATTCTTGCCGGCGGCAATAAGTCTTGGCGACATCGGTACTTCGATTAACCGAAAGTTAAGTCGAGGCAAAATGTGAGTTTGAGTTGAACGACTGAGGTTCTATTTCGTGTCTGATTTCAAACCAGGGGGCTTAGGTTGCATGGAAAAACTTACTGGGAGAAATCAGAGCAGCTTTAACGCTTGGGGGTTGTTGAACGTTGGAACGAAGAGGATAAACTGTCTCGCTTCAGATGCAGTTTTTTAGTGCTCTGGTGAGCGCTATTTTCAAATCACGTATGGAGATTTTCTAATGAAGAGAACGTTAATTGGTAAGCTCGCAATGGTTGCATTGCTTGTT
>CAZQQR010000186.1:8654-10840 GCA_964595515.1 uncultured Pirellulaceae bacterium
ACAACAACTTGTTGTGGCGGCGGCGCGGTACCAACAACAACATACGCTCCTGCACCAGTCGTTTCTTCGACTTACGTGCCGCAGCCGACTGTTGTTGGAACACCAGTTGTAAATTCTGGTTGCACATCATGTGGAACAACACAGTTTGCTCCACAGCCTGTCACTTACTCGACTTGTAACGGTTGCCAGCAGCCTCAACGACGAGTTCTTGGCCGCGTTTTGAATCGTCGCTAGATCGTCAAAAGACGAGACAATTGAAAAACCAAGCCACTCTTCGGGGTGGCTTTTTTAGTTTGAAATGCAAGCAAATCGCCCTTCGATTTCGATAAATCCCTCATCACTGTCTAAATTTTCACGCTTGACCTATTTTGCCTCGCTTGACACTTTGGGCTGACTGAGTCTAATCGATCGTTTCCTACAGGGCAGGTAACCGGCGGATGTCTCGGTTTGCCACAAACACACTAATATTCGGAGAATCGAATGAATAAATTGTTAACTCTTACAGTGGCAGCCGCCGTTTTGGCTTTCTCTGCAAACTCAGCCAGTGCTCAATGTGTTGGTTGCTCAGGCGGAGTCACTCCCGCTTTTTCATCACCAGTTATGCAGTCGTATGGCACACCTGTCTACAACTCAGCACCGAGCTACAGCGCCCAGCCGGTTTATAGCCAGCCAGTATACAACAGCACTCCTAGCTACCCGACTTACAGTCAGCCAATGGCTTCGACTCAAGTTATGAGTCAACCGATCATGAGCCAGCCGATGATGAGTCAGCCTGTCATGAGCCAGCCGATCATTTCAAATGCTCAGCCGGTCATGTCTGGACAAATTGTGTCTCAGCCAGTTACGGCTCAGCCAATCATGTCTCAGCCTGTTATGTCTCAGCCGATTGTTCAGCAGCCAATGTATTCTTCTGCTCCAGTTAGCAGTTGTTGCGGTGGTGGCGTTGCTCAGCCGTACTACGGTGGCGAAACGATTGTCAACAGTGGATACGCTCCAATGAACGGTACTTATGTTGAGGGCGGATACGCTGCTCCAGCGGCTGGCACTTATGTTGATGGCGGAACAGTCGTCGGTGGTTCAGTTGTCGGTGAAACGATTGTTGGTGAGACTGTTGTCAGCGACGTTCAGCCAACTGTTGAAACCAAAATTGAAGGAAACGCGATCCCAGCACAGCCAGCTGATTCGACTCCTCAGCCGGAAGCAGATTCAACACCTCCTACTCCCGATAATGCCAATGCAGACGAAGGAACTTAATCGTTCTTGAAATCTGATTTGTGAGTATTTGGCCAGCTGGATTCCAGCTGGCTTTTTTTGTCTTTGGCGGCATTGGTTTGACTGTCGGCGAAAGCGAAATAGTCGATCCGCTGCAATGTCCATACCGGCGGTGCTGTCCACGCCGAGTTCAGTCTGGCCATTCGCTTCTGTTATTGACGTCGCTTCCGATGTTAACGTCTTTATTATTGATACGATTTTGCAATAATGGCCTATCAGCGCTAGACTGAAACGAGCGCTATACTTAACTGTTTTGGACGGGAAATTTTAAATGCGAATTCGAGTCGGATATGGTGGCCCACGTGGTTACCGACATGGTCGCTATTTCCCGGGCGGTCGGCGAAACAATGGCGGGCTGACAGAGATTGAACGCTTGATCCACCTGATTGCCAGCATGCAGATTTTGTTTGGGTCTCGACGTGGTGGATTTCTCATTCCACTTCTGCTGATTGGCTTGGCTGCTGGCGGGTACTTTTTGTACAAGATGAATTACTCCCCTGAACGGGCACTCGAAAAAGCTCACGTGATGTGGGATTCGAATGAAACGAAACAGCAGATGGCGGCCATTGCAGAGTACAAAAAACTGCTTCAGAAAAGTGATCCGATCGAGCCCGGCCGACATTGGTTGAGAGATGATCGCGATACGCTGTATCGCAGGATTATTTTGCACGAGGTTAAATTCGCAGGCAATCGAATCAAGGCCGCAGAGTGGGCGGTTCAAGCTTGGGATGAGGGGCTTCACGATTTGCGTTTCCAGGACGACGAAGTCAAAGCGTTCTGGGAAAAAACGATTGAGTCGCTCAAAGTCAAAAACAAGAATCGGAACAAAAACAAGAATCCGAAAAAGGGCAAGTTTGACTTGTTGCCCGGAATCGATTCGGGATCAACCGCGATCCCACTTTCTTATGTCTGAA